>JADIMQ010000112.1 GCA_017694655.1 Candidatus Cryptobacteroides merdigallinarum
GGACCCATCCTAACCCCCTCTGCTCGCTTTCGAATGTCCACCGGACATTCTCATAAACCGCTCACGACCCCTATTAAGCAATTTCATTGCTTTTCCTCGTTCCGCCTCGGACATATCGGAATACATTCCGATATGCCACTCGGCTTACCACTCGGTTAGGGGATCTCGCACCTACCCGGTGCGGTCCCTACGGGACTTGTTAAAGCTTTTGGGTACCGGGACCCTGCTCCGAAGAGAATTATTTCTTCGCGAAGAAATCCTTCACTTTTTCAGCCTCGACAAGCTCCTCCTTGAACATATAGGCTCCTGTCTTGGAAGACTTGTCCATGCGTATGCACTTTACCATTGTCTTAGCGCCTGACTTGGCACTGAAGGTTGCAACTGCTTTCTTTGCCATAATTCAATCCCCCGTGTTATTTGATTTCGCGATGAAGTGTGACCTTCCTGAGGTATGGATTATATTTCATACGCTCCAGACGCTGAGTAGTGTTCTTCTTATTCTTGGTCGTGATGTATCTTGACATTCCAGGTACACCGCTTTCCCTCTGTTCAGTGCACTCCAAAATGACCTGCACCCTGTTACCTTTTGCTTTCTTTGCCATAACTCACGGAATTAAACAATGTTGATATATCCCTTTCTCTGCGCAGTCTTGATTGTTGCATCCAGACCGTTCTTCTCGATATTCCTCATGCCCTTGCATGAAACCTTGAGCGTAACGAAACGCTGCTCCGCCTCCGACCAGAACTTCTTGGTCTTCAGATTGATAGCAAAAATGCGCTTCGTGCGCTTCTTGGAATGGGAAACATTGTTTCCGACCATTCTCTTTCTACCTGTAACTTGACAAACCTTTGCCATTGTATATAACTTTTTTAATTTTTCACTCATGAAAAGTCCTGTGCCTCACGGTCAAGACTCCAAAATGTAAAGAACTCCACAAAAAGGGGCTGCAAATATCGCTAAAAAAATTCTAAAATACAAGAATTCAGACGATTTTTAAGAAACGCCCCCATCTGATGTTCTTAGGGAAAGGCTTATTCCTGTCGGTCGACAACCACACCACAACCGGCTTCCCGACTATGTGGTCCTCCGGTACGAACCCCCAGTATCTTGAGTCCAGGGAATTGTGCCTGTTGTCACCCATCATGAAGAAATAATCCTGCCTGAAAGTATAGTTCCGGGCCTCCTTGCCGTTGATCAGGATCCTGCCGTCCGCCTCCACCTCGAGGGTGTTCCCCTCATAGGCCGTGATTATCCTCTCGTAAAGGGGCAGGCTGAGGGAATCAAGGGCAACCGTAGCTCCCTTCTCGGGAATCCACAGCGGTCCGAAATTGTCCCTCGTCCATCTGTAGTCCTGCGAGAACGGGAAGATGGTCAGATAGGAATCCGGGTCATCCGGAGGATAGACATCGATGTTAGGCTCCACAGAAACCACGTTAGGGTAGTTCCTCACCTTCTCCAGACGCTCTGCGGTCAGCGGCATGTAGGGATAGCCCGGCAGCTGCTGGTCGTACCACAGTTCGGCCGTGTTGAGCCCGAGGGACTCCAGGTTGACAGGATTTATCCTCTGCCCGTCGGTTATCACGCGATAGGAATTCTGGACACCGGGCCATACATCCAGCGGCTCCGAATTCACATACACAAGACCGTCCCGTATCTCAAGCGTATCGCCATGCACGGCCACGCACCGCTTCACGTAGTGGTCCTTCTTGTCCATGGGACGTACCTTCACGGGACCGTAATAGGAAATGACGTTCTCGCGGCCTATGGTACGGCACATCGCATAATAATCTTCAGCCGGGACCTTGGTCAGGACGGTATCCCCGTTCGGGAAACCGAACACCACATAGTCACCCCTGCGCACCTGCCTGAATCCTTTCAGCCTGCGGTACCTGCTCTGTATTAGGGTGGAATAGGATTCCTGGCCCCACGGCAGGACGTTGTGCGTGAAAGGGACGGTAAGAGGGGTACGCGGCATTCTCGGACCGTAGGTCAGCTTGCTGACGAACAGATGGTCCCCTGTCATCAGGGAGCTTTCCATCGAGGAAGAAGGAATCTTGAATGCCTGGAAAAAGAAAATATTGATGAAGGTAACGACAATCACCGCGAAAATTATGGCATCGAGCCATTCGAAGAGCGGGTTGCGCTTCTCCCCTTCCTTGTAGCGTTTCTTCCAGAAAGCCCACTTCACCTTCCTGGTGATGTGATGGTCGAATATCACGGCAAGGCCGAAAAGCCACCAATAGTTTCCGAGCCAGATAACCCACAACAGATACAGCAAGGCCCAGAACCCGAACCTTACCCACCTGTTATGATAGAATTCCTTCCAGCCCATTGTCAAAAGAACTATTTAACTGAATTTACAATAGCCTCGAATGCCTGAGGATTGTTCATAGCAAGGTCTGCAAGCACTTTGCGGTTCAGACCGATGTTCTGTTTCCCGAGCTTGCCCATGAACTGGGAATAAGTCATGCCGTACTGGCGTGCGGCAGCGTTTATCCTCTGGATCCACAGTGCGCGGAAATTACGTTTCTTGGTCTTGCGGTCACGGTAGGCGTATGTGAGACCCTTCTCATAGGTGTTCTTCGCTACCGTCCATACATTCCTCCTTGATAGGAAGTAACCGCGGGTTTTCTTGAGAATTTTCTTGCGGCGTGCTCTTGAAGCAACTGAATTTACCGATCTTGGCATAAATTTAACTGTTTTATGGAGGCAGTGTCCGTCAACGGAGCTTTTCTACTGCATTCCAAGTTTGACATAAATGTTGATTAGATTCCCAGCAGAGCCTTTACCCTTCCTGTATCAGCCGGAGCAATGAGGCTGACATGGGTCAGGTTCCTTTTCTGCTTCTTGGTCTTCTTCGTGAGAATGTGGCTCTTGTAAGCATGCTTTCTCTTGATCTTTCCCGTTCCGGTAAGCGTGAAACGCTTTTTTGAACCGGAGTTGGTCTTTGTCTTTGGCATAGTTAAACTTTTTGACTGTTAATAATATTTAATCCGGACAGTCCGGACTATTTTTTCTTTATAGGGGCAATCATCATCATCATCCTCTTGCCCTCGAGTTTCGGCATCTGTTCCGCACGGCCGTATTCCTCGAGTTCCAGGGCAAACCTGAGGAGGAGCTTCTCTCCCTGGTCCACATAAAGGATGGACCTGCCCTTGAAAAAGACTGAGGCCTTCACCTTGGAGCCTTCCTCGAGGAAGCCGACGGCATGCTTCAGCTTGAACTGGAAATCATGCTCGTCAGTGTTCGGGCCGAACCTTATTTCCTTTATGACCACCTTCGTAGAATTGGCCTTCATCTCCTTGGCCTTCTTCTTCTGCTGGTACAGATACTTCTGGTAGTCGATTATCTTGCACACAGGAGGATCCGCTTTGGCTGTAATTTCCACAAGGTCAAGTCCAAGCTCATCCGCCTTCTTCAAGGCTTCTGAAATAGAATATATCCCCTGTTCCGGTATGTTGTCTCCTACAAGACGAGCCTTGGGAACAGTGATTTCCTCATTGATTCTCAATCCGTCATCGTCCCTTTTCGGTCTTCTTCCGCCAGGAAAGGGGCGACCCGCGCCCTGTGGACCGTTATTGTTCGGCCTCGGTCCCGAAAATTTCGGCGCGGATGGTTTAAATGGCGCTGCGATAAAATTATCCTCCTAAATTAAGTTAATAATAAAATGTATATAAGCCTACGAGAGCATCTCGTCCACTTCCTTCCTGACAAGGGCGATGAAATCCTCTGTCTTCATCTGGCCTTCATCCTTCCCGCCCTGTCTCCTCACGGAAACTGCGCCGGCCTCCATCTCCTTCTCGCCAACGATGACAAGGAAAGGCACCCTCTGCAACTCGCTCTCCCTTATTCTCTTCCCTATCGTCTCGTTACGGTCGTCGATTGAGGCGCGAATATCGGAATTATTCAGCAAATCGCAAACTTTTTTTGCATAATCAGCAAATTTTTCGCTGACAGGCAGCACCTTGACCTGCTCCGGGGTAAGCCAGAGAGGAAGCTTGCCTCCTGTATGCTCGAGCAATACCGCCACGAACCTCTCGAGGGAACCGAACGGAGCCCTGTGTATCATGACAGGCCTGTGCTTCTTCCCGTCGCTGCCGGTATATTCGAGCTCGAACCTCTCCGGAAGGTTGTAGTCCACCTGGATTGTCCCGAGCTGCCATTTCCTTCCAAGGGCGTCCTTGACCATGAAGTCGAGCTTCGGCCCGTAGAATGCGGCCTCCCCTGTCTCCACGACAGTCTTCAGCCCCTTTTCGGCCGCGGCGTCGATAATGGCCTGCTCGGCCTTCGCCCAGTTCTCGTCCGTCCCGATGTATTTCTCCCGGTTGTCCGGGTCCCGGAGGGACACCTGTGCTATGTATTCATTGAAATTCAAGGTCTTGAAGACATAGAGAATAATGTCTATTACCTTGCAGAACTCTTCCTTGAGCTGGTCCGGACGGCAGAACAGGTGCGCATCGTCCTGTGTGAAGCCGCGGACCCTTGTAAGCCCGTGGAGCTCCCCGCTCTGCTCGTAGCGGTACACGGTGCCGAACTCTGCGAAACGCAGCGGCAGGTCCTTGTAGGACCTCGGCTTCGACCTGTAGATCTCGCAGTGGTGAGGGCAGTTCATCGGCTTGAGCAGGAATTCCTCGCCCTCCTGCGGGGTGTGTATAGGCTGGAAAGAGTCCTTCCCGTATTTCGCATAATGCCCCGACGTCACATACAGGTCCTTGTTCCCGATATGAGGGGTGATGACAGGGAGATAGCCGTAGGATTTCTGGATCTTCCGGAGGAAGTTCTCGAGCCTTTCCCTCAGTTCCGCACCCTTCGGCAGCCACAGCGGGAGACCCTGCCCCACGCGTGCGGAAAAAGTGAAGAGCTCCATCTCCCTGCCGAGTTTACGGTGGTCCCTCTTCTTTGCCTCCTCCAGCATCGCGAGGTATTCGTCGAGCATGGATTTCTTCGGGAAGGTGATCCCGTATATCCTCGTGAGCATCTTGCGTTTCTCGTCGCCTCTCCAGTAGGCCCCGGCGATGGATGTAAGCTTCACGGCCTTGATGAGCGACGTGTCCCTCAGGTGAGGGCCGCGGCAGAGATCAGTGAAATCCCCGTTGGTATAGAACGATATGGTCCCGTCCTCGAGTTCGCCGATGAGTTCGCACTTGTATTCATCGCCCTTGTCCCCGAATGTCTTCAGGGCCTCGTCCTTCGGGACTTCCCTGCGGACGAAGTGCTCCTTGGTACGGGCAAGCTCCATCATCTTGTCTTCCACGGCCTTGAGGTCGGCTTCCGTAATCTGCCTGTCCCCGAGGTCCACATCATAGTAGAACCCGTTCTCTATGGCCGGCCCGATGCCGAACTTCACTCCCGGGTAGAGGCTTTCGAGGGCCGCGGCCATCAGGTGTGAAGACGAGTGCCAGAAGACGTGCCTGCCCTCGTCATCCTCCCATTTCAGGAGCCTGATCGAGCAGTCCGCGCCTATAGGACGGTCGAGATCGTATATAATCGTTTTTCCTGCGGCATCCCCATCATATTTCACAGCCGCGGCAAGGACTTCCGCCGCGAGTTTCGGACTGATGCCCTGAGCTATCTGGTAAGCGGTAATGCCGTTCTCGTACGGTTTTACGCTCCCGTCAGGAAATGTTACATTAATCATATCTTCCATACTTTAATACAAGGGTGCAAAGGTACAACTTTTTTCTTATATTGCGTGCCGGCACCACAAATAAAATTTGCGGGGACATAGTCAAGCTGCACAATCCGGTCTTGGCACGTCCGCTATATTTTCCTATCTTTGCATCCGCAGGACAGGGCAGCCATTAAGAGGCACCGTGTCGGCAACAATTATTACTACCTTTCAATTTATGGATAATTCCGTTTCATCCAGGATTCTATGGAACAAGGCGGCCAGGAACGGGCTCCTGCTGGGGCTCTTCACCGCGGCCTGCAGGATATTGTCCCAGGCAATATCATCAACCGGGACAGCGACGGCCGGGACTGCCGTCCTGAACGGCATTATATGGCTTGTGCAGTTCGGCGGCTGCATCTGGCTGATGAAGTTCTTCATGGAGAGGCTCGCCGGGAACTTTGACGGCGTCACCAACCGCACCACGGCAAAGTACGGCAGGATGCTTGCCCTCGCCTCGAGCATAATATTCTCGGCAGCAATGTTTTTCGACGTGTCGTTCATATCCCCGGAGACAGTCACCAGGCAGATGGACCTGTACTACCAGATGTACGGGAACATGCTGGACGAGAACACCAGGGCAATGCTGCAGAAGATAGAGGACTACTATCCGCAGATAATGTTCTTCTCCACGCTCATCTACAGCTTCCTTTACGGGGTCGTGCTCTCCGCGATACTGTCGGTGTCCATCCCCCGCAAGGACCCGTTTTCGTCTTTCATGGACAAAAAAGGAGAATAGGAGATGGAAACACAGTATACCAAGGACTTGTCCATAGTGATATCCCTCTACAATGAAGTGGAGTCCCTTCCCGAGCTTTCAGCCTGGATCAGGAAAGTGATGGAGAAGGAGGGCTACAGCTACGAGGTCATAATGGTCGATGACGGCAGCAGGGACGGCTCATGGGAGAAGATACAGGAGCTGGCGTCGGAGGACAGCCATATCCGGGGCATTTCCTTCAGGAGGAACTACGGCAAGTCTGCAGCCCTGTTCTGCGGCTTCGAGGCTGCGGAAGGCCGTGTCGTTGTGACCATGGACGCCGACCTGCAGGACTCCCCGGAAGAGATTCCGGAAATGTACGGGATGATAGTCAGGGACGGGTACGACATTGTCTCGGGCTGGAAGCAGCACAGGAAGGACAACAAGCTGACAAAAAACCTGCCCTCGAAGCTGTACAACGCCGTGGCGAGGATGATAACCGGACTGAAGCTGCACGACATGAACTGCGGGCTGAAGGCCTACCGCAGCGAGGTCGTCAAGAGCATCGAAGTGTACGGCGAGATGCACCGCTACATACCTTACCTCGCGAAAAACGCCGGCTTCGACAGGATAACGGAAAAGCCGGTGCACCACCAGAAGAGGAAATACGGGAAAAGCAAGTTCGGCATTAACCGCTTCATCAACGGCTTCCTGGACCTGCTGTCGCTGTGGTTCCTGGGAACCTTCGGGAAGAAGCCGATGCACTTCTTCGGGCTTACGGGGACACTGACCTTCCTCGCGGGAGGCGTCATCGCCGTATGGCTGATAATATCCAAGCTCGTTGCCCAGGCCCATGGGCTGAAGTTCCGTCAGGTCACAGACCAGCCGCTGTTCTATCTCGCCCTCGTGGCCCTTATAATAGGCATCCAGCTGTTCCTGTCCGGCTTCATAGCCGAGATGATCTCGCGCAGCAGTTCCGAACGGAACAAATACAACATCAAGGACAGGTTCTGAAGGCAGGGCATTTACAGGGTCACGCCATTTTTCCCGGCCCTGCCCTCCGCCTCTTTCTCGAGCCGCCTGTACTCCTTCAGCTTATCGTCCGGGACGGTGGAGCATACATTCCCTGCTCATATTCTTCTCATTTCAGGTCCGGTGCCGGGGTGAAGTTTCCTTTTGTGTCCACGTATCCGAATCCGGAGCCATTGTGCACTATTGCGCGTCCGTTCTTGAAGGAGGGATCGTAATAACCGCCCTCCGCATTCCTGACATACCTGTATTTCGGAGGGATCATGATATTCCCGTCCCGGTCATAATAGGTAAGCAGACCGCTCCGCCCGACTATGGTCCCCTCTTCGGAGAAAGTCCAGAACCTGTCAATATTCTTGGAATCAAGCTCGAAGACCTTTTCTCCGCGGGAATTGACACATAGTGCCGTATCTCCGCCGGAGATACACCACGCCCTTTCAGCCGAGAATCGCGATATGCTTGAATAACCACACGGAAGCACCTGCTTTCCGTCAGAATCCACCAGCCCGTAACCGGAACCGTCATATACCTTTATCAGGTCAGGCACTCCCGTCTGCACCGCATCAACGTATGTCTCCTGGACGAGTTTCCGCCCTTTCCTGTTGTACAGGCTCCATTCATCCCCGCTGTTCCGCTTCACCTGCACGATATTGCCGAGATACGGTCCCGGCACTTGGAACGACCAGTCCGGGGCGATGCCTTTTTCCCATACTATACCACAGTATTCGCACGGAAGTATCTCCTTTCCCCTGGCGTTGACCCAGCCGACCTTGTCTCCGGAATAAGCAAGTATGACATTCCTGTTTATCACGGCTATCGAATCAAATCCGGGCTCCACGACCACTGTTCCTCCGGCTTCCGCCAGGCCGTACCTGCCGGACTTCACAAGGACGAAACATCCGTCTGCTGCATCTATACGGTCATAGTCACAGTCAAGTACCGTCCTGAACATCAGTCTCCCGGTATCCTTGAGCCCGTACCTCCCGTTTTCCTCCACTATTTCAAGGGTTTCCGAAGACGAAGGCAGGATAATCGACCCGAAATAGCCGGCTCCCCAGTAGAACGCACCGGCCACAACTGCCAGAAGAAGGATAAAGGCCCCGACCTGTACCCACTCCGGCATACCGCTCCATCTGAACCGGCCGAAAAACCTGCGCATCCTGGATGAAAACGTCGAATCAAGCCTGCGTTGCAGCCCGTAATTCTGGTCGCGAAGATAATTGTTCGACCACTTGAGCTGGCTGTATTCCGAATCATCCACCACGACATATCTTTCCTTGCCGAGAGGTTTTCCGCATTTGCCGCAGTAATGTGCGCCGTCAGGATTTGCGGCAAACCCGCATGATGAACATTTTCCACTCATTGCAATTTTCCGTTTTAACGTCAGTTCGACGAATTATTACACTCAGCATCAGGGGATTCGTCGAACTGTCGTTAAGGATTTCTGCGAAATCCTATTATCTTAATCCCCAGTCGCTGCGCGACAGCCCCTTGTCAAGGGGCGTCACCCTCAACCGCTCCCTTTCCGGGAGCCCTGTCGCAGTTTTATATCCTGCTCCTCAACGGTGTTCAATGTAATTCAACAAGTTAAATTTCATCGAACTCACGTGTTTCAGGATTCTGACTATGCCTTGTAAACATGCCGCTTCGTACCGCAGGCCGTGCAATAGTCTAAACTGTAGTCCGGAAACCTATGTCCGCAGGCCGTGCAGTAGGCCACCTTATGCGTGAGCGCTACATTCAGTTTCGGATAGAAGTCCTCTGACATTATCGCCTCCCGGCCTGCCAGCCCGGGCAGAGAGGGGACCTGCGAGACAGGACCCCGGATACTTTCCAGGGCTTTCATCAGGACGTCCATGTGCGTGAACCTCGTACGGTATTTCCCGGCTGTCTTCCATCCTTCGGAACCCCGGAGATGTTCCAGACGCTCGATTCCGGTTTTCCCGGAAAGGTCCTCCGGAAGGAAAAGGAGATTGGATTCGTCGTACAGCCTGGTTACCGACGGCTCGAAAAAAGCGGTCCAGAGAGACAGGGCTATAACCAGTTCCGAGAAATTGTCGTCATCCACGCCTGCAAGAAGCGGCCGCCCGGGATTGAGCCGCCCGGGATGCTGGAAGCCGTCCGCGCCTCCGGTAACCTGATAGAAGCGGCTGCCCATGCCGGGGACATACACCGAATCGTAGTCCACGAGCCGGATGCTGTTCGACGAGGTCACCATGATGTTCAGGCAGGAAAGGTCGCCGTGGGCTATTCCGGCTTCCCGGAGCCGGTAGCACATACAGTAGAAGTCCTGGATGAACGCAAGGCGGCTGTTTTCGTCAAGGTCTCCCCATTTCTCATTCAGGAACCTGTCCAGGGTGACACCTTCTATCCAGTCCATGACGATGCCGGGCATAATCCTGCCGTCGCATTTCATCTTCAGGGCCTCCTGGATGAACCTGAACCCGGAAAAATACTCCAGCCCGGACTTCGAGATACCTTCCCCTATGAACTGGTAACGCCTGAAGGCATCCGGAATTATCTCCTTCCACACCCGGTAGCAGATGCGGGAACCGCGCCCGTCGACCGGGTCCATAGGGAAGGCGATACAGAATCTCCCCGGAGTCGGGTGCAGGAGCCTGCCCCGCCGCTCTGGGATGGTCCTGTGTGTGCGGCTGATAGTGCTGTCAAGGATACAGGAGGTATCCTTCATGCTCTCCTCAACCTCTGTCAGATCGTATGAGAGTTTTTCCATTTTCTTCCGAATAAATTTACGTCGGCAGGTCCGTCACCCTCCGGCGACCCGGCAATCCTTACAAGGATGACAGCCAGGTCATCGTCCATCTCGTAGCCCTTCCTCGCCTCCTCCGCCAGGGCCCTGAATCCGTCCATGCCGGACAGGTTCCACAGGGTGTCGAACGGGGCCTCCCCGCCTGCACACCTCTTCTGGAACCACTTGGCCATACCGTCGGTCATCAGCGCCACGGAGCCCACCCCCTCGAGGGCAAGCTCCCCGGTATGCCATTCGCCGGCAATGCTGCCATCCGACAGGACCGCGGAGGTGACATTGGAATATTCAGTGATATCCTCGCCGTTCTCCCCTGTCACCCTGGGATTTGAATTGTACTCCCCGAATGTCCCGTCGAGATAGTTCACGAACAGGGTACTGTCCCCTATCACCGCGTATGAGAGCCTGCCGTCCGCCCTGTCGACCTGTATGCCGCAGAATGTAGAGGCTCCCACTCTCCAGTTTTCATAATTGTAGGTCTCGTGACGCAGCAGCCTTCCGGACAAGGTTTCAAAATATGCCTTTACCTCACTTTCCCATATCTGCCTGACGGCCGGCAGCAGAACCTCTTCGCAGAAAGCTGGCCATTGTGCAAGCCTGCCGCCTGCCTCCCTTGTAAAGATGTCACACAGGGAACGGGACACTATGTCCGGGCGGAAGGAGTTGGATACCCCGTCCGCCACGGCGAACATGGACAACGGGGCGTTGACGGCAAGGGCATCCTGCCGCCCGTTGTCCTCGTTGTCCTTTCCCAGGAGAAAAGTCTTGTACTCGACCGTAATCATGGTATAGGGACTTCACTGATCCCGTTCGGCTTGTTGAACCCGGACACTGTGGAACCGAAGACTACAAGACGCGACAACAGGCTCTGGTCCGAGATGTTGGAGACCATGAAGCGGCTGCCCTTTGAAGCCGGCAGGCTTGCCCTGACAGCCCTGTTGACAAAATCGTCGTTCAGTTCACTCGAGGCATCGTAAAGGAAACATTTCCTTTTGTTGTCCGGACGTTCCGCCGGCAATTTCATTTCCGGCTCCTTCCCTGCCACACCGTCGATATGGATGTTGAACAACAGGACATTTCCGTCCGGCACCGATATGCTTTTCAGGGCATCTGCCGCCTTGAGTGCCTTCTCGCGTGCCTGTTCATCGTTCAGGCCGGACTCTTCCGGGTACCCGTCCGTGATATTGATGACGACCGGGGCAGGGACCGGGACACCCTTGGCGTTCTGGGTGGCTATCCACTTGTTTATTATCTCGGCAGCCTTCTCGTAGGCCATGGCCATGTGGGTAAGGCCCTGCGGCTTCCCTTCCTTGCCGGTATCAATGAACTGCCTGGTATCCTCCGTGCCGTCGAGGCGGTCGAGCATATCGTTGACCCCTCCGGAAAAGAGGTTGTAAGTGTACTGGTTATATCCTATGACCTCAAGATGGAAACGTTCCTTGTATACACCCATATCCTGGCAGGACGGGACCATCCGGTCGATGACCTCCCATATAGTGTTGCTTACGCGTTTTATCTTGTCGTGGCCTGCCATGGAGCCGGAAAGGTCCACAAGATAGACAAGCAGGCCGGGATGCGTAGACCCCCAAGGTAATTTGTATGCCATAACTTTAGTCTGATTATAAGAAACTGTCACAAGGCAGTCTCCAGGTTAAACTATCGGTGAAATATTTACACGTATCTTATTGTCCCCTGACACGAAGTTGTCGGACTGCCTGGCATAGGCGGCCTCCTGCAGGAGCCCCCCGTTCCGGTACAGTTCCACCCCTTCCGCAGGCTCGATCTTCAGGCCCTTGTCCGTGGTCAGGACACTGAAGTGGACAGGCAGGAAGGCATAGCCCCGCACGCGGAACTTTATCTGGTGATGCAGGCCTGAACCGGGGTCGGAACCGTAAGTGTTCAGCCCCTCATAAACCGGGAATGCCGCACGGACATCATGCGCGACATCCTCTATGATGACGACGCCTTTGAGCGGATTCCGCGGCCCGGCAGACAGCTCCTCCAGACGCTGCTGCAGCTCCTGTTTCTCTGCCTCCAGCCTGGCTGCCAGTTTCCCGCTGATGTCGAGTTTCCGGGTCAGTTCCCCGATCTGCTCCTTGTCCTTCCTGCTTTCCTCCCCGTACCTGCGCTCCGCTTCCTGCTCTGCCTCCAGTCTTTTCCGCATCACCGCTACCCTTTCCTCCTCCATCCTGGAGATGGCCTCCGGCAGGACTGAAGGGAATGTGATGCGGACATATCCGCAATGCCGGCATATATTGCCGTCCATCGTATTTCCGCAAACGCGGCATTGTGAAGAAATATTTGTCGCCATATTCAATATACGTTTGTCATACAGTCTGAAATATCGTCAGGGAAGTCGCACGGCAGTATCCTTTCTATGAAATCCTGGTCCTGCTGCTGCTCCGGCGTCCCGGTGTTGTACCGCAGGTCCCTGTTCTGGGCCAATATCTCCAGGAGATTCTCCGCGATGCCTGCATTGCCGAAGTTCCGGTCGCGCGGCACCGAGCGGAAGCACCTGAGGGCATTTTCCCTGCAGGCCTCCGCATCCATCACAGTATGGTCTGCCGAGGCGGCCATGCGCTGGAGAATCTCGTACAGTTCCTCGTCCGAATAGTCGGCAAACGGGATCTCTGCAAACCGTCTCTTGAGCCCCGGGTTAATATTGTAAAGCCGGTGTATGTCATCAGTGTAGCCGGCCATGATTACGGAGAGCTTGTTTTTGTATTCTTCAAGTTCAAGATTGCCGACAATATCGGCGATGACCCTTGGACTGTCCCTGAGCTGATATGCCTCGTCAATGAAAAGGACCTTGCCTATATTGTCCTCGAACAGTTTCCTGATGTCATCAGGTGTGTACTGCAGCAGCTCCGACCCTGAAACTTCCGTAAGGATATTGCCCTGGGAGGAAGGGAAAATCCCCAGTTTCAGGAGGATGCCGCCCACAATCCTTGCAATGGTGGTCTTCCCTGTCCCCGGATTTCCGGTAAACAGGAAGTTCAGCTTGGGCATCTTCGGCCTGAAGTCGTCCAGGACCATCAGCTTTTTCCTGTCGGCTACCACCTTGTTGAAAATCTTCCTTACAAGATCCTTCACCCTGTCCTGGCCGATGACGTCGTCAAGGTCCGAGAGGAGGATGCCGGCATCCAGGACCGAATCGTCCACAAGCCTGCGCAGGTCGTCCGGAAGATGCTCCACATCGAGGGGTGCATCAGTGCCGATGGCATGGTACCGGCTGACGATAAGGCTCACGAGGTTCTCCATGTCCCCGACATTGCCGAACTTCTTGTTCTTGTATGCGCATTTATAGCGTATTATGCCGCGGAGAGCTTTCCGGAAAGCATCAGTAGCCGGTTCCCTGATCATCCGGGAAGAAATATTGTAAAGCACCTCCGGGGAATAATCCATGAATTCAAACAGGCCCAGGTCGTTGAATCTCCGCCGGAACCCCTTGTTGCCCTCGTTTATCAGAGTCATTATCTCGTCCGTGTAGCCGGCCAGGATGACCAAGGGGTCGCTGCTGTCTTCCATGAACTGTATCAGCACCTCGATGGCCTCTTTCCCGTAATCGACATTCCCGTGCCGGCCCGAACCGGACATGAGCCCGTATGCCTCGTCTATGAACAGCACGCCTCCCCGCGCCCTTTCGCACACCGCCCGTGTCTTGGGCCTGGTCTCCCCTACATATTCTCCCACAAGCTCATCTGTCGAGACCTTGATGAAATGTCCCTTGGGCAGGAGCCCGTCTTCACGCAATATATCCCCGAAAAGGCGGGCCACCGTACTTTTTCCTGTACCGGGACTTCCCATCAGTGCCATGTGCGGTCTGAACCTGCCGCTGCCGCGTCCGGCAAGGTGCTCGGCCAATGCCTCCCGGTAACTGGCGAACTGCTTGCGGATATTGTCGATACCCTCCATGGCGTTGAGCCTGTCTATCGCCTTTACGGTATCCATCCTTTCTATTATGGAGTCGAGCTCCGGTGCCCCGAGATAGTCGCTTACCAGGGACAGCTCCCGTCCTCCCTCACCGGTACTCCCCTGCCACAGCCTCAGCACAATGTGGTCCCATGCCACATTCGTGAACAGGTGAGGCAGTCCGCCCTCCGAAAGCAGTCTCCTGCGGTTCAGCATATTTGCGATTTCATCCCTGCCGGGACCGCCAAGGAAAAAGACTGTCTTCCCGCGCAGCCCTCTGTGCAGGCTCCCGCCGTCATCCTCGCCTCCGATATCGAGCAATATCAGGTCCTTGAACGGGGAGAGCAGGAACAGTTCGTCGGCAGCCTTGTCAAGACTCTCGGCGAAAATCTTGGGCGACGGATAGTCATACAGCACGATGACCCGGACCGCGAGCCTGTTGCGCCTGAAATTGTCGCGCAGGTCATTCCACCTGTTCAGGAACACTTTCCGCTGGTCCTCGTCCATAGTGAATGTCGAAGGCGTCACGAATACAAGGGCGAGCTTCGTCTCCGGATTCCGCTCCACGTAGCTGAATACATTATGGAAGATTCCCTCGCCCTGCCGCACGATGAACCTGCGCTGGTTGCCGAATGCCTCTACCTCCACCGAATCGTGGTGAGAGACATTGGCCTCAACGGCTGACGGGGAACTTACGGAGTCCATGTTCCGGGTCCCCGACATAGGTCCCTTTCCCTTGAAAAAGTCTCGTCTGGAAGGAACATCCTGCGGTGCGGGCTTGCGGGCCGTGTACGAGAAGAACTTCAGAAGCGGCTCTTCCTCGTAAGAGAAAGCCTTGTCGTCATAGAAAACCGGGATATAGCCCTCCTGCTTGAGGTACAGGTAGAGGGTCTCGCGCATATTGTTTATACGCAGGTCATCGGTCATATACACTTCACCCGAGCCGTTTATCCCGTAGATGGCCGTAAACAGCTCCCTGTTGCAGATGTCGAGCGCACGTATTCGTTCAGGCGCCATAGTCAGCGGGTTGAAAGGGTTTTACGTAACTTGTCCGATGCTCCTTTCCGGCGCATGTCGGCCGGCCGGCGGAGCTGCTCCACCTTGCCGTCCCCGTGCTCCGGCTCCCGCAGTTCACCGAGCCGGTAGCCGCTCTTCTCTATCTCCCTCTTTATTTCCTCCATACGGCTCCGGAATGCCCCGGCGGACTCGTTGCGGTCGTCGTTCCGGTGAAAAATTATCTGGTTGCCTTTCCTTCCGTCCTTTTCTTCCGGAAGGACAAGGATGGACACCTCTTCCCCTGTGCCCGGCCTGGCAAGGACTGCGAAAGTACCCTCCCGCCAGTCGCTCTCATCCTCGCCGCCCAGGAAGTCAGGGTCTTCCTTCAGTTCCCAGCCCTGCCGTACCATCGCATTCAGGACATCATTGGATATTATCACGCGCTGCTCGCTCAATACCCCGAGCTCCGATGCCTCCACGATTATCTTTTCAGCCTCCCTCTGCAGTTCGCCGGCGCGCTCCTGCAGCTCCTTCAGGCGGGCCTTGTCGACAGGCATGTTCTCTATCTCGTCTTTCAGGCTCCGGATTTCGTCAAGGGTCTTCCGGTAAGCTCCGTGCGTCCAGTAGTCCGCCTTCAGCTCCTCCTCTGTACTCTCGTCATAGAGAGAAGGGACCTTGATGGTCTCCGCCTCCTCCAGGAGTTTAAGGACGGCAACAGCGGCCGAGAGCGCAGCATTGTGCAGCGGCTCCCATTCGCAGCGGCGGCGCGTGGCCTCGTTTTCCATCACAATAACCTCGTCTATCAGGTCGTTGGCATCGGATATGGTGCACGAATCCGGATTATCCTTCAGGGCTTTCAGCCGTTTCTCCTTCAAAGCCACCCTGTCCAGCATCTCACGCGGGGCGAACTTCTCCACATCCGTCCTCTCCCGGACCGCATCCAGCAGAGCCAATGCAGCCCCGGCAGCAAGAAGCTTGCTGTTCGTGTCTTCAGCCTGTTTTTCAAGCAGGCCGCGAACCCTGCCCTGGAGTTCGGATATCGCACTTCCCTGCTGCCTGAAACGGGCGTCGGCATCTGCCGCGAGGGTCTTCATGCCGTCAGCCACGGACTGCAGGCCTCTGGAAAGCACCCCGATATTCCTGTCAATGCGGCTGAATTCAGCAGTCATACGCTTGTTCTGCTCATTCATGGCATCGTTCACTGAATTCGACAAGTCCAGAATATCCCTCGAATGCCGTCTGTCAATGTCCTGCAGCCTGGCGGCCAGCTCCTGTGCCTGCCTGTCGATCTTCGCCCCCAGCTGACGCTGGACGTCCTCTATCCGGGTCCCGAGGTCCTGGCTTACCCGGCTTACACGGGAGTTGAGTTCCTCTCTTATCCTGCGGATATTCTCCCCGGAAATCAGCACGGACTGCCTTACAGCCTCCTGCTGTGACCTGGCTATGGATTTCTCAAGCTGGTTCTTCACTCGCCTTATCGCGCGCTCCAGACCGTCATTGAGCTCATTCAATGAAGTTCCCTTTATGTCTCTGCTCATATCGTCAAGGTTTATTGTTTCAAATTGCCGCGCGGAGGCACTCCTATCGAGGAAAATGTCCCGTCGGGATTCGCCACCATCTGCTGTTTCCTGGCCCCGGACTCCATCTCCGGGATATACGCGTCCAGCCTGCCGGTTACCGCTATAACCCTCTGGTTGCCCGAGCCGCGGATGCCCCTGTTGTCATTCAGCCGGTCGATGTATCTGCCGTCTATTATTATATCGCTCAAGGCTATCAGCTTCCCTGCCCCTTCCATGTCCTGCAGTTCAGCGAAGGCATAGCCTGTATACACTATCACCGTCATTTCCGGTCGGCTGGCCCTTACCCTGGACAGCAGGTCGGCAAGGGCCTCCGCCTGCAGGAAAGGCTCGCCTCCGCTGACCGTTATGCCGTCTATCCCACGGGCCAGGACTATGTCCGCCGCCAGGTCCCCGGTGTCTATCGCCGTACCGCCCTCCAAATCCCTGCTTTCAGGCGTCATGCAATGGGGGCAGCGCTGTCTGCATCCCTGGACCCAGATGACATACCGGTTGCCTGGCCCGAGGACATGCGTGCCCTCCCTGCATATATCGAAGACATTGAGTGTCATTTCATTTGCCTGACTGAAGCTCCGCTATGGACTTTGTTTCCCGTGCCTTGACCTCCGTCCGCAGCAGGTTGTCGAACTCGGAGAGCAGGGACGTGATCCTGTCTTCCAGTTCCGAAAGGCCGGAGCCTGCCGTCTCCATGGCGTCCAGGACCTTCCTGTTCTCCTCCAGATGGCTCCTGTACGGGAGGACCTTCCTGGAGTATTCCTCTTTCATGTCACGGAACTTGTCGACAAGCTCGGCAGGAAAGGTGTCCGTGACCACGGCGCCGAACTTCTCCATACAGTCCTGCATCATAATGTAGAGCATGACGGCGAGCTTCGCATCGTAATACCCCTGCTCGAGTCCGCCGAACTGCAGGGACAGTTCTTCTTCTATTTCTGCCAGCGTCTTCCGGTGAAGCATTTCATTCAGGTCTTCCATCTGGATTCTGTTTTTGTTTCTTCTGCCCTTTCAGGAAATCCTGCAGGGAAACGGTATCAATATCTATGGATTTACACTTTGCCCGGAAAAGGCCGTCTGACGTCAGCATCACCGGCTCCATCCCCATCCTCTTGTACTTCATGGCCACGGAAAGTATCCTGTTGTCCGGGGAGCCGGCATCCTGGTAGTCAATCGGCAGCAGGGACATATCCGCAGGCTCGTACTTTATCCTGTACTCCTTCGCGGCCCTGCCCGTAAGGAATCTGACCGCCGTCCTCAGGTTTTCCGACTTTTCAGTGTCGCCGCTCCTGCCGAAATCCCTTTTCTTCTTGTCCAGTTCGTCAATCACCGTACAGGACAGGACTACAAGGCTTTTCCTGCCTATCTTGCCTATGATGTCAGGAGCATTTATGAATACGTTGGTGTCGATGATATAGCATTTCCCGGCAGGGGCCTGCCCCGGTGTCCGTCCTTCCGGCCGTGGCGGGGACACGGCCTCCGGTTTCCCGGAGCGGGCAGGTCCAGTAGAAGGCATTGCAGCGGCCTTGCCGGCACACCCGACCCCCGGACCCGCGACTATGCAGGTGCGGTACCTGCTGTCCACGACGGAAAACACCGATATGAAGACATTCCCGTAGGCATCTATATACGGCCTCAGGCTGACTGCGCGGCACGGTATGCCGCAGACATCCACATCCGCTCCGGAAGGCGCGGCAAGCTCGCCCAGCACATCTTTCCAGCAAAATTCCCCGAAAAAGCAGGATTCCAGGGTCCGGGGCTGCAGAGGGACATAGACCATGTCGTTGTTCTTCAGGTTCAGCAGGGTGTCCATAGGGGGCTGCACACCTACCTTGGCATCCCTGAGTGCTTCCGGTATGTCTATCCGCTTGTTCAGGTTGACATTGTCCCTGTCGCCGTCAAGGAAATGCACTTCGGCGGCCATGGACTGCAGCGCATATCCAAGAGGCGGCTCCCGGAAGGCCATGTCAGCCACGATGAGCCTGTCCCCGCTACTGATCCCCAGCTCCCGGAGCGCACCGGAAAGGGCATCGAGGACATTGCCCAGGTTGCAGTATTCCCTGAAATAAGGGTCGGACATCCATTTCCCGGTCTCCTTGTCAAATGAAAACAATGAATTGCGCCGTCTGCGCTCCCCGTCACCGCATTCCAGGATAGTGGCGAGGCCATGAGGGACCTCTTCCCCGACCGAGCGGATAGAGACCTTGGCCGCCCCGAAGGACGTATTGACGGAGCACCCGTATATGACCAGGACGTCACCTTTTATATAGACCAGCTTGTATGGACCGGAAAGAGCATATAGATCGGCAGCCCGTACAAGGTCTTTTTCCGGTTCCGATATATACCTGTAGTCCCGCAGCCTGCGGCTGACATATTCCTTGAAATCAGCATTCATAGATCAACCTGAGATTAACAACCGTACGCAAGCCCGGTGACGATAAACCTTAAAAAAGAAGGTAGCCCGGCAAAAGTACAAAATTCTTTTGATGTCAGGAAATATTTCCATATTTTTGTACAGTCTCACGCCGTTATCTGTCGTGACATGACAGGTGGCGTGTGGGACATTGACATACAAGAGCGTTTATTTTGCGCTGATGTTCTGACGCATTGGAACTTCGCAACTTTCAGGTATAGTCGGAACGAAGCAACGGTAGATGCCATGGGGTATGCTTTTTACTTGGTCTGCACTTCTGTGCGGATTAAGGCCTGCATACCGGCGTGGGCTTCTGCGTTGCTCGTTTTACTATACCGGGCAAGCGAAGGCCTCAATGCGTGGAACGGGCAAGGCAAGTTCCACGCTTTTTTTGTGTCCTGGTGTAGCTGTCCGTAATCTTAAAACAAGATCTATATGACAAAATTTTCTTGGGGAAAAGGCCGGCAGAAGATGACGGCAGGAATGGAAGAGAGGGCGGACAGCCGCCTCCGTATCGGACTTACACTGAAGATAAACCTGTTCGGAGACTATTGACAAACTATTAATAACTAAATCATTACTTAACCCATGGGCTTGTTCAGTTTTTTATTCGGGAATTGCGGACACAGCGACATTTCCGACCCTTACAGGAAATATACCAGGTCTTCACGTATATCGGAGCCGGTCTCCGAATCAGACGGACGGAATGTTGTCCGGAACCTGTATTCCATAGCCAGGAGCGACTTCAGTGAGTATGTAAATATCCGGAATGTCCAGGATTACTACAAGCGTACTGTCCTGGATATTATTTCAGGCGTCTGCAATTCCGGGCTGGAGTACAATGAGGAGGCTTCGTCAATGTACATGGCCTGCTTCATAAGTCCCGGATACAGATATGAAGTATCTGCCTTCGAGTATGCAGGGGAGAACTGGGGCAGATTCTACGTCAGCAAGCTGTATTCCAGGGGAGAACTTGTCCTGACTGCCGTACGCGGACACGATACGGACAGTTTCTACCGCAACACCAGGCAGGGCTATACGCTCTCGCCGCTGCTCGGACTCACGGAACAGTAGAGTCATGGCACTTCAGGCGGAATCCCGTCATGCCTGACACTTATACAATAAATTGACAAGCGAATATACAGGCGGAATCCGAAAAGCCGGGAACAGAGTAGGAAATTCTCAATAACACTATTGCATTATGCTTAAAGTAATCCAGGGGAGACTTGCATTCACTCCCGATCCGTCAAAACTGAAGAGGAAAGAACTCGCCGAGAAAATCAAGAAGGGACAGAAAATCGAGCTCGGGCAGTCAGGAAACGCGATGGGCGAAGAACAGACGAAAATCATTGCGAAGGAAGGAAAACTCGCTTTCACTCCCGATCCCTCAAAACTGAAGAGGAAAGAACTCGCCGAGAAAATCAAGAAAGGACAGAAAATCGAGCTCGGACAGTCGGGAAACGCGATGGGCGAAGAACAGACGAAAATCATTGCAAAAGAGGGAAAGCTTGCGGCACAGTGGTACGAAAACGAACCGGATCTGCTCGAGGATGAAATTGATGCCATGCATAATATATTTCCCCAGTTCTCTCTGCAGAAAATAGATGACCCGTCAAGCAAGTACCACAACTGCCTTGCCTGGGTCGGGACCCTTCGTCCAGGCATCCTCCCGGACACTGCATGGCAGGTTATGGCCATATATTCCCCGAATCATCCGGTTGCACAGATGGGAGGATCAGTGTGCGTCTATCTGCTGGATCCTACCGTAGAAGATGTCATCAGTGCTCTCGGCCAACGCCCTTTCCATTTGCTGCGTGACGGCGAAGGAGGACAATACCTGTGCACAGCACGCCGCGGTGACATCTCTGACGGATCCAATACCGGTGACCATGTAACATCTGCCGTAAACACTCTCACGTGGGCCTGCAAATGGCTTATGGCCGTAGAGCTTGTATGTACCGGAGATCTGACAATGGAAGAATTCGATGCCGAGTAAAAGAAACAGTCCATGGAATCAGCCCAGACAGTCATATTCACAAGACGCGCATTCAATGCAATCGTCACGGAAACCATAGACAAGCATCCCATCGAGACCGGAGGGATATTCCTCGGCTATGTCCTTGACAACGGCACCTGGATAGTGGTAGAAAATGTCGCGCCAGGATTTAAAAGCACGCACCGTTCAGCTTATTTTGAATACGATGCCGAATTTGTCACTTATCTTGCCAATGTACTTGCAAACCAATACAAGGGAAACCTTCAGATACTCGGACTCTGGCACAGGCATCCTGGAGATATGGATGTGTTTTCAAGTACTGACGACCAGACAAACCGCAATTACGCCGCAGACTGCCCTTATGGAGCGGTTTCCGCATTGGTGAACTGTGACCCGAAATGGCGAATGACAATGTATCACATTTCCCAGAGAGGTGAATACAGCCCGGCAGAATGGTATGTAGACGAGGGGGACATTATCCCGGAAGAACTGACAGCGCTACGGTATCCCGATACCGGCAACCTGCCGGTGTTCGACATGCATGGTGTGATTCCTCCGCGCCAGGACGTTCCTGGGAATACCGGGAAGGATGACGGGTCAGGGCAGGACAACAAGCCGGCTTCAGGGACAGAGGATGCAGACAGCGGGAATACCGCTCCGGAAAATCCGGACACCGGAATTGCACAGGACAGGATCACCGGCTTTGACAAGGGTGACTTGAATTCTCCTGAAACCCTGCCGTACACATTCGGTATGGCATTCCGGGACATAAAGACAATCATAAGAAAATTAATGAATGGAAGACGCCATGCCCATACAGACGATACACAACTTTAGAAAAGCCGATCCTAAGGCGATGATTCCTTCCGAGATACTGTCGCCCGGACACATAAACGAACCTCTGGTAATGAGAGGATACTATGTTCCAGACACGGAATACTTCAATATAATGCCGGAAGGAAATGCCAGTATCGACAGGAACAGGATTGCACACCGTCCTGTAGGATATATCCTGCCTGAAAATCCGTTCCTTGCCATAGACGAGGGCCTGTGCCGGGAAAAAGAGCCGGAGATGAAAATGAACGCGGATGTGCTCAAGGCGAAGGCCGCGCGTCCCGTACAGGCAGGCCCGCTTACCGGGGAAGAGATGGAAAGACTGTCGTCATATATAGACAGCAAATATCCCGGGCTTGTCGCTGATGAATCATTCTTCTCCGATAACACGCCGGACAGGCTGCTCGGATATTTCAGTTCAGAAAGGCTGCATCTCATACAGCTGTCCTCCATGACGGAAGTCAGGCTCGAGGCTTATTCTCTGAAATTAGACGTATTTTCACGCAACACGGGGATACTTGAGTCGGATATAATGCTCAACAAACGGGCCTTGTTCATCGGATGCGGTTCCGTAGGGTCCCTTGTGGCAGTTGAACTTGCAAAAGCCGGGGTGGGCTCGTTCATGCTTGTGGACATGGACGTGTTCGGGTATCACAATATATGCCGTCACCAATGCGGCATATATGACGTAGGTAGATTCAAGACAGATGCCGTAGCCGACCGTATCCTGCAGATTAATCCTTATGCCGAGATCAGGAAATTCAACCGTCCCATTCAGGATGTCGATACGGATATCCTGAAAGCATTCTGCACAGAAGACACAGTCATAATCGGCGGTGCAGACAACCGGGAAGGAGACCATTACGCCTGCAGGTTCGCGATGCAGGGAGGGAGCGCATTCATATCCATCGGATGCTGGGAGAGGGCTTTTGCCGGAGAAATATTCTACTGTCTGCCGGGGATGCCTGATTATTCTGATTTCCTGGATGCAATCGGCTACACCTCGGGGAGGGTCACGCAGAACAGGAGATTCTACACTACTGAGGAAGACCTGGAAAAGGTCAGTTTCGAGCCGGGGATATCCGCCGACATAAATTTTGTGACAATCATAGCTGTCAAGATAATCCTCGACCTGCTGAACCGCAGCAATCCGAGATTCACACAACGGCTGGTACCATACATTTCCCAGTACACCCTTGTGTGCAATACAAATGACACTTCCATTGGAGGGGAACAGGCCGAAATATTCTCCTACCCTCTCCAGGTCACGACTTCGATAACAGTTCCATATTCAAAAAACAGAAAATAAATGGCTTTTGACCAATACGGACAGATCATAAGACGGGCACCCCGTCCTATACCAATACAGGAAAATACCAGCTACGCGCCATATCAGGCAGCCGCACAGACTGGTGGCTATACATACTACCGGTACAGCCTGTGGGACAGATTCAGCAATTTCATAACAGGTATAGGCAACTGGATAGCAGGCTCGGTTGAGAATATTGTCACGGTGCTTACCTACATACTGATAGCGGCCCTCTGCATCGGATTCATATACAGCCTCACATCATTAGGCTGGTTCTGGGGAATTGTCGTGGGGATATTCACGGCCGGCATCGCCTATTATGTAGGGATGGCAATAGTAGCCGTTTCCTCGGTGGTATTCTATCTGGTCCTTGCAGTTTTAAGGTATATATTCTATTCCGGAACGACATTTCTGGTAACTCTGGCTCTCGCCGCCACGATAACCGGCTTCTGCCTGTACCAGGTTGCAGACAGCCGAAGTGCACATCCGGCAAATACAGAGACTCAATATGTAGCCCGGCAAAGTACAAAATACAGGTGCACATCCGCTTCCGTACTCAACATAAGGTCAGCCCCCAATACATCATCAAAAGTGCTCGGCACTCTGAAACGCGGTGAAACAGTAGACGTATTTGAAATTTCGGACGGCTTTGCCCTTATAGAATACAATGGCCAGGACGCATACGTAAGCACGAAGTTCATTTCCAGGATAGAATAAGTGCAAGCGCATACGCAGAATTTATGAAGGACTTTTCCCTCCGGAAATTTTCAGAGACTGCGGACATGCTGACGCCCCGGCCTGGTGGCATCATGACAGGGACACGGCAATCGAGGAGAATTTCGCAAGTCCGGCCGCTGACATCACTTCCGCATCCGCGCCAGGAACTCGTCACCGAGGGCTGACTTTACCCTGATGTGCTCAAGGACCGCCTGGACGAAAGTATTGGAATCGAAGAGACTGCCGCGGACCTCCTCGAAATCCCTGCTTTTCTGCGCAGAGTCACCGTCGGCGCCGAAACCTGTCATCGCCGACAGGGAGAACTCCTTGCGGGCGTCCTCGTAGACCATCTCGTCGAGGATAACCACGGATTTCTTCCATTTTTCGGCTATGCCTATGATGTCCTCCGTGGTGATGCTTTCAGGGTCGAGGCCATAATACTCCTGAATCCTGTCGTATGCCCAGGTCCACTCGTAGGTGTAGTAATTGGCATGCATCACGGAAAAACGGGAGTTTAGCGCCTGCACATCCGTCAGCACGCCTTTCTCGATATCCTCTATGACTGCATCCACCTCGGACTTCGGGGCTATGAGCCCGGAAATGTCCACCCACTGCCCGCGGCCGACAGGAGTATCGGGACGGAGACGCTCCCTGATGGCGTCTATATTGCCGTCAGGCACCGTCTCGAGCCGCTTTATCAGGGAATTTCCGAGAAACTTGTTGATTGCCAGGTCATAGAAGACAAGACCCTTGCGCAGGGATGAATTCTTTATCTTGGCGCTCTGGTAGGAATAGGTCTCGGAAGTCTCGCCGGACACCTTCATGAGGTCGAGAAGAATACGTCTTCCGTTCAGCATCTTCTGTATGGTGTACGGGCTCAGCAGGTTGTAGTTTATGCAGTCGAGCCTGTCCGGGTCGGTGCGGCCGTCCCGCTTCGGCCATTTCTGGGCATCCCTGATGGTACCAACGCTGCGCAGGTTCACTCCCGGAAAAATATAGGAAGTATTCTGTTGCTCAATAAGATAGGAGAAAGGCAGATCCGACGTGTCCTGATGCGAGACATGGCGTCCCATCACGAGGGAGAAGGCCCCGACCCTGGCAGGCCAAAGCAGGTAGGAGTCCGAGGCTGTTTTCGCCCCCCTTTCCATGATACCCTGATGGATAGGTCCCAGCTTGTACATGTGGTTGCTCTGGTTCGAGCCAGAACCGGCGTTCATGAAGGAGAACATGCCGGCGATAAGCAGGGTCGACTTGTGGTGCGTAACTGTGAACGGGCCGGCAAAAATGGCGCACGCCTCACCGTTCTCCCCGTGGCAGTTGCTGAAGAACAGGGAGTCTGAAGCGGAATAGGTATGCCCTATATGGCAGGACTGGCCTATGAAGCATCTTGAGATGGTGGACCTGTCCTCCACGGAGGCCCCGCTGCAGATTATGAAATCGTCGCCTATTACCCCTACCCCGACATGCACTGGAGCATGGCGGTTGCTGTTTATGCTCCCGTTCTTCAGCCGGGCCGTCCCCTCTATCTTGCAATACTCCCCTACATTGACATTCTTGATGTAGCCGGCATCCACTATGGTGACATGAGGGGCGATCCTGCCGGTGTCCGAGGTCACGGAGTCCACATATCTCTCCACCATGCGCCTCATTGCGGAAACCAGGCCCGGCCGGTGCCTGTACAGGGCCATAATATAGGCCTGGTGCGCGGAGAGATGGTCGTGTATCATCACCTCGCGGCCACCGGTCTCGTTGAGCACCGACACTTCCACCCCGTTCCCGAAGCTGCTCCTCCCGTCCGTAAGGATGATGTCAACATTCTCGATGAAGGTGTCGTGCCCTATCTCGTAGTTGGCTATGTAATTCTTG
Organism: Candidatus Cryptobacteroides merdigallinarum; assembly: GCA_017694655.1. Classification (GTDB taxonomy): domain Bacteria; phylum Bacteroidota; class Bacteroidia; order Bacteroidales; family UBA932; genus Cryptobacteroides; species Cryptobacteroides merdigallinarum. The sequence goes on from JADIMQ010000112.1 coordinate 25,774, forward strand.
ACGTTCTCGATACAGCAGTCGTCCCCGACGGTGACATTGTGCAGGGTGGCGTGGTACAGCCCGGAATGCTTCCTGATGCCCCCGGCCATCACGAATTCCTTGTTGAAACACCCGAGCCTCACACTGCCGGAGAAGCGGGTATTGTATACATAGTCCGTGGAGAATCCTTCCGCAACCTCTATCCGGTTCCAGTCCTCGGCGGTGCACATCTGGGCGCAGAGCCGGCCAATCTCCTTTTCCGTAAGTTTCCTGTAATCTTCCATATTGCAAAACAATGTCAGTCCTGAAAATATATCACGCCCTCATCAAGATATTGTCCACAAGGTCCTTGATCTCGTCATACCCGTATCCCCGGCCCAGGGCGAACCGCAGCAGCTTGAACTTGCGGTAAGGGTCGTCTTTCAGGGAAGCTGCCCTGGTCTCCAGGGCCTTTTCCAGCTTTTCCAGGCCAGGATTACCCTCTATCCCGTCCAAGGCGGACGCGATAATACCCCGGTCTATCCCCTTCGCCGCGAGGCTGTGCCTGATCTTCAGCTTCCCCCATCCGGAAATCGAGGACTTGTCCCTGGCGAAGGCCGAGGCATAGCGAGAATCGTCTATATACCTGTCCTGCCTGAGGGAATCCACGATTCCGGAGGCGATATCCGGCGGCAGCTGCTCCCTGGACACCTTTTTCCATATATCGCTTTCGCAATACTCCCTCCGCGCGCACTGGGCCCTCAGCCTTTCAAGCAGAGCCTTCGCCCTCTCTTCCGCCGGCACTTCCATGACGCCGGCATTCATTTCACTGTAATCCTCATGTTCCATATACACGAAAACGTTAAGCTCCCCTCGGGAATCCTTCAGCCTCCACTCAGAAATAGTAACCGATATTTATGTAGAAACCGGCCCGTCTGGTGAGGTTTGACCAGTGTATGTTGGCCGATACCGGACCGAAGACGGCGTCGAAGGAATATTCCAGCCCGGCGCCGAAATATCCGAGTCCCCTGGTGTAGGTCGAGAAGTCGTCGCAGTCCCTCGCATAGTTCAGGATGCCGGTGACATAATGGTTCTTCGCCACCTTGAAACGGAAATCTGTCCTAAAGACAGTCAATATGTTACGCATGGCGGATATGTCGTTTATCCCGATGAAGGGAATCTGCTGGTCCACATACCGCCCCGGGATGATTCCTCCCATTGCATTCAGGTAAGGTAACGGAATGTCATTCCCGAAAAGAAAGCGGAAGGCTGCCGAAGGGATGAACGAGAACACGTTTCCTGCCGGGACCACCACCTTGCCGTCGAGCTGCACAACATGGAAGTTGTTGAACCTGTGCGGAAAGCCGGCAAAGGTCCAGCCATAGTACAGTCCTGCTGAATATCCCTTTGACGGGAAATACCCGTCGTCGAAAGAATCGGTCCTGGCCTTCAGGAAAAGCGACACATAGTCATTGGACATCTGGCTGAGGTCATAGTCTCCCGGGATGTTCCCGGAGGTAAGGATGGAGCGGACATTGAAATATTCGTTCCTTATCCCGACGTTCAGGTCGAACATGGACCATTTCAGGTTCGAGAGATAGAATTCCTCCCTTACGTTCAGGTAGCTCAAGTTGAACTTCGTCGAGGAAAAGTCCATGAAGCTGAGGAAACTCATGTCGGTCCACCTTATGGAGGCCGTGGCATTCAATGTCGGTGTCTTGGGGGCATCGTATGAATAATGGAACTGGAAATAAGGGTTCACGCTTATCTTCCCGGTGAAGTCGTAGCGGGAGCCCTGGAGCCTGTGGGCGTTGAGTCCGACATTCACCAGCAGGGACACAAGCTCTTCCGAGTCTAGACGGACCCCCAGGCCGAGCTGGTGTACCGGGCCCGGCTTGCAGTTTATCACAAGGTTGAACGGCTCCTCCGTCCCTTCCATCTCGTAAGTCACGTAGTCGAAGCACTGGGTACCGAAGATGTCGGCCACGATGTGCTCCACGTCCTTCCGGCTCACCCTGGAGCCGGGACCGATATCTATCTTTTTCATCAGGACAGCCTTCTCCCTCTCGCTGACACCCCGGATATCCACTCCGGAAATAGTCACCGGAACCATGTTTATGTCGATGGCCTTCCTGTTGTGCAGCACCAGGGTGTCCGTCCCTGTACGGGCCTTTATAGCGAGCAGGGGTGCCTCGTTCCGGTAGGCGGCGAGATAGCCCTCATGTATTATCTTGTCTATGCTTTCCTTGTCGAAGCTCATCATGTCGTACTCCGGCAGGTGGGGATGGATGTTTATGTCCGACAAGGTCTTGTTGTAGTCGTATACCGAACGTCCGAGCATGTCGATGCCCTGGCTGATTATGTCACCGATGTTGTTTATCTCGTCATACTGCCTGTATCCGGAGGATACCTCGACCCCGATCACTATGTCCGCCCCCAGTTCGCGGGCCAGCCCTGTCGGGAAATTATCCCTCATGCCTCCGTCGACAAGCACCATCCCGTCCACCTTGACCGGGGCGAAGACTCCCGGTATGGACATGGTCGAGCGCATGGCGGTCGAGAGGCTGCCGCTGTACCAGTATTTGGCTGTACCGCTCACGAGTTCGGTCGCCGCACAGAAAAATGGTATGGGGAGCTCGGAGAAGTCCAGGCTGTCCTGGTAGCCTACCGAGAGACCGTTGATCAGGTTGTGGACATTCTGGCCGAAGATGTAGCCGGCAGGGAGACTCCCGAGGAAGTTGTTTTTCAGGAAGTTCCTGGATTTCGGGGAATCCGCCCCGAGCTGGATGAGCTCATCGTGTCTCTTGGTGTCGACATATTTCATCTCGTCCTCCAGCCTGGACCGGTAGTAGTCCGTGTCGTAGAAGAAGGGAATCGAAAGGAGGTATTTCTCCTTGTACCTGGACTCGGAGTATGAAATGTATTCCCTCGGGATAGCGTCGCTCATGGCGGCATTCCAGTCTATTGTCCTTATGATGGAATCTATCTGGTGGGCTGAATATCCCAGGGCGTAGATGCCCCCGATGAGGCCTCCCATGCTTGTCCCGAGGACCATGTCTACAGGTATGCCGATGGACTCGAGATATTTCATGACCCCGATGTGGGCCGCACCTTTCGCCCCGCCTCCGCTGAGTACGAGGGCTACCGTGGGCCTTGTCCTGCGTATTTCGGACATCCTGGCCCGTATCCCGGCTATCGCGGCGGAGTCCGCTGAAGTACGGCGGTACGAAGGCGGGGTCAGGGTCCCCAGCCTGGGGAATTTACCGGCCGCAGGTTCCGGCACGGCCTGTGCCGCGGTGTCCACAGGAAACGCCGCAGCTGCAAGGAGTACCGCTATTATGATGGCTATCTTCCTGTACATGCTTTATCCGTCTTCGGACAAATTTAGGAACAGTTTTGAAATTTCCATACAAAATCAGGATTTTATCCGGTGTCGCAGGGAGCCCGTTATCCCCAGCTTTCTCCACGGCGGTGCGTCAGAACGGGTGGAATGCAAGGCGCGGGCGGGTGGGGCCGGGAGTTTACTTCCGTAAATGACCGGTGCCGGGCCCTGCCTGCAACGCCGCAGGCCGCCCGTTATCACGCACCGCCCCCGCCAACATACCGCACGCCGCCAATATATCCTCCCCCCTGGAAGCCCTGACCGTAGCCACCACCCCTGCCGCATTCAGGCGTTCCTGGAATCTGCGAATGACGATGTCGGGGGAAGTGGTGTAAGGGAAGTCGGGAATCTGATGGAAACGGATGAGATTTACGCGGCATTCAAGGCCTTTGAGAAGGCGGGAAAGGGCGTCGGCGTGACGGATGGAATCGTTGAAGCCGGAAAACATGGTATATTCGAAACTTACCCGGCGCTGCCCGGAGAAGTCGTATTGCCTTATAAGGTCAAGGATATCGTAGATGTGAAAAGCCTTTTCCACGGGCATTATGGAAAGACGCTCGTCAGGGAAAGGGTTGTGGAGACTGACGGCGAGATGGCATCTGCTTTCATCGAGGAAGCGGTGGAGGGCAGGCAGGACACCTATTGTGGAGACGGTTATGCGCTTTGGGCTCCAGGCAAAGCCCCAGTCGGAAGTGAGGACAGAGATGGCGCGCATGACCTCCTGGTAATTGTCAAGTGGCTCGCCCATGCCCATGAAGACGGCATTGGTAAGTGCGGAGGATTCATCTATGGCAATGGACTGGGAAAGGATATCGGCTGCCTGGAGATGGCCGTGGAATCCCTGGCGGCCTGTCATGCAGAACCTGCATCCCATGCGGCAGCCAGCCTGGGAGGAGACGCACAGGGTGGTCCGGTCCCCGTCCGGTATCACGACAGCCTCCACGGCACGGGAAAATGCAGAGGGTCCGGAAGCCGCGGACTGCCCGGGAATGGAAGGCCCGTGCGTATCCTCTACGGGGAAAAGATATTTCCTGGTCCCGTCAGACGAGGTGACGGAACCTGCATATTCCGTGGCACCGACCTCGTATTTGGCTGACAGCCTTTCCCGCCCGGCCTTGGATATGTCAGTCATCATGTCGATGGACCGCACTTTCCGCACATACATCCACCTGGCTATCTGCTTTGCCGTGAACGCCGGCAGGCCCTCGGCCGTCACTATCTGCCTGAGTTCATCGGGATTCTTACCGAGCAGTCTTGTCTTCATATCCGGAACATTAATTTTGCACGGCGCAAATTTAGGAAAATTCCAAATATTTTTACCATCTTTGTGAGTTACTAAAATTACACATTTATGGCTAAAGAAGTAGAAAAGGAAAACGTCGACGTGAACGCCGCCAAGCTGAAAGCGCTGCAGGCCACGCTCGACAAGATTGAGAAAGATTACGGGAAAGGGACGATAATGACGTTGGGGGACCAGCCTAAATGGGAAGTTTCAGTGATTCCAAGCGGCTCCATCGCGCTCGACCACGCACTGGGGATAGGCGGATATCCGAGAGGGCGCGTCATAGAAATCTTCGGGCCGGAATCGAGCGGAAAGACAACTCTTGCCATCCATGCGATAGCCCAGGCGCAGAAGCAGGGAGGCATCGCCGCCATCATCGACGCCGAGCACGCATTCGACAGGACATACGCCAAGAACCTCGGCGTCAACCTCGAGACACTCCTCATTTCACAGCCCGACAACGGGGAACAGGCCCTTGAAATAGCGGACAACCTTATCCGCTCCGGTGCCATAGACATCATCGTCATAGACTCGGTGGCCGCCCTTACCCCGAAGGCCGAGATAGAGGGAGAGATGGGAGACTCCAAGATGGGCCTCCAGGCAAGGCTCATGAGCCAGGCCCTGAGGAAGCTCACCGCCAACATAAGCAAGACCAACACCTGCTGCATATTCATCAACCAGCTCAGGGACAAGATAGGGGTGATGTTCGGCAACCCGGAGACCACCACCGGAGGCAACGCGCTGAAATTCTACGCGTCGGTACGTGTGGACGTAAGGAGGACCACCCAGATAAAGGACGGGGAAGAGGCCCTGGGCAACAGGACAAAGGTAAAGATAGTGAAGAACAAGATGGCCCCTCCGTTCAAGAAGGCCGAATTCGACATAGTATTCGGGGAAGGAATCTCCCACATAGGGGAGATCATCGACCTCGGGGTCGAGTTCAACATAATAAAGAAGAGCGGCTCCTGGTTCAGCTACAACGACACCAAGCTCGCCCAGGGACGTGAGGCAGTGAAGCAGCTCCTGACCGACAATGTGGAGCTGAGCGATGAAATCGAGGCCAAGATAAGGGAGGCCATGGCTAATATGAAAGACTGATATGGAAACTGTATTAAGCGGAATACGCTCCACCGGGCATCTTCATCTCGGGAACTACTTCGGGGCGCTCAGGAATTTTGTAAGGATCCAGGACGAATACAACTGCTTCTTCTTCATAGCGGACCTGCATTCGCTGACCACGCATCCGCATCCGGACGACTTCCACGCAAGCGTGAAGATCATACTTTCGGAATATCTTGCATCCGGGCTCGACCCGGAAAAGTCCGCGATCTACATACAGAGCGACGTGCCCGAGATATGCGAGCTGTACGTGCTCCTGAACATGCTGGCCTACACCGGCGAGCTCGAGCGCACGGTTACCTTCAAGGAGAAGGTGCGCCAGAATCCGGACAACGTGAACGCCGGGCTGCTCACATATCCGGTGCTCATGGCCTCGGACATCCTCGTCCACAGGGCGCAGTGGGTGCCCGTAGGCAAGGACCAGGAACAGCACCTCGAGATGGCCAGGGTCTATGCCCGCCGGTTCAACAGCATGTACGGGGAGGAAGTCTTCCCTGAACCTCAGAACCTCGTGTTCAAGGGCGGGGCAATGAAGGTCCCTGGACTGGACGGCAGCGGCAAGATGGGCAAGAGCAACGGCAACGGGATATATCTCTACGACGATGAGAAGACCATAACGAAGAAGGTAATGAAGGCCGTGACGGATTCAGGCCCGACAGAGCCAAACTCCCCTATGCCTGAAGTCATAGCCAATCTCTTCACCCTTCTCAAGCTCGTGTCCACACAGGACACCGTGGACTATTTCACGGAGAAATGGAACGACTGCAGCATCCGGTACGGGGACCTGAAGAAACAGCTTGCTGCGGATATATGCAGGATGACCCTCCCGATAAAGGAGAAGATCGACGCCATCTACAACGATGACGCATACCTGTCCAAAGTAGTGGCCGAAGGCCGTGACCGCGCGCGTGCAAGTGCTTCGGCGACAATGAAGCTGGTCAGGAAGGCCGTTGGATTCAAGGCATTCTGACACAGGACAGATGACAGCAGGTGCGGGAATATCGGAGACTGCCGGAAGGCAGAGGGAGTTTTTCCGGACCGGACAGACTCTTGACACCGGGTACAGGAAAAGACTTCTTGCCCGGTTGAGGGAGGCCGTGCTCGACATGGAGGACGACATTGCCGCGGCGCTGGAGGAAGACCTCGGGAAAAGCCGGACGGAAGCCTACATGACGGAAATCGGGATGACGCTTTCCGAAACGGGTTGCGCCCTGAAAAATGTCAGGAAATGGAGCAGGCCACGGAAGGCCCGCACACCCCTGGCCCAGTTCCCGGCAAAGAGCTACATCATTCCGGAGCCCTACGGCAACGTCCTGATAATGAGTCCCTGGAACTATCCCTTCCTGCTTTGCCTCTCCCCTCTCGCAAGCGCCATAGCGGCAGGCAACACCGTGACTGTCAAGCCGAGCATATATGCCCCGGCCTCATCTTCCGTCATCAGGAAAATCGTGGAACAGGCCTTCCCCGCCGAGGTTGCGTGTGTAGTCGAGGGAGGACGGGAAGTGAACGCGGACCTGCTTGAACAGAAGTTCGACTACATCTTCTTCACCGGCAGCAAGGCCGTGGGGCGGCTTGTCATGGAAAAGGCGGCCGCACACCTGACGCCAGTGACCCTGGAACTCGGAGGGAAGAGCCCAGTCATAGTGGATGCCACGGCCGACCTGAAGGTGGCGGCGGACAGGATTGTCTTCGGGAAATACCTCAACTGCGGACAGACCTGCGTCGCCCCGGACTACGTAATTGCGGATGAACGCATACGGGACAGCTTCATTGAAGCCTGCAGGGAATCGGCAGAGAGGATGTTCGGCAAAGAGCCCCTCCGGAACCCCGGCTACGGCAAGATAGTCAACAGCAAGCATTTCATCAGGCTCTGCCGAGTCCTGGACGAGGTGCGGGACCGCTGCATCTACGGAGGCGGCACGGACAGTGACACGCTGAAGATAGCCCCGTCCATAATCCGGCTCGGGGACATCTCGGACCCGGCCTCGGACCGCCCGGAAATAATGCAGGACGAGATTTTCGGCCCGCTGATGCCTGTCCTCACATACCGCGGCATGGAAGACGCGGTAAGATACATCGGGACACACCCACGGCCCCTGGCCGCATATATCTTCACCAGGGACAGGAAGACGAAAAAAAGGCTGCTGCAGAGCCTGCATTTCGGGGGCGGATGCGTGAACGACACCATAATACACCTCGCCTCCGACAGCATACCTTTCGGAGGGGTAGGAGAAAGCGGGATGGGGCACTATCACGGGAAATACGGGTTCGACACCTTCACCCACCTGAAAAGCATTGTGGACAAACCGTCCTGGCTCGACCTCCCTATGCGCTACCAGCCCTATTCAGCCCTGAAGGAGAAGCTTATACGGATGTTCCTGAAATGACGGGCGGATACCGTACAGGAAAGGCCTATGGTGCGGCTATGACGCAGTCCTCCAGCTTGCGGGCCATCTCCGGCTTCAGCACTCCGGCCTTCTCGAGGCCCTCCACAGTCCATTGCGAGACAGGATTGTTCTCCCGGTAGATGACTATCCCCCTTGCCGCGTATGAACCTATATATGGGTGCAGCTTCAGGGAATCTGCCGGAAGGCTCCAGAGGCGGTACGGGCGGATATTGGCGGTGTCCACGGCGATAAGGTCGGAAAGGGCGTCATACTTCTCCCTGTCGAACCGGTATATGTCCATCAGCTGCTCCTTGCAGGAATAGGTGCCGCCCAGCCTTTCCCGGAACTCCAGCATCCTCGAGGCGAAATAGCCGCCTATCCCCGGCAGAGAATCGAAGGCGGCGGAGTCAGCCAGGTTCAGGTCTATCAGAGGGATGTCGATATAAGGCTCGAGCCTGCGGTAGACCGAGTCCGCCACCACGAAGGATTCCGCGAAGTCCGACTTCCGCCTGAACCGGCCTCCCTTTTTCCGGTAATTGTCTATGGCACCGGCCTGCCTCTCCGAAAAACCGAGACGCACCAGGTCGCTGACAGTCACCGTATTGGGATTGAAGCGGAAACTTTCGACTGTCCGGGGCAGGGACTTCTCCCTTACGGCCCTCACCTCCGGTGCGTGGGCGGATTCCTTCCTTATTACATAGGATTCCCTTCCCCTGACAACCTTCGCGTGTGATGCGAGGCTTTCCTCCGGTACCGCCGCCAGGACAGCCTCGGCAAGGTCCTTGCCGATTACGAATACCGTATCCGGGGAATCCCTGTTCCCCAGGATTTTCATTACGGAGGCCTTGTGTATGAACAAGGCCGTCTGATAACCGATTACCAGGAATACAAAAGCGGCTATGCCGGCCGCCAGGGATGACTTCAGTCCACGCTTCCCGTCTTTTCCACGTCCTTCTCTTTCCATCTGTCCTTCTCCTTCACTTTCTCCCTTGCGGGAGCCCCCTCCACGATTATGACTATCTCGCCCTTGGGCTCATGCGCGGAATACCATTGAGCCACGTCTTTCAACGGTCCCCGCCTGTGTTCCTCGAATTTCTTGGATATTTCCCTGGCCACGGAGCAGCCCCTGTCCTCCCCGAAATACTCCATGAACTGCTGCAGCGTCTTCACAAGACGGTAGGGAGACTCATAGAAAACCATGGTCCTGTGCTCCGAGGCCAGTTCCGTGAGCCTTGTCATCCTGCCTTTCTTCACAGGCAGGAAACCTTCGAAACAGAACCTGTCGCACGGGTAGCCGGAACTGACCAGGGCCGGCACGAAGGCCGTCGCCCCTGGCAGGGTCTCCACCTCGATGCCCTCCTCCACGCAGGTCCTGACAAGCAGGAAGCCGGGGTCGGAGATACCCGGTGTCCCGGCGTCGCTTATCAGGGCCACGTCCATACCTGCGAGTATCCTTTCCCTTATGACAGACACTGTCCTGTGCTCGTTGAACTTGTGGTGCGACTCAAGGCGTCCGCGTATATCGTAATGTTTCAGGAGCACGGAACTCGTGCGGGTATCTTCCGCCAGGATAAGGTCAGCGGACTTAAGGACATTCACGGCCCGGAAGGTCATATCCTCGAGATTTCCGACAGGCGTCGGCACTATGTAAAGTTTCCCCATCTTCAATTGCAATGTCTGTCCGGCAAGGTCGGGGACTGTGGATAAGTTTTTCAATATTGTTCCCGAGATTTGTCTAAATTTGCAGCGCCGGACTACAAATTTAAGGAAATGTTTTCAGAATGCGTAAAAAAAGCAGGTTCTATCGAGGTAATCTGCGGATCAATGTTTTCAGGAAAGACCGAGGAACTCATCAGACGGTTGAAAAGGGCACAGTTCGCCAACCAGAAGGTCGAGATATACAAACCGGCCATCGATGTCAGGTATGCTGACGACCAGGTCGTCTCCCACGATTTCCACAGCATCCCATCCACACCGATAGACACCCCGGCAAGCATGCTCCTCCTCTCGAGCGACGTGGATGTCGTCGGGATAGACGAGGCCCAGTTTTTCGACGGCACCATAGTCGAGGTGGCACAGACCCTCGCGAACAGGGGGATAAGGGTCATCATAGCCGGTCTGGACACGGATTTCTCCGGGAAACCCTTCGGCCCGATGCCGGCCCTGATGGCCGTGGCGGAAGATGTCCAGAAGGTGCACGCCATCTGCGTAAAGTGCGGGAGTCCGGCGAACAATTCCCACAGGCTTTCCACCGACCCGAGCCTGGTGGTTCTCGGGGAGAAGGATGTATATGAACCTCTCTGCCGCCACTGCTACAATGCCGCGGTAAGCCAGGACAGCAGGACTGTCCCCGCCGCACATACGGCACAGCCGTAGGCTATTTCCGCCTCGGGTGGCTCTTCAGGATATTCGACTGCCAGGTCCTCTTGTCTATGTGTGTATAAATCTCCGTGGTGAGGATGCTCTCATGCCCGAGCATCTCCTGGACGGCCCTCAAGTCCGCACCACCGGCTATAAGGTGGGTGGCGAAGGAGTGCCTAAGGGAATGGGGGGAGATTACCTTGTTTATACCGGCAGCCATGGCACTTTCCTTGACAAGGTTGAATGCCGACACCCTGGACAGGCGGCCTCCCCGGGCATTGAGGAAGACCGTATCCGAGTCCCTTGAGTCCGCAGGCCCGGGACGCACCTGCAGGTACTTCCCGAGGGCGGAGGAAGCCATGTCCCCCAGCGGCACAAGCCTCTGCTTGTCACCCTTCCCTGTCACCCTCACGAAGCCCTCCTCGAAGTATACATCCGAAATCTTCAGCCCCACGGCCTCGGAGACCCGCAGGCCGCAGCCGTACATGACTTCAAGCAAGGCCCTGTCCCTTAACCCTTTCCAGTCCTCTGTAGAGACAGAAGCAATCATCATGTCTATCTCCTCGGGAGACAGCACGTCCGGCAGCCCGCGACCGAGCTTGGGGGCATCGACCCTGTCGCACGGGTTGTCCCGGATATATCCTTCGAGGATAAGGTAGCTGAAAAAAGAACGCAGGGCGCTCAATATGCGCGCCTGCGTCCTTTTCGCTATTGTCCTGCCCGAGAAATAGGCTATGATATCGTCAGGGGCCACTTCTTCCGGAGCCTTCCCGGCATCCTTGAGAAAGCGGGAGACATCCGACAGGTAAGAAGATACGGTATTGGCCGACATGGACCTCTCTATCTTCAGGTAGGAGCCGTACTCCTGGACTGTCTGTCCTGCGTCAAGCATAGCCATATCCGGTCCGGAACGTCCTCCGGGGCCTACAACGTAGCATATTTCTCCCCGTACGACATCATCTGCCCGAGATAGTCGTCCGTGTACTCTATACGGTAGTCCACGACCTTCCCGCCCTTCTCGACAGGGATGATCTCCGGGTTGACGAAGCCGCCGTACGGCTTGAGGTTCAGAGCCTCGTACCTTTCCTTGACCTCCCTGTGGAGTTCAGGGTCAATGTCCACGGCATATTTCTCCACAAGAGCCTTTCCTGCTGCATAGTCACCCTCTGACTTTATCCTCTGGACCTCGGCGAGGAGCTTCCCGAAGAGCCCCCTCAAAGCCTCGTAGTCGTTCACCACGAAATAGGTCTTCCCGTCGCGTACCTTCTTCTCTATCACGTTGTCTTCCCGGCCGGCCTCGTAGCACCACTCTGCAATCAGCTTCCTGTTCTGCATGTGGGCCTCGGTATTCTTCCTCCCGAGTTCAACCCTGGTGAACTGCACCATGAGACCGTTCCTTATATAGTTGGAATACTGCGGCTTGTACGCCTCCATATCCGGAAGTATCCCGAGCTCCACCATCTTAGGGTCGGCGATATAATAGAGCCCGAACAGGTCTGCCCTTGTCTCCTCGAGAGTAGAGCTGAACTCTCCCAGCGCATTCGGGGACGTCCCCGGCAGAAGCTGCCCGGAGCCGTGTCCGAGGCACTCGTGCAGGTCTGTATGTATCTCGTCCGTCACGGAGAGGTATTTCTTGGCTGCAGCCACTTCCTCCTCCGACCAGGCGAATTCCGTCAAGGTACTCTTTGGCGACTCCTGCGCGGCAAGGTCGTAGGCATGGGTGATATTGGCGATGGTGACAGACTTGGAACCGTAGTCCCTCCTTATCCAGTCCGCGTTCGGGAGGTTGATGCCTATCGGGGTGGAAGGGTAGCAGTCCCCCGCCAGGGTCGTGGCATCGATGACCTTCGCGGAAATCCCCTTCACCACAGGTTTCTTGAAGCGGCTGTCCACAGGGGAGTTGTCCTCGAACCACTGCGCGTTCTCGCTGATGATTTCCGTACGCATGGATGCCTCGTGGTCCTTTATGTTGACAAGCCCCTCCCATGTGGCCTTCCGCCCGAGAGGGTCGTTGTAGTCCTCCACGAAACCGTTCACGAAATCCACCGTGCCGAGGGTGTCCTTGACCCACTCGATATTGTACTTGTCCCAGAGCCGGAGGTCCCCCGTCCTGTAATATGAGATGAGGGTGGAGATATATTCCTTCTGGGTCTCGTTCTCGGCCACGGCCTGTGCCTTCACGAGTTCGTCCACTATCTTCTCCAGGGCAGGTCCGTAAAGCCCGCCTATCCTGTAGACTTCCTCCCTTATGACCCCGTCCGGACCTTTCACTACCTTGCTGTTCAGCCCGTAGGAAACCGGCTGCGGGTCATCCGGGTCAATCATGCCGGCATAGAACTTCTCCACCTCTTCCCTGGTGACATTGTCGTAGAAATTGACGGCAGACTCCGCCACGATATCCCCGGAGGCATCCGTAGACTTCCTCTGCGGGAACACGTCCGGGTTATAGATAACATCCAGGAGATACCCGGATTCATCCCCGAGCCCCACGGAAGTGAGCAGAGACCCGAAATACTCCCGGGAACAAGCCGGGAAGAACTTGTCTTCAGCATAATGGTGGTGTATACCGTTGCTGAAGAACACCCTCTTGGCATAGACAAGGAAATCCTGGAAGTCCTTGCAGCCGCGGTCTCCGCCGTAGCCTGATATTATCTTCTCGAGAGCCTTCCTGACAGGAAGGTTGGCCTCGCAGTTCTGCACCCATATAATGTCGCGCCCGTACTTGGCCGCCTCCCCGAGATGGTATACGTATTCCTTCTGCTTCAGGGACAGGCTGTCCCACCCCGGTATCCGGTAGCGCATTATCTTCAGGTCCGCGAACTCGTCTATGAGATACCTGAAATCCCCGTCCGCCTTCTGCCCTGGATTCCCGCAGGAGGCCAGCATCGCTGCCGTACCGAAAGAAACTATCATTTTTCCGATTCTTACCATATAAAACCCATTTTTCCGATTGCCTGCAAAAGTACAAAAATAATCTGTCCGTACATCCCGTACGTACTGTTGTTTTTCTTTTTTGCAAAAGTTTTTTTCTGATTTTTTGATATTTTTGCCAACTATGACTTTAAACTGTAAAATATCAGCGATTACGGCCATAGTTCTTGCAGTGGCCGTCCAGTCCTGCAGCGACGGGCTGGAAATTCCGTACCAGAACCCCAGGCAAGGTTCCGGCACCACGGCTTCACGCACACCGTCCGAAGCCCTCGGCCGTACGATGATACTGTACTCCGCCGGGTACAACAATCTCTCCTCGGCATTGAAAGACGACATCGACGACATCTGCGAGAACTATCTCCCTGGGGACTACCCATACAGCGACAGGCTGCTCGTCCTCGCCCACCACTCCGTATCAAACTTAAATTACACGCAAGAGACCAGTCCGTGCCTCATAAGGATATACCGGGACCGGGAAGGTGCCACAGTGAGGGACACGGTATATACCTGGCCGGCCGGGACGAGGGCCGTAGACGAGGATGCGGCAACCCTGAAGGAGGTGCTCACATACATAAAGGACAACCACCCGTCGAAGGAATACGGGCTTGTATTCTCTTCTCACTCAACAGGATGGCTACCTCCGGGCTTTTCCCTTACCACGAGGTCCAGCCAGGCCAAAGGGATATCGGCACTGCAGGATACGGTATCAGGGAATACGATATCCGGCCGTTCAGGGCAGGAGCGCAGCATAGGGGCAGACTACGGCACCGGTGCGGAGATTGACATCAAGGACTTCGCGGCGGCCATACCGATGAAGCTCAAGTACCTGATATTTGACTCCTGCCTGATAGGAGGGGTGGAAAGCGTATATGAATTCAAGGATATCTGTGAATACGTGGTGGCATCCCAGGCCGAGATACTTGAGGACGGGATGGTATATACCAACCTCGTCTACCGCCTGCTCGGTGAAGAGCCGTCCGACATCACAGGTGTCGCGGAGGATTTCTACAACCACTACAACTCACTTTCAGGGACAAGCCGTTCAGGGGTCATTTCCGTCGTGGACTGCGCCATGCTCGGCAGCCTGGCCGATGTCTGCCGGGACATCTTCAGCAACCACAGGGAAGAACTCTCGTCAATAGACGCGTCTGCCGTGCAGCCGGCCAACTACAGGTCTGCTTATTTCTATGATTTCCGCGACATATTCAGGCAGCTCTCCCTTTCCGGGACGGAAGAGGCAGGGCTGGACGCCGCAATAGAGGACTGCGTCATATACAAGGCGAACACGGAATACTTCTTTGAGGGGTATCCAGGCTACGAACTGAAGTACGAAACCTTCTCGGGGCTGAGCATGTACCTTCCGTCGGCGGTAAGCAACACCAGCACAAGGGAATACCTTGACAGCTACTATACCGGGTTCAAGTGGAACCAGGACACCGGATACATCAACTTTTGAGATTTTCCGTGACGGTTTCCCGAAAAAATGTTATCTTTGCAGCCCCTAAAAGCCGCAGGGCTTTTGGTGCAATGGGGTCCGGAAACGGACTGAGTAACACATTTTCAAAGTTAAAAAGATGAAACACATTGAATTGAAAGGCGTTATCCGCGAAGTCGGAAACAAGGCCACAGTAAAAGCCATCCGCAAGGAGGGACTCGTACCTTGCAACATCTATGGTTCAGGTATCGAGAATGTCCTTTTCACCGTAACGGCAAAGGACCTCAAGACCCTCACCCACACACCTAACTCCTACATCGTAGACCTCGAGCTCAGCGACGGGAAGAAGTTCATGGCCGTCCTCCATGAGGTACAGTGGCATCCTGTCACCGACGAAGCCCTTCATGTGGATTTCCTCGCCGTAACCGACAGCAAGCCTGTGACCATCGACGTACCGGTAGTCATCACCGGACACTCGGAAGGTGTAAAGCTCGGAGGAAAACTGCTCGTGTCCTCACGCAAGCTCCGCGTCAGCGCCCTTCTCGCCGACCTTCCGGACTCTCTTGACGTGGACATCACGAACCTCATGATCGGCAAGCAGATCGTAGCGGGAGACCTCCACTACGACAAGATCAACATAGTGTCGCCGAAGGCCACAATAATCTGCTCCGTAAGGGCAACCCGTGCAACAGCACAGGCCCAGCAGAACGCATAACAGGATCTGGGAGACATGAACACGTATCTGGTAGCAGGATTGGGCAACATAGGTGCCGAATATTCCAACACCAGACATAACATGGGTTTTATGGTATTGGACGCCTGGGCACAGGAGTCCGATACCGTTTTCCATATAGAAAGGTACGGCAGCATAGCGGAGACCTCCTTCAAAGGCCGCCGTTTCATCCTGCTGAAGCCGTCGACCTACATGAACCTGAGCGGAAAGGCGGTACGTTACTGGATGAACGAGCTCAAGCTGCCGCTCGGGAACCTTATAGTCATATCAGATGACCTGAACCTTCCGTTCGGCACCCTCAGGATGAGGAAGAACGGCAGCGCAGGAGGCCACAACGGACTTTCAAACATAACAGAACTCCTCGGCAGCCAGGACTACGCAAGGATAAGGGTAGGTATCGGGAACAATTTCAGCCGCGGAGGGCAGGTGGACTTCGTGCTCGGGGAGCTCAACGAGGAAGAAATGAAAGAGATGCCGGAAATCTGCGGGAGGGTCATAGCAGGGATAAAGGCGTTCGCCACGGCCGGCCCGGACAGGGCCATGAATACCGTAAACACGAAACCCCGGAAACCTTCAGCGGTAGACACGCCTCAGGAAGGCGAGGCACCAGCGACGGAGAAAGTACAGGCCCATCCAGAGGGCTGAAAACACCTTCCAGGTCCATGATGTGCAGGACCATTCTCTTCCGGAAGGAGACACACGTTTTACAGCGACACCTATTACAGTCCGTGGCACGGCAGACTCCGAGCCCCGGATATTCCCGTCCCCTACAGTCCTGTAGGAGAGGCTCCCGTCAGGTGACCGTTCCACACCGTAAATCCTGTGCAGGAGATATTTCCCGCGGTAACGGAACAGGATAATTTCACCCCGGTGCAGCTCCCTGCCGTCATATCCCGTCACGCACACTCTGTCTTTACCGTTCCGGAAAAAAGGATACATGCTGTATCCCTTCACCGTGAAAACCACATTCCTGCCCTCGGACAGGCTCTCCGCGACCTGCCCGAAAAAGATATCGTTAGGGATCACAATAGTCCCGTCCAGCCTATTCTCCATGACAGAATACAGTCTTGAATGTCAGTTCAGCGGCTGCTGTGTCCGGAAGGCACCCGAGATGATAGACCGGGACGGACGAGACCGTATCCGAAACGAAGTCGCAGACCATATCCGAGGATTCATCCACATAGCTGAACGCAGGCGGGGCGGAAGGGAGGAGGGCCCCGACGGCAAGCAGAGGGGACAGGGCTGAAATCCTGTTGTACGGGGCCTGGCTCAGCCTTACCAAGGCTTTCAGCGGGTATGCCTCCTGCCTGTAGCACGGTGTCTTGCCGCTCCATGGCGATCCATAGACGAGTATCCGTCCGTCATCGCAAACCCTCACGAAAGGGCTGTCATCGTTGAGAAGGAACATTTCAGGATAACGTTCCCGCAGAAGCCTCGTGTGTGTACTCTTGCCAGTGCCGGACTCCCCGAGGAACATTGCCGCCTCCCCGCGGTAGACATTCACGGAACTGTGCACCGCTGCACACTTTTTCCTGATACACAACATGTTCAGGGCCATCCAGAGAGCAAATCTCGACATTGCGGGAGAGTATTTACCGCATGTGCACCGGATGACATCCTCCCCGGGTGTCCAGTAGAGCACCAGGACAGATTTCCCGTCCGGAGACACCATGTCGAAATAAATCCTGTCCCCTGCCCGGCCATAGGAGCAGGAAATACCCTCGAAACCAATCTCATAGCAGGACTGCCTGCCCCTGTATTCATCCGACTTCAGCACCTCAGTCTCCCCGAGGTCCGCAACGATACGGAAGTCCGGGGCCCTGTCCGTAAAGAAGTCCCTGAATGCCCCGGACTTCTCCATGAAGTTCAGGAAGGAGTCCCCCGTCACCGAAAAGGAAAAATCTGCTACTGAAATCCTGCGTTCTGTCATAATCATCGTCTGTTTTCGTGTTTTGCGACCAGCCTGTCAAGGTCTATTATCCTCCTGCAAGAGCCGAGCGTCTCCTGCCTGTGTGCTATGACAACCACCGTGAGCGAGGTGTCGTCCGCAGAAAGTTCCGAGATGAAACTGTTTATCTGCGTCTCGGATTCAAGGTCCACGGAAGACGTGGCCTCGTCGAAAAAGAGTACCGAGGCACCCTTGTACAATGCCCTCGCTATGCCTATCCTCTGCCTCTGGCCTCCTGAAATCGAGTTCCCGGCCTCCGCAAGCCTCGTATCCATTCCTTCCGGAAGTCCTGAAACCCAGTCCCAAAGCCCTGTCCTGCGGAAAATATGCTCTATCCTGGCCCTGTCCGCGGCAGAGGCATCTTCACCGAAGGCCACGTTTTCCACAAATGTCCCGTCCACGAGGAAGACATCCTGCGGCACATAGCCCAGCAGGGAGTGCCAGGCCCCGATATTCTCCGGGCCTATCCTCGTGTCATCCACATACAGTCCGCCTTCTTCCGGGGTATAGAATCCCATCAGCAGGTTGAACAAGGTTGTCTTCCCGGCCCCGGAGCGTCCCTTTATCCCCACATACTCCCCTTTCCCTATCGTCAGGTCCATGTCCCTGAAAATGTAGCTGTCCGGGCCGCCATACCGGAACGAGACACCTCGCAGGGAGATATCCCTGCTGAAGGTAATCTTTTCCTGCCTGTCCGTAGAGGAATGCCTCCGGTCCATGGCTCCTGGCTCCATGAGAATGTCTTTCAGGATATCTATGCTGTAGGAGGAAGACTGCATGGCCTGCCAGCTCGCCACTATGCTTCTCACGGACGGGAGTATCTTCATGGCCGAAAGGGCAAAGATTCCGAAAGTCATGGACATTCCCCAAGGACCCGACATGGAAAGCATCATGAGTATGACTATGGAGAGCATCATCGTGATTTCCATGAATCCTGAAGACGCCGCCGAATAGGATTCCGTCTTCAGCCGGACATCGCCCACCTTCTCCAGTGCGGAAAGGAAAGACGACAGCTGCCGCTCCGCCGCCCCGTTTATGCAATACTCCGGATACCCCCTGAACATCTCCAGGACCTTCCGTGCCTGGCCGCGGCGGGCACGGTTCTCCTCCACCCCGAGCTTCTTCATACTGTTCCTCACGTAGAAGGAATAGAAAAACATGAAAGGGCCGATCACAAGCAGGAGGGCCAGGGTGGGCAGGGGCTCATATATGAAAAGTGCGGCCAGGATAATGAGCAGCAGGAGCAGCGAAGACATGGCGTTAAGGAAAGAGAGCAGGATCCCGGAGGTGAAGGTCATGGTCACGGCATTGACCTTGTTGGCAAGGTCGACACTGTTCGACTGCCGTATGAAGAGGAGACCCCTGGACAAGAATTTCCTTATGACCGAATCCGCGAGGGCAGTATAGAGGGAGAAGACATAGCGGCTGCGGTACTTGGCAAGGAGTACGGAAAGCCAGCTTTTCAGCATGATGAACGCCATCGCGGCCCCTGCCGCAGGAAGCACGGATTCCACGCTCCCCTCCTTCTCCAGGACACGTGCAAGGACCGGTATGAAGACGACTACCCCGGCGAAGTCGAGCAGGGCCCTGAAAAACAAGGAAACGGATACCAGGACACCTCTCTTCCTGAAAGAGTCCGGGATCAGGGCATATATTTCCTTGAATCTCATCCCGCTACTCAACAAGAAGCCTGCATTCCTTCAGCTTGTCGCACCAGGCACCGGCATCCCGGAGAGCGATGTCCCGGGAGATACCGTATTTCTCCATAAGGGCTGCGGAGACGTCTTCCAGCCCGAAATCCCGCCCGTACATCGAATTCCAGAGGAAAAGGGATGATTCGTTCAGGGAAATGATCTTCGTCATGTCCTCCCCGTTCCTGCCCTGGATGATAACCAGATGCTGTCCAGCCATCTCGCGGACCTTGTATTTGTCGGATATTCTCATAGTCAACCCTTTGGAATTATTAACATCATACAAAGATAAGCATTACCCCCCGAATCCGGAAATAGCGGGAGGATTTTTTCTGCATATACGGGAAATCCGCAGGCAAAGACCTATTTGAGCCATTTTTTCCTGTAAAGGCGGACAAGGAAGATGAATCCCCTGAAGCACAGTTCTATACACATGGCCAGCCATGCACCTTCGAGGCCGTACCTCGGGGCAAGGACTGCCGCCAGGGTGAGCCTCACGGCCCATATGCTCCCGAGATTCATGATACTCGGCACAAGGGTGTCCCCGACCCCCACGAAAACACCGTACACCACAATGGAGGCGGCATACATCGGCTCGGCGAAAGCCTCTATCCTCAAGACCTTGGCCCCGAGTTCCCGGACAGCAGCATCCGGCGTCATTATCTCCATTATCAGGGGTGCAGCCACGTACATGACTATACCCATTACAGTCATTACCGCTATTCCCATAAGCACCGAGATATGGGCGAACCTCCAGGTCAGGTCCTTCCTCCGGGCCCCTATACTCTGCCCGACGAGTGTCGTTGCCGCGTTGGAGACACCGTGCCCCGGCATATAGCAGAGGCTCTCCGCAGTTATGGCGAAGGAGTTGGCGGCTATCGCTATGGTGCCGAGAGGGGCCACTATGACGGTGGACATTATCTGCGCCCCGCACATTATCACCCTCTCGCACCCCATAGGAAGGGCTATGCCCAAGGCATTCCTGAAGCATTGGCGGGTGGGCCTGAAACTCCCCTTCTCCCGTGCTATCGCCAGTTCAGGAGACTTGAAGCAGAGGGAATACAGGAGCAGGGCAGCCACAACTATGGAGGCGAAGGCCGTCCCCAGGGCGGCTCCGGTAACCCCGAGACCGGCTCCGGGAACCGCTATCTCCATCCCCGCGAACTCAACAGTACGGGAAGGGAAGATCAGGAAGAAGTTGAAGACCACATCCAGGAGGCACATGAGGATGTTCAGAAGGCTCGGGGTGTACATGTTCCCGCTGCTGCGGAGCATCCCGCTCGCGAGCATATTGAGCTGCAGGGCCGGAAGGGACAGCATGAATATCAGGAAATACATCGAGGCATCCCTGTGGATATCCGCCTCCCCTCCGAGCCAGCGGGGAAGCGGACCGCTCACGGCACAGCCTATGGCCGATACCGCCAGACTGAAAATCATCACCATCACTATGGACTGGCGCAGTACGCTCCTGGCCTTTACCGTATCCTTTGAGCCGAGAAGATGCGATACCTGCACATAGAAACCGGTGGCGCAGGCGACTGAAATACCGGCGAAGAGCCATGTAGTGGTAGACACGAGCCCGATTGAAGCGGAAGCTTCGGCACCGAGGCTCCCCACCATGGAAGCATCGATGAACTGCATCAGGATGGACGATATCTGGGATATGATGGCCGGGATACTGAGCTGTACCGTCAGCTTGAGCTGCTGGCCCAAGGTCATGGGCTGTCCGTCCTGTACCAGTTTCAGAAGTTCATTCCTTCCATCCTTTTTCTGCATATATCAAATTCCGGCAAAATTTGTCCATCATCAATCCGCCCGGCCGGCCTGCGGACATCTCCATTCCACGCTTTTCCGCCTTATGACCGTCTTTCCTGTTCCTCCAGGCGCATCCGGGCGCAAAGATAAACATATTATTCTGTCCGTACTGTACCTTTTTTACTGAATTTCCGGAGCCGAAGGCTGTTCGCGACCACGCTGACACTGCTGAACGCCATCGCAGCCCCCGCAATCATTGGATTAAGCAGGAACCCGGCGACAGGGTACAGGGCCCCGGCTGCGACAGGCACCCCTATAATATTATATATGAAGGCCCAGAAAAGGTTCTGCCGGACAACCCGGACTGTCATGCCGGAAAGCTCCAGAGCCTCTGGAATCTTCCTCAAGTCAGAAGATATTATCGTCATCTGGGCCACATCCATGGCAATGTCGCTGCCGCTACCCATAGCCAGGCTCAGGTCCGCCTGCGCAAGGGCAGCACTGTCGTTGATGCCGTCTCCGGCCATCGCGACCGTCCGGCCTTCCTGCTGCAGAGACTTCACGAAACCGGCCTTGTCCTGGGGCAGGATACCCGCCCTGTAACGTGTAATACCTACCTTCGAAGCCACGGCTGCGGCAGTATCCTCGTTGTCTCCCGTCAGCATGATGATCTCGAGCCCCCTTTTCCGGAGGGAGGCTACAGCTTCCGCGGAGCTGTCCTTGATCCTGTCCGTCACAGCCACTATCGCCTCGGCTTTCCGTCCGGAAGCGAACCATATCACGGTATGGGCATCAGCCGCCAGGTCCGCCGCCTCTTCATCAAGTCCCTGGGACAGGAGTATGCCGTTGTCCTCCATGAATTTCCTGTTTCCGGCAAAATACGTCTCCGCACCGGACACTCCCCTGACCCCGGCTCCCGTAATGCTTTCAAAGCCGTCTATCCTGACCTCCTGGCCACAGCCCAGATACCTTGTCACTGCCTCTGCAAGAGGGTGTTCCGAAAGACGTTCGAGGCTGTAGAGGATTTCTTCAAGGCCCTTTTTCCTGTCTGCGCAGGATTCCCCGGCCAGGTCTTCCGCCCAGACTATCTTCACGACCTCCGGGCGGCCTTCCGTCAATGTCCCGGTCTTGTCCAGCACCACGGTATCTACCTTCCTGGCAATCTCTATGCTTTCCGCATCCTTTATGAGGATTCCCTGTTCGGCAGCCCGCCCTATCCCCACCATTATGGCAGTAGGGGTAGCAAGGCCGAGAGCGCACGGACAGGCGATGACAAGCACTGTCACCATAGCCAGGATGCCGTGGGTGAGCCCGTCAGACGGGTCGAGGACCAGCCACAGGACAAAGGACAGCAGGGCTATGCCCATTATTACCGGGACAAATATGGCGGCAATCCTGTCCACAAGCTTCTGCACCGGAGCCTTGCTTCCCTGTGCGTCCTGGACCATGGAGATTATCCTGGCCAGCATCGTATCCTTCCCGACACTGTCCGCACGGAAACGGAAACTTCCCTTCTGGTTCATTGTCCCGGCAAAGACCCTGGAATCCTCCTGCTTCAGCACAGGTACCGGCTCGCCGCTGAACATGCTTTCATCCACGTATGACGACCCTCCTACGACAGTCCCGTCGACAGCTACCCGTTCTCCGGGCTTCACAAGGACTATATCTCCCGGACGCACCTCCGACACGGCGACTTCCCTGTATTTCCCGTCCGTGCCCGGGACGGCCACTGTCACTGTCCGGGGCTGCAGCCCCATCAGCTTCCTTATGGAATCGGAAGTCTTTCCCTTCGCCCTCTCCTCCAGGAGACGCCCGAGAAGGATGAAGGCTATGATTACGGCGGAGGCTTCGAAATAAACGTGCGGTTCTATGCCCCGCTCAAGCCAGAAATCCGGGAACAGGACATTGAACACGCTGAAAAGATAGGATATGCCCGTACTGCAGGCCACGAGCGTGTCCATGTTGGCCGTGCGGTGTTTCAGCTGCTTCCACGCATTGACGTAGAAGCCTCTCCCCAGCCAGAATACGACCGGGGTGGCGAGTATCCACATTACAATATCCGCATAAGGCATATCCATGAAGAACATGCCTATGACGAAGATCGGAAGGGAAAGGATTATGGCCCAGACCGTCCTGCGCCGGAGGTCCGCATACCGTTTCCGCCGGTCGTCTTCCGCGTCGTCGGAAGGCTCGTCCTGGCCGTCGATGACGAGATCGTAGCCGGCATCCCGTACGGCTTTCTGCAGCGTTTCCGGGCTGCACTGCCCGGCCTGGTATTCCACGTGCGCCGTGCAGGACGCGAAGTTTACCGAGGCATGCAGCACTCCCGGCTGGCTGTTCAATGTTTTCTCTACCCTCGCCGCGCAAGCTGCGCAGCCCATTCCGGATACCGGAAAATTTCCTGTCTTGTTCTTGCTCATGACAAATTTGCTTGAATAATGATGCCCGGTGTACATCCCCGCGGACTGCCGGCAGCCCGCAGGTCCCGTCCGGGAGCCTGCCCTGCCTTCCACGGAAGAGCCACCGGTGCAAATGTAGGCACCGGCCCAGTGAAATCCGTTACGGAATTATGGATATTATTTATAAGATTTCATCCTGCGGGAAGAGCACGCCCCTGCAAGGCCTGGTAAAGGTATGATGTCCCCGGGAGATATTCAGACCTTGTCTATTGCCTTCCTCCTGCTGCCTTTCATTGTCCTGAAATGGCTCGGGGTCAGACCTGTCACGGACTTGAACTGGGAGCTGAGGTAGGCCGCGCTGGAGTATCCCAGCTCGTCAGCTATCTCGCCGAGGCTGAGTTCCCCGTATGCAAGGAGTTCCTTGGCCCGTTCGATCTTCTGCGCTATGAAGTATTTCTCTATAGTCGTACCGGAAATCTCGGAAAAGAGGCGGCTGAGATAACCGTAGTCCCGGTTCAGTCTCGAGGACAGGTAATCCGAGAGGTTGGTCCTGGCGGCATCGCCGCTATAGTGGACGAGCTTTATGACCTCGGAGCGGATCTGTTCGATAAGCCTGGACTTCCTGTCGTCCATGAGCTCGAACCCTATCGCCTCCAGGGAGGCGGCAAGGCTTTCCTTCAGCTCCGGGGTAATCTTTTCCTCTACACTGGCCGTACCGAGGTCGACTGATACCGGATGCAGGCCGTGCCTTGTCAGTACATTTTCCACTGCCATTATGCACCTGCGGCATACCATATTTTTGATATACAATATATTATCCTGTCCGTTAGCCTTTTCTTCCATGGTTCTCCCCCGTTTTTCACGTCCGGAACTGTCTCCAGACGCATCTAAGATATGCTTTTTTTTAAACGTATTGGCTTGTTTTTTCGGTTTTTATTGCATATCTTGCGCAAAGTTTTGACGCTTAATGTTTAACAGATAATTAATTTACTAAAATGAAAGAGCTTGTAGATCAAATCAAGGCAGAGTATGAGGCGTTTGCAGCAAATGCTGATGCTCAGGTAGAGAAAGGCAATAAAGCAGCAGGAGCCCGTGCCCGTAAGGCAGCTTTGAACATCATGAAAATGATGAAGGAATTTAGAAAAGTCTCTGTAGAGAATTCTAAATAAGCATCTCGATAGAGAAATCCGGAAGGGGCTGCACCGGTTATTGAACCGGGACAGCCCCTTCCGGATTTTCTTGAAGAGATTTTGTATATGTCCCCATGATTTGGGCGCTTGGCAGCAAAACTTCAAACCCCAGGTAAAAATGTCCTCCGTCCGACATGGAGGCTGCCCAACAGGATGCTTCCGGTGATGAGGTCTGGTTATTGCCATTGCTTGAATTGCCATTATCCTAATCGCAGGAGCCTGCCATGACATGGTGATGTTGGAATAAAACCGAGGGGATAGAGTGGAGTGACTTTCAGCACCGGGTCAAAAGCAGTCGGAAAGTTCCCTAAAACCTTCTGAAGTGGCTTCGCACCCGTTCAGTCCTGCCGAATCTTGTGCGTTTGTACGCCCTGACCCGGACAAGTCTGACAATCTCCGCCCTAATGGAGATTATGACGAGTCTGCAATATGTTCTCTTTTTCATGATAAGAATTATTTAGCCGTAAGAACAATTGGCTCCTCGCACAAGTACCTCCCCTCGGTAACTGACTAAAAAAGCAGACATCCATTTAGGGATAGATGCCTGCCTCATTTGCTAAAGTCATTCTTATCATGACTCTACAAAGGTAATATTAATTTTCTGAAAAGCAATGACAGAATCATAGAATGGCATAGAATTCCTGTTCGGTTATTTTATAGAAAATCAATGTTTCATCATAGCATGTGCAGGTAATAATTCCGCCCAATTTACTGAGAGCCGTTTTTCGCTAAAATCGCCCTTGCAGTGCGCTCTGTGAGGGGTATGGACATAAAAGAAAAGGACACCTCGAATGAAGTGTCCTGCTTGGTAGGACAGATAATCGAATTATCGAACCCGGTCATAGAGGGATTTGTTAAGGTTGTAGAGTTTTCAAAACACTTTTTGTGATGCGGCATGATATCCGGATTCCAAGTCGCAGTGTCATTGAACCGAGTCCCTTTTTGCGAAAAGGTATCTATGCTCCGAGGTTGGATTATCCGGCTGAATTCATTTATGATTTCCGGAGATACTTCGGTTGAGGCTATACATGGGCTATCTCGTTGGTATG
Organism: Candidatus Cryptobacteroides merdigallinarum; assembly: GCA_017694655.1. GTDB lineage: Bacteria > Bacteroidota > Bacteroidia > Bacteroidales > UBA932 > Cryptobacteroides > Cryptobacteroides merdigallinarum. The sequence continues at coordinate 51,394 of JADIMQ010000112.1, forward strand.
GTACAGTATACTCCCTCTCTCCGCCCCGGTTTGACTCAAAAGGATAACATCTGTTATCCGTCTATTTTTGCGTGTATTGACAGAAGACGTAGTACACATACAACAGTTTGCCATGATGATTTCAGAGTGAATTCAAGTTTGTAAACGGGGCCTCACATCCTGATAAAATGACTGAATTAGTTTGATGTAAACAAAAAATAGCTACCTTTGCAGGGCCTGATTTCAGGCAGACATATTTTTTGGAAAAGCGTATTTGCGATTATCCTTACAGGGAACTTCGACACTTTCTTAACACAGGGATATGCAGCGAAACGCTCTCTCAATTTGTATTCGACAATCTCGAAATACAGTTGGGCGGAGCTTTTAGTTTGTATTATCTGTGTTTGGGAGTCGAAGCCCACCTGTAAATAATTCAAATAAAGGCTTCGCTCTTTCCGTTTGTAGCATTTAATTCTCATTAGAGCCTTGTGAGACATTGTTTCTATGAGAAAACAAATCTTGTCAGCATTTCTGCTGTTAGCCGTATTTACGGCGTTCATTTCTTGTTCCAAGGATGAAGAAGAAGGTACAGAAGTCGCCGAAGAAGTTACATTGATTGGAAATTGGACTTCTTACTGTGTCGATGAGTTTGGCGAATTCGGTGAATTCGTGGCAAGGGAACCGAACACGACGTATTCAGCCACATTTACCGAGACCGAGGCTACAATCGCGATTGGTGATATGCCGAAAGCAACGGTCAAGTATGAAATCAGTGCCGATGACAACACGATTATCACTTTCCCTACCGTGTATGCGGATTATGGTATGCAGTTGGTGGCTCAATTCAAGGATGGCGAGCTTTTCATACAGCAGAATAATCCATATTGGGATTTCAGCTATGTATATCGCTTCACAAAGCAATAATCCTAATTCTCATTTTATTAACAACTAAAAACAAATTACAATGAAAAAGTTTATTTTATGTGTGCTCTGCCTTATATTAGGCAGCACAATTGCCATGAACGGTCAGGATGCCAAGACGGAGAAAGAGCTGAAAAAGCAAGAGAGAGTTCAGCAAATTCTTGAGAAGAATCAGCAGAAGGACTTGTACAAGGCTGATGTTGAGGCTGCAATGCACGGCTTCAGAATGGGTGGGGAGTATTCATTCAGAACAATGGGTACTATAGGTGTCAAAGGGGCACAGAAACATGGAATCCATTATTTGGCAGGCTATAGATTTACCAAGCGTTGGTATGTTGGCGGTATCGTTGGCGTTGATTTGACAACACCTTTTACAATTACTAGGAGCGGTTGGGTTGAAGAATCCTATAACTACTCCATAACGAGACAGGATAAGGTCTATGTCCCTGTAATGGCGGATGTTCGGTTTTACTGCAATGTAAATCGTGTGAGCACCTACCTTTATACCAATTTGGGTGCAGAGTTTTCACATACGACGGCAGGAATCTTTCTATTCGGATTGGGATTTGATATTCATACTGTCAAATCACAGTGTGTGAATATAAGTCTAGGAGTAGGTATGGGCAGCTGGGAATCTGCGGATAATGGTGGTTTCGGTGGTCTGATGATTGAAGAAGACCCCGGATATGGCACGTATGACGGGTTTGCATTCAATCTTAAAGTGGGCTACGCATTCTAATCTTTATCGACGACATTGAGACTGCCGATAGCATTGATTGTATCGTTGGTTGCATTCTGTCCGGCGTATGCACGGGACTATAAGGTTTCCCCGCTGTATTTCGGGCCGAACGCCATGCCTGTTCCGGAAATGCCGGGGGATATGCCAATCTCCCGGCTTCGTGCAGAACTGTCCTTTGACTTCAGTAATGGTTTCTATGGTGATGTTACAGAAACGATAATGGCAGAACTCAATCTCCCGCTCTTTTCGGAACGGGTCAGCCTGTCTCTGTGGATGCCGGTAGTCGAGTTCTATACGAACACACCCGAATCATTGGAGTGGCAGCATTCGGAGAAGCAGAAAATTCATGGTCACGAGATAGGAACTGTCTATATAGCCACGAACATACATTTGTTGAGGCAGACACATATCAGACCGGATATAATAGTCAGGGCAGCAATAGTGACTGCATCCGGAGACAGCGAGGAATATGCGCGATATTATGATGCCCCCGGATATTTCTTCGATGCGACCATTGCAAAATCCATGGAAATAGGACATGGTTTCTTCAAGTCTCTGCAATTTGCCATTAACGGAGGCTTCTTGTGTTGGCAGACGGGGAAGTCATCACAGAACGATGCCTATATGTATGGGATTAGAATAGGACTGAATACAAGACTTGCAGATGTTTCGACTGCATGGCAGGGTTACACCGGTTGGCAACGCAACGGCGACAGACCAATGGTGTTCAGAGTTGAGGCCGTCTTCAGGGTCGGTCGTTTCCGCCCCTCGGCAGCATTCGAGCATGGTATTAGAGACTATCCGTTCGACCGCTACCGGGTTGGATTGGGATATGTGTTCTGACATATTGACGAAATAATACAGAGCTGGATCTAGCGGATATATAGACACGGCTCTTTTATTTTTCAGACGCCGGATTTGGATTTACCTCGGTCACCTTTGGCTGTTATCAGTATTCCCTCTTTTATAACAACCTTGTCATTGATATATGGTCGCTCCGGTGAGATTCCGTAATTCCGCAGCGAACCGTAGCTGACCCCAATTTCTTCTCTCGTGAATTCGGTGAATATGGCTGCAAGCGAGCCGAAATAGTAGTCCTGACCGTTGAGGTTCAGGTGTATGATTTTCCTGTCCGCCATGTATTCCTGTTTTCCGGCAAAGATATGGATTTATGGCATATATTCAAAATATGTCACAAATTATTTGCATATGTTAAATAAATGTCATATATTTGTATTCGGAAAAACATAAGAATTGAACTATAAATCTAATGGGTTATGGAAAATATGGCAATCATTGCAATGAAAGGAAAGGATTTGGTCAGGGCAGGCATCATAGCTGAAAGGGTGGGCAGCTCAATGGCCGCAGGTTATCTGCTTGCTCAAGGCAATGAGCTCCGCAAGAGGATGCAGACTTCAGTTGTTGAGTTTTGGTTTTCAAAGAAGGACGGCAGCATCCGCCACGCATTCGGCACAACAATGCCGTCACTTGCCAAGGCCCACACGGTCGGAGGCGCAAAGGCAAGTATCAAGGTCATACCATTCTTCGATGTGGAGATAGGGGCGTGGAGGAGCTGTCAGATTCAGAGCCTTATCAAGGTCTGCTAATGTATTCAGGTGGCAGACCTGATTTTTCTGAATACGGATTGCTGGATCTAGCGTGAGGATTTAATACAAAGATTTAATTGACTACGACAATGTGTACGGCTATAATTTATGCGAGGGTATCATCATCCGGAGCACAGGAAGGACGACAGAGCACCGAAAGGCAGGTGAAAGCCCTGAAAGAGTATGCAGACATCAACGGGTATAAGGTCGAGAAAGTCATCGAAGAACATATCAGTGGAGGCAAGCGTAATTCGGAGAGAGCCGGACTTATGGAGTGCCTGTCTTTCGCGAAGGAGCAGCAGACTGACATCATCCTGTTTTCGGAACTGTCGAGATGCGGACGGCAGATATGGGAGGTGCTTGAAACTATAAAATTTTGTGTGGATAACCGCATCAACGTATTCTTTCAAAAGGAGGGCCTGACGCTCTTTGACGGTGACAAGGTGAACGGCATCATGGCTATCTATATCTCCTGCCTTTCGTTTTGTGCAGAGAAGGAGCGTGAAAACATTGTATTCAGGCTATCCCAAGGACGTGAGCTGGCGAAGCAGAAAGGAGTAAGGATGGGGAGAAAGCCGGGAAGCATAAAGACCATGGACAGTCTTGAAGCAGAATATGCCAATGTCATCAGGACACTCAAGAGGGGGCAATCGGTCAGGAACACGGCTAAACTCTGCAATGTATCAGCCTCAACGGTGCAACGGATAAAAAAGACATTCAGGTTGTAGAATCACTTTACTTTCTTTGCTAGTCCTACTATATATAGTATAAGGACAGGCATAATAAAGCCTGAATTATACTATGACGACATATAAAAGACAGTACCGGGAGCTGAGTGACGAAACTCGGCAGAAAATCTCGATGGCTAACAAGAACCGGCCAAAGTCAGAGACCCACAAGCAGCACATCAGCCAGGCTATGAAGGACTATTGGTCGCGCATTCCAAGCCGGAACACGAAAACAGCCACTTGTCAAGGGGAAGACGGTTACAAAAATGATGCAGACAACAGGAATGGTCAATGCTGACATTTGACCGTCTGAAGGTGATATCACCGATACACTCCATTCATCTGACAGATGAAGAAGCATATGAAAAAATTGTCAAGGGCGGTGAGCTCATAGCTCTGCTGTATGAGCAAGCCTTGCCCTTCAAACTGAGGTTGAGGATAGATTACAGGAAAGGGGAGGTATCAACGGAATTCTCCGGTAAGGTGTTGGGACATGACTACCCTCGGCTTATATCACGGGACAATATCAGAGAGTGCTTTACAAATATTGAGCAGTTGGGATTATGTGTCTTTGATATGGATATGATGTTGGATTCGGCTGTAGTGTCATGCGATGTGTCGAAGGATATCATGTGCGATGACATCAAAGGGTTGACCTCATATATGAAAAGCCATATATCCAATTACGCCAAATATGATGTCCGGCTTATGAAAAACGGTAATCTCATACTTGCAAACAATGTGTCTACGAAGGAGATTGCCAAGCGTATGACGGTCTATGACAAGGCAAAGGAAATGCGACTGGGGAAGAACCACAGATTCGTACATGACAACGGCATCGAGGGGGCTTTTGACGGGAAGTGCAGATTTGAGCTGAACCTGCGAAGTCTGAAAATGATAAGGACAGCCCTGAACATACCTTGCACCGACCTCAATATGGTGCTTTCCTCTACGGCGACCCCTATAGCTGACTTCTTGCAGGAGGCAGTCTTGACAGGCCATGGCGAAAGGCATTTCAGTAGTATGAAAGCCTATATGTACTCACTTGTCCTCAATGACTGTAACGGGGATATGGAGCAGGTTGAGGCTAAGGTCAGGAGCATCTTGCCGAAAAGGGGCACAAGCATAAAACGGGCGATGCGACCTATAAGGGAACTTTATGACACTTTAAAATATAGTGGTGATAACAATGGTGGAATATATGCCAAGGCTTTGAAAATCTTAAAAACATAACGGTGTTTGGGAATTCAAAATCAAATCCATATATTTGCATTGAGGGCAATGCCTTCCTCCGGAGTTGAGTCGGCTTCGGATTTTAATAAGCCTGTTCAGGCAATTGCAAAACTTTCTATTATCATGTTAATCATACATGGCAGAGGATGCACAATGCAAGCCTCCACCGGATTGTCCGGTATCAATAAGCGGTCACAGCGGCAGAGTGGCGAAAACCCCGTAGTCAGCAGTGTACACCGCAACAGACATTACAGATGAGCACAGGACTGAATTCGCCAAACTGAACATAACAGATGTCGGGGATATGCTCACAATCCTCAACGGACTTGACTACATGGCTGAAATAGGCTACGTAGCATACATTAATAATAGGATAAACCAATCAACCAATGATTAAGAATAAAAAGACAGATAACCTCAGCAGAGAGGAAAGGATAATCAGGAAAAGGAAAGAACTCGCCAAAAAAGAAAAAGTGGCAGCCATTTGGACGAGGGTATCATCGGCAGACCAATATAAAAACAACAATTCTATCCCCACACAGATTGCCGCCTGTGAGGATTACTGCGCAAGGAACGGCATCCGGGTCAAGAAATACTTCGGAGGGGAGAATGAATCCGGGTCAAAGGCCGGAGAACTATTCCTTGATATGATTGGAGAGGTTCTTGCCGACCCGGAGTACAACCATATAATAGTCTATGACTTCGACAGATTTTCCCGGTCATCGACAGACGGTATCATATACAAGGCTAAAGCAAAGAACAGCGGAGTGACGGTAAAATCAGTCAATCAGCCTATCGATGAAAACAACATACTTGCCGAGCAGATAGAAAACATCTTCATAGTGCTTGCCAACATTGATAACGCAATGCGCAAGCATAAATGCCATGAAGGTATGGTCGCCTGCATCAACCGTGGAGAATGGTACTCCCGACCACCTTTCGGCTATACGGCAAAAAAGGTCGGAAAGAAACATATTATAACGGTCAATGAACAGGGGCGAACTCTTAAACGCGCATTTGAGTGGATTGTGGATGAGCCCGAAATCAGACAGTCAGAAATAATAAGGAGGTTGAGGTCAGAAGGACTGGTGATAAGCAAGCAGAAACTGTCGCAATGCCTGCGGAATTGTTTTTACTGTGGCTTGCTTGAGCATGAATACCTCAACGGCAACAGGATAGAAGGATGCCAAGAACCCCTGATAACAAAGGCCATGTATTGGAAGGTGCAGGATATTCTTAATGGCAACAACAGCAATTATCTGCACGCCAAGGAAACTCCGAGATTCCCGCTTAAAGGATACCTCAAAAGTAACAAGGACGGACGCACAATGACAGGTTACACCGTCAAGAAAAAGAATCTTGACTACTATAAAAGCAATGGGAAAGGCTGCAATGTATCAGCGAAGACGGTTCATGCACAATTTGTGGAAATCCTGAATTCACTGTCTGTCCCGGACAAGTTCAAGCCACTGTTTGAAATGGCCATCAGGCAGAAATTCACGGAAAAGGAAGGTGAATTCACAGACCGGGCGCAGTCAGTCAGTAAGAACCTCAACACATTGCGGGCTAAACTGAAGACAGCAAAGACACGGTATGTGACGGAGGACTGCATATCGGAGGATGATTACAACGAAGTGAAAGCGAACTTGGAACAGAGAATCACCGAATGCGAACAAGAACTGAAAAGATGCACAACCGCCCGCTCGAACCTTGCCGAATATACTTCAACGACTTTGAAAATCGCGTCCTCACTAGGCTCGGAGTGGGAAAAGGGAGACTTCGAGGTCTGTCAGAAGATACAGGCTTTGGTCTTTCCGGAGGGTATTCTGTGGGACAATGAAAACCGGGTCGCTCGAACCGAAAATATGAACCCGTTTTTCGCTAAAATCGGCCTTGCAGTGCGCTCTGTGAGGGGTATGGACATAAAAGAAAAGGACACCTCGAATGAAGTGTCCTGCTTGGTAGCGGGGGAAGGACTCGAACCTCCGGCCTCCGGGTTATGAGCCCGACGAGCTACCAACTGCTCTACCCCGCGATATTGGACTGCAAAGATATGAACAATTTTTTTAAATGCAAATAAAATTTAAAATATTTTAACGAAGCTGTTTTTTCCCCGGGGAGACAATCATGAAAACTATTGCCGCCATGGTGAGGACAATCCCCACGACCACATTCACCGTAATGCTCTCCCCGAAAGCCAGCGCCCCGACCAGGATTGCGGTAACAGGCTCGAAGACCCCGAGGACGGAAGCCCTGGTCGCGCCTATGATACGGGTAGCCATGGCAAGGGTCGCCGTGGACACTATCGTAGGCAGGACAGCAAGGCCCGCCAGGTTAGCCCACGAAGAGAATCCGTGAAGCCCGGCCGTCAGCGGGATGTGCTGCACAAGTGCATAGAGGGAATAGAGGACAACCCCCGTCAACAGGGCGTAGAAAGTCAGCAATGTATTGGAAATAAGGTGGACCGACCTGCTCCTGTTGATTATCACAATGAACATCGCATAGGAGAGCGCCGACGCGAAAGACAGGGCAAGGCCTTTCCACTGCAGGATCTGCGTCCCGTCCGAACGGCTCAGGAAAAGAACCCCGGCAAAAGTCGCTATGATGGCCACCCAGACCTGCCAGGTAGGATAAACCTTCAGGACCATCATTATGAGGGCCACAAGGACCGGGTACAGGAAGACTATGGTCGTGGCTATGCCCGACGGGATATAGTTATACGCCTCGAAAAGGGTGAAGCTGCTCAGGGAGAACAGGAGCCCGAGTATGAGCAGCCGCCTTATCTGGTGGCCGGACACCCTGAAACTTTCCCTTCTGGCAACCATCCAGCACCCGAGGATTACCACCGCAAGGAAATACCTGAAAAACAGGATGGAATCCACAGAAACCCCCTGCTTCATCAAAGGAACCGCGAATAATGGATTGAGCCCGTATGTCACTCCCGTGACAATCCCGGCGACATAGCCCCAGAGGAGCCCCGCATGTCCGCCGGCCTTCAGCCTGAAATTCGTCTCCATAGAAAAAACTGGCGGGATATCCGGAGCGAGGACCATCCTGCGCCCCTTTACCCGCTACGCCACTCCTCCTGTATAGCTTATGATTTGTACTGCATCGTCCTTCGGGAGGCTGACCTGCTCTCCCGTCTCAAGATTCTTTATATTTACAAGTCCCTGTGCCATCTCGTCTGCCCCGGTGATGGAAATGAACGGTATGGCCTTCCTGGAAGCATAGTCGAACTGCTTCTTCAGCTTTGCCGGCTCGGCGAAGATCTCGCACGCGACACCTGCCTCACGCAAGGACTTCACCACCGGAAGGATATACTTCAGCTCGCTTTCGCCCATGTTAGCGAAAAGGATACGCGTAGAGGAAGTGACAGCCTCCGGAAACTTTCCGAGCCCCTTGAGCACATCGTAAATCCTGTCGGCACCGAAGGATATCCCCACCCCGGACATGTCCGGAAGCCCGAAAATGCCGGTAAGGTTATCGTAACGCCCGCCTCCGCAGATGCTGCCTATCTGGAAGTCCTTCGCCTTCACCTCGAATATCGCCCCCGTATAATAATTGAGCCCGCGGGCAAGGGAAAGGTCTATTTCAGCCTCCTGGGAGATACCTGCAGCCTCAATGAGCCCGAAAAGCTCCTGCAGCTCATCCAGACCTTTCAGCCCCGTCCCGGAAACCAGGCCTGAAGCCGACCCGCCGTCCATCAGCCTCCTCATGACCTCTATCTTCTCCATGCCGGAACCTTTCAGCAGGAGGACCGGCTCTATCACGGCTATGGCTTCTTCACCCAGGCCCTTTTCTCTCATCTCCGCCTTAACTGCCTCAAGGCCTATCTTGTCTATCTTGTCTATAGCAACGGTTATGTCCACCACCTTGTCCGGGAAACCGGCTATCTCTGCAAGCCCGGCGAGGACCTTCCTGTTGTTTATCTTGATAGTGACCGCCACGTCGAAAAGTGTGAAGACCCTGTCGACAATCTGTACCAGCTCCAGCTCGTTGAGCAGGGACCTGGAGCCTATGACGTCGGCATCACACTGGTAGAATTCCCTGTAACGGCCTTTCTGGGGACGGTCCGCCCTCCATACAGGCTGTATCTGATACCTCTTGAACGGGAATGAGATGTCATTCTGGTGCTGCACCACGAAACGGGCGAAAGGCACCGTCAGGTCATATCTCAAGCCTTTTTCGCAAATCTTCAGGGACAAGGCCTTGCCGTTGACTCCTCCGTCCTCCTGTCTGTACATGGATAAATCCACCCCGGAAAAGGCGTCCCCGGAGTTCAGGATGCGGAACAGCAGCTTGTCGCCCTCCTCCCCGTACTTGCCGAGGAGTGTACCCAGGTTCTCCATGGCTGGAGTCTCTATAGGCATATAGCCGTATAGCCTGAATACGGACTTTATGGTATCGAATATGTAGTTCCGTCCGGCCATCTCTGCCGGGCCGAAATCCCTTGTACCTTTTGGAATCGACGGTTTCTGTGCCATAACTGTTTGATTGATATATCATCAGGCGGTTCCAATCCCCTCTGTGCCGGGTGTCCGCCGCGACCGAGGTGCAAAGATAGCAAATCGGAGATAAATAACAACATCACGTCCCGTCATAATGCGACGGCGGCGTGCCTGGAACGGACAAGCCGCCATGACACACCGCCGCCGGAAATAAGTCCCGGAAGCTCTGCTCCCGCCTATGAAAACAAGACAAACGACGAGAGAACAAGAGCCACTACAAGGAAAGCTCCGACTCTTTTAAGTATTTCCACAACCAACTCTCTCATGACGTTTTCCAATTATTAATCAAACACTGCCCTTTAGATGCAGCCTTCATGGAAAACGTTGCAGCCGGTGTCACTTTATTCCATACTTCTTCAGTATTTTCAGGACAGGCTTCTCTATTGTCCTGGCCCATCTCGCATAGCCCATGTCCGAAGGATGCACCCCGTCCACCGAAGTCTCATGGTCATGCCCTGTGAGGGTGTCCGGCTGTATGAAATAGACATTGCCGTACTTTTTCACTGCCTGCGCCATCATCTTGGCCGCCATATCCATCTTGTCCTGCTCGTACCTGTCGTTCTTCAGGCTGAAATTACGGTTTTCCCTGTAGACAGTGGCGATGAAGATCAGCGGTATGTCCGGATGGGCCTTTACCATCCTCTCGATGAAGGGCAGGGTCCTCTCCTCTATCAGCGCCGCGTTCGGATTGGAGAAGCAGTCGAAAATGATGGCGTCCACATCGGCGTCCTCAAGCACGGCGGCGAACTGCGGCTGCATCTTGCAGTTCCCACCGAAACCGAGGTTCAGCAGCTGTATCCCGGTATTCCGGACAAACTGCATAGGGTAGGACATTCCCGGGCGGCTGATGCAAGCGCCCTGGGTATAGCTCGACCCGTATATCGCAACCCTGTGCCGGAACGGGGATTCCATAGCCTCTATCTCCGCACCGCCGTCGACCCCGATTTTCACCGAGTTCATCTCGCTGTACATCGGAAGATGCAGCATGCACTCCTTCATGCTCCCGTCCATATCCCTTACAAGGGTGACGGCCTTCCCGTCATTCACCCCGCGGCCGACACCGGATCCTGCAAAAAGCCATTTCCCGTCTTTCCGGATATACAGGTCGAAACCGAGCTGCGCCAGGTCCGGGGCTGTAAGGCTACGCCTCGCCTCGGCATATTCCGGAAGCACAGTGATACAGGTGGAATTGGTCCTGAACAGTACGGCAAGGCCGGAAGCGCACCTCGCCTGGAAATTTTCTCCTTCAGAGAATCCAGTGTACCTGCAGGTGTCTATCCTGTGGTACGGGTTCGGGGTGTCCATAACCTTGCCTGTCAAAGTCAGGTCCGAGGCCTCCACATACCTGCAGGCCTCCTGTCCCGACATTACCGGCACCGACAGGATGAC
>JADIMQ010000113.1 GCA_017694655.1 Candidatus Cryptobacteroides merdigallinarum
GTATATGAACTTGTCCTTGCTGCCTTTCAGGAACCAGACCGGGTCCTGCGGCTCGACGTACTTGCCGTTGTCCTCGGTGAGCACCGTCCCTGCGAACTCTCCTGTCCGGGCGTCGTACCTGTTGAGCTTCAGATGCTTCTGGCTCCTGTCAAGCACCTGCACGAGGACAAGGCTCTCGTCCGGGGACCATGTGACTCCTGTAAGGTACTGGTCGTAGCCGTATTCGTCGCAGTCGAGGTAGACGGTTTCGGCGGAGGCGAAATCATAGATTCCGAGACGCACGTTCTCCGAGTTCATCCCTGCCATGGGATACTTGATTTCGAACAGGGTGCCGGTCCTCGTGTTTATGTCCAGCAGCGGAAAAGTACCCACCGCGCTTTCGTCCTTGCGGTAGAATGCCACCTTCTTCCCGGAAGGGGAGAGGAATATCCCGCCCGTGATCCCGAACTCGTTGCGGCTCACGAACTGCCCGTATATGATGTCTTTGCTTTCCGGGACGGCCACAGGATAGGAATTGCCGTAGTTGTCACAGAAGTACAGCCCGTTCCCGAGTGTGTACGGATGGAAGCCTGCAGGGTTGAATACCAGGTTCCCGGCCTTTTCCGGCAGGCGTATCTTCCCTTTGAGCTCCGCCGTCCCTGTATCTATAAGGAAATATGTGCCGTCTGACTGGAAGACCGCCGTGTCGTGGCCGAGCCACTGTACGAACCCGGCCCCTTCCCCTGCGAGTTCCCGGATCTTCTCTGCCGGCAGTATCTCCCTGTTGAGCCCGGCAAGCGGGTTGAGCACATGGAGCACCCCGTCCTCATACCTTGTCAGCTCGCTGCTTCCAGGCCTCCATACTGTCTTTTCCGTCTCTGGATAAAGTTCATACCCGAGGACTGCCTCCTCCATCGTCAGCAGGCGCGCATCCGGGCTCTCCTGTGCCTCCCTTACTGCAAATACTCCCGGCTGTGCCCCTGCCTGGAGACAGGCCGCCGCACCTGCCAGGGCTGTAATGATGACTTTCCTGATCCTTTCCATATATGTTGAATCTAATCCGATATAGTGTGCAAAGGTAGAAAAAATCCCCGATTGCCGGAAAAATAAGCCGGTGTGCAGTCTTCTGCCGGGCCTGTCCCGGGAGGCTATACCTTCTTCGGGTACCGCCAGGACGAGTCCCTCCATCTTTCCTGCCGCGAGAGGAGGACAGTCACTGCCTGCATGGAAGACATATCGGCAGAGCTGGGCAGGGGAGTGGACGGATATACAGCGAGGCTCCTTGCAAACCGTATAGAGCTCCTGCTGACCTGCAGCTCCCGTTTCTACAGCCGGCAGTTCGTCACCCGCCACGACGAGAACCTGGAAATAGTCGGCCGGGGAATTCGTCCGTTCCATACAGATTGGTATCGCGCGCAGGCAGCTGCTCTACACATCCAGATGCCCGGAATACATTGCGGAGGAACTCGGCTTCCCCTCTGTCCGGGCATTCCGGCTGCTGTTCAGGCGTCTGACGGGGCATGCCCCTGAAGACTGCCGGAGACTTGCATGAGCCTGCATCCCCGGCAGTCCTGAAAATTCCGCTTGAAAATATTGTTTAATTATCAATTCATGCTTACATTTATAAACTGAAACACGACTTGTAACCGCATAATTGATATATTGGACTATGAATCTGAAGAATAAGCTTGTCCTGGCACTGGCCTTGCTCGCCATGTCAGCGGTGTCCGTCGATACGGACGCCTGTACCGGTATCACACTTGTCTCGAAGGACGGCAGCCGGGTACTTGCAAGGACCTGCGAATGGGGAGGGAGCTTCCTCCAGAGCAGATATGTCGTCGTCCCGAGGGGCTATACCCAGAAATCATTCACTCCTACCGGGGAAAACGGACTTGAATTCACATCGAAATACGGCTATGTCGGGATTTCCGTCATGCAGGACCAGTTCGTGACAGAGGGCCTGAACGAGGCCGGGCTCTCTGTGGGCCTGTTCTTCTTCCCTGGGTACGGACAGTATGAGAAGTACGACCAGGCGGAGAACTCCTCCACCCTTGTGGACGTGCAGCTCGCGGCCTGGATTCTCGGCAGCTTCTCTTCCGTGGACCAGGTTATCGCGTCCATAGGGGACGTGCGGGTGGTGGCCCTTACCCCGGAGATGCAGACGGCGCACTGGCGTATCTGCGACGCTTCCGGCCGCCAGGTAGTCCTGGAGATTGTCGGGGGAAAGCCCGGCTTCCACGAGAACAGGCTCGGGGTGCTTACCAACTCCCCGGGATTCGAATGGCAGATGACCAATCTCAACAATTACGTGAACCTCTACCCCGGGAACGCCAAGCCGTCCAAGCTCTCCGGGGATGTCACCCTCTCGTCCTTCGGGGCCGGCACCGGGTTCAGGGGGATACCTGGAGACGTGACCCCGCCGTCCCGCTTCGTGAGGGCAGCCTTCTACCAGTCCACCGCCCCGCAGTATGCCACCGGCTTCGAGACCGTGAAGGAGACCTTCCAGATACTCAACAATTTCGACATACCGATAGGTGTCGAGCACGGGGAAGGTGATCCTGTGCCTGACAATGTCCCGAGCGCCACGCAGTGGACAACCTCGTCGGACCTCCAGGCCCTGAGGTTCTACTACAGGACCGCGTGGAACTCCACAATCAGGTGCATCGACCTGAAATCCATTGACTTCAGCAAGGTGCGTTTTACCGCCGCCCCTGTGGACAAGGTCCAGGGCCAGCCTGTGGAGTTCATCAAGGTAAGATAACAAGACTGGCAGCCTGTCCCATGAAACTCGTTGTGTTTCCGGAGCCTGTGGAAGACAGGCCCCTGGTCTTCTTCCTTTCTGCGGAGGAGTGCCTCGCCCGGACATGCGGGGAAGAGCTCCTTATGGTATGGCGGGTCCCTCCCACGGTGATTTTCGGCAGGAACCAGGACATGGAGGCGGAAGTAGATGTCCCTTATTGCCGGCAGGAAGGCATCATGGTCTTCCGCCGCAAGAGCGGAGGGGGCTGCGTCTATGCCGACAAGGGGAACATCATGGTCTCGGCAGTGACTTCCGGGAACGACAAGACCTTCCTTTTTGACAGGTTCATCTCCACATTCGCCCTTTTCCTCAGGAAGCAGGGCTTCGATGCCTGGCCCTCGGGCCGGAACGATATACTTGTTTCCGGAAGGAAGGTTTCAGGCAGCGCGTTCTACAGCCTTGGACGGCGGAACGTGATACACGCCACCCTACTGTGCGATGTAGACCTCGGCAAGATGCAGAGGGCCATAACCCCCTCGAGGGAGAAGCTGCTCGCCAAGGGTGTGGCCTCCGTGAGGCAGCGGGTGGCAAACCTTTCCAATTTCGCTCCTGTGGACATAGCCGCCATGGAGCAGGCAATCGCCGGATTCTTCTGTGACGGGGAGAGGATGATTTCCGGGAAGGAGATGGAGGACATAGGAAGGATAATGGCCGGCTATCTTGATGAAGGATTCATAACCGGACGCAGGCCCGGACACAATGTTTTACGGACAAAATGATATGGAAACTCTGAAAAAGACCTGTCTTTACGACAGCCACGTGGCCCTGGGAGCCCGTATGAGCCCTTTCGGGGGCTTTGTCATGCCGATAAGCTACACGGACATAATAGCGGAGCACAATGCGGTGAGAGGGCATTGCGGGATGTTCGATGTCTCGCACATGGGTGAGATATATGTCTCCGGGCCGGAGGCGGGGAAACTCGTCAGCCGCATCTTCACGAATGACATCTCGGGGATGCAGCCCGGAAAGATACTTTACGGGATGATGCTCTACCCTGAAGGGGGAGTGGTGGATGACCTGCTCGTGTACAGGATGCCGGGCCCGTCTTCCTATATGCTTGTGGTCAACGCCTCCAACATAGACAAGGATGCCGGATGGATACGGTCGGCCGCCGGCGGGATGGATGTCCTTGTCGAGGACCGTTCGGAAAGTTACGGGCAGATAGCCCTCCAGGGGCCCGATGCGGAAAAGGTTGCCGCCTCCGTGCTCGGGATGGACCTCTCCGGCCTGGCCTTCTACACCTTCACGGAGACAGGGGCCGGTGATGAAAGGATAATCGCGAGCAGGACCGGCTATACCGGGGAAGACGGTTTTGAGTTCTATGCTTCGCCGGCCGTCATAAGGCGGCTCTGGGTCTCCCTGCTTTCGGCCGGGGTGACACCCTGCGGCCTTGGCTGCCGCGATACCCTGCGTTTCGAGGCAGGCCTGCCTCTCTACGGGCACGAGCTCGGGCCGGACATATCCCCTCTCGAGGCCGGGCTGGGGATGTTCGTGAAGACGGACGGGCATGACTTTATAGGCAAGGCTGCGTACGAGGCCCTGAAGGCTGCCGGTCCGGCCCGCAGGCTGGTGGGGATAGAGCTCGTGGAAAAGGCTGTGCCGAGGGCCGGATACCCGGTCGAGGCAGGAGGGGAGACTGTCGGGGAGGTGACTACAGGCTATATCTCAATATCGACGGGGAAGAGTGTCTGCATGGCATTCGTCCGGACGCCTTGTTCCGCCCCGGGCACGGAAGTCGGGATAAGGATAAGGAAGAGGACCTTTCCCGGGAAGGTATGCCGGAAAATCTTCTATGACAAGAGATACAAGAAATGATAATTTACCATAAAAACAGTTTTTGAAATGAGCAGGATACCTGAAGGATTGCTTTACAGCGAATCACATGAATGGGTCAGGACCGAAGACGGCACAGCCGTGATCGGGATTACGGACTTCGCGCAGAAGTCCATGGGCAGCATAGTATATGTGGACATGCCGGAGGAGGACGACGAGGTCTCCCGGGACGAGGAGTTCGGTGCGGTCGAGAGCGTGAAGGCCGCCAGTGACCTCTATTCCCCGGTTTCCGGGGTGGTTACAGGGCGCAATGCCGAGCTGGACGACGAGCCGGGGCTCCTGAACGAGGATCCTTACGCCAACTGGATTATCAAGGTGCACATGACAGACCCGTCGGAGACGGAGGGCCTTATGGATGCCGCCGCCTACGCACTTTTCCTCGAGAAACAGGCATAAGTCATTCTTGATATGGGATCTGCATATTTCCCTCACACCAGTGAGGATATAGAGGCCATGCTCGGCCGTACCGGGCTGGCCTCCCTGGACGACCTGTATTCTGACGTGCCGCAGGATGTCCTTTTCAAGGGGGATTTCTCCATTCCCGAGGCCATGTCGGAGCCCGAGGTAAGGCGGAGGTTCGATGAACTTGCGTCCGCCAATGTAAGGCTGAAGATCTTTGCCGGTGCCGGTGCCTGCGACCATTACTCCCCGTCTGTGATCCCTGCCATAATCTCCCGTTCTGAATACCTTACCTCCTATACCCCGTACCAGGCGGAGGTCTCGCAGGGCACATTGAGGTATATCTTCGAGTTCCAGACAATGATGGCCGAGCTCACCGGCCTGGACTGTTCCAACGCATCCATGTACGACGGGCCTACTTCGGCCGCGGAAGCCCTGATGATGACCGTGGCCTGCACCAGGAAAAAGAGGCGCGTCCTTGTCTCCTCCACCCTTCTGCCTCAGGTTGCGGAAGTGGTGCGGACATACATGAAGTTCCACGGCATTGCCCTGGACGTCATCCCTGAATCCGGATATGCCACCGATGCCGCTGCCCTGGAGAGGGAGCTGGAGGCCGGGGACGTGGCCGGGGTACTGGTCCCGGGGATCAACCGTTACGGTATCATTGAGGACCTTTCCGGCTTCGCGGATGCCGTGCACTCCGCCAAGGCCCTGCTTGCAGTGTATTCCGACCCTTCCTCCCTCGCGGTCCTGAAGTCTCCGGGGGAGTGGGGTGCCGACATAGCCTGCGGCGATGCCCAGACCCTCGGAATCCCCCTCAATTTCGGAGGCCCGTATCTCGGCTTCCTGTGCTGCCGCAAGGAGTATGTGCGCAAGCTGCCGGGCAGGATTGCCGGGGAGACCGTGGATGCCGACGGGAAGAGGTGCTATGTCCTGACCCTGCAGGCCAGGGAGCAGCACATCAGGAGGGAGAAGGCCACGAGCAACATCTGCTCTAACCAGTCCCTCATGGCCCTGTATGCCACCATATACCTTTCCCTTATGGGGCCTGGAGGCCTTGACAGGGTGAACCGCCTGTCCTACGGCGGAGCCCATTACCTTTATTCCCGCCTTCTCGGGACAGGCCTCTTTTCGGAGGCGAGCCCCAAGCCTTTCCTGAAGGAGTTCGTGCTGCACACGTCCGTGCCGGCCGGAAAGCTGCACCAGGGACTTGTGGAACGGGGCTATTTCGCGGCCCTGCCCTGCGGCGGGGACCTGGTGTCCTTCTGTGTCACAGAAAACAGGACCAGGGAGGAGATAGACGGGCTTGTCTCGGCGGTCATGGAGATTTCGCGGGACCTGGACCGGAAACAGTGCTAAAAATACGGACAGATGAAATATTACGATAAGCTAATTTTTGAACTTTCCAGGAAAGGGCGCAAGGGATGGTCCCTTCCTGAAAGCGGCTGGGAGGACACTCCCGACAACCTTCCGGCGGCCTTGTGCCGTTCTGCCGCGCCGCGTCTGCCGGAAGTCAGCGAACCTGACGTCGTCAGGCATTATGTCAACCTTTCCGGCATGAACTTCGGTGTGGATACCGGCTTCTATCCTCTCGGCAGCTGCACCATGAAATACAATCCAAGGATAAACGAGGAGACCGCAGCCCACCCGGGCTTCTCTTCCCTTCATCCTCTGCAGCCGGCCGGGACTGTGCAGGGGGCCCTGCGCATATATGCTGAACTTTCCGGTTACCTGTGCTCCCTTACGGGCATGTCTGCCTTCACCCTGAACCCCTTCGCCGGGGCCCATGGCGAACTCACCGGCCTGATGGTGATGCGGCAGTACCATCTCGGCCGCGGGGACACCGGACGCACCAGGGTGATTGTCCCGGACAGCGCCCATGGCACCAACCCGGCCAGTGCAGCCGTATGCGGCCTGGAGGTGGTGGAGGTGAAGTCCACTGCCGGCGGACTCATAGACATGGATGCCCTGCTCCCTCTGCTGGACGATACCGTGGCCGGGATAATGATGACCAATCCGAATACCCTCGGGCTCTTCGAGTCCGGGATACACCGTATAGCGGAGGCGGTGCATGCCGCGGGCGGGCTCCTGTACTACGACGGGGCCAACATGAACGCCCTGCTCGGGAAGGTGAGGCCCGGGGACATGGGCTTCGATATCATGCACCTGAACCTGCACAAGACATTCTCCACCCCTCATGGAGGCGGAGGCCCGGGAGCAGGACCTGTGGGTGTTTCCCCCGCCCTTGCGCATCTGCTTCCTGGCCCGGCGGTCCGGCGGGAGGAGGACGGCAGCTACGGAATAGCCTGCAGCCCGGACAGTGCCGGGCGCATCTCGGGGTTCATGGGAAATTTCGGGGTCCTCATGAAGGCCTATACCTATATCCTGATGCTCGGGAAGGAGAATGTCCGGAAAGTTGGACCGTATTCGGTACTGTCAGCCAACTATGTAAAGGAGTCCCTGAAAGACCTGTACCGTCTCCCGGTCCCGTCCTTGTGCAAGCATGAGTTCGTCTTCGACGGGCTCGGGGACCGCAGTACAGGGGTGACGACCCTCGACGTTGCCAAACGCCTCCTCGACTATGGCTTCCACGCGCCCACAATCTATTTCCCTCTGCTGTTCCACCAGTCCATAATGATAGAGCCGACGGAAACCGAGTCCAGGGAAACCCTGGATGCCTTTATCGGGGCAATGAGGAAGATTGCGGAGGAGGCCTCCACCGATCCGGAAACGCTCCGGACCGCACCGCACTCCACTCCGGTGCGCAGGCCGGACGAGACTCTCGCCGCCACGCACCCGGTACTGAAATACGATTTCGGGGAATAGGGACTGCGGCCCGGTTTCCCCGCATGAATGGCAAAACATACAGGACAACGCAATGAAGCTATTGATAATAGGCGCAGGTCCGGGCGGCTATGAGACCGCCCTCTCTGCCCGCAGGATGGGACTTGATGTGACCCTGATAGAGTCCGGCCAGGTAGGCGGCACCTGCCTGAATGCCGGCTGCATACCTACCAAGGCCTATTGCCGCAGTGCCGGGATCCTCGAGGAAATCCGTTCCGCGGCTTCCTTCGGGGTCACGGCAGGCCCGTGCACGGTGGATTTCCATGCCGTAAGGCTCCGTAAAGACACCATAGTCTCGAATCTCCGGGGAAACGTGGAGGCCCTGATAGGCCAGTCAGGCATCCGGCTCGTACGGGCAAGGGCAGAGTTCCGGGATGCGCATACTGTTTCTGCCGGAGGCGAACTGTACACGGCCGACTACATTATAATAGCCACCGGCTCATCCCCCGTGGTTCCGGACATCCCCGGAGCCTCTCTGCCGCAGGTGGTTGATTCCGCGTCCCTGCTTCAGGCTGAAACGCTCCCGGGCCACCTCTGCATTATCGGTGGGGGAGTGATAGGTCTCGAGTTCGCTTCTGTCTTCCGCAGTTTCGGCAGCGAGGTGACTGTAGTGGAATTTTGCAGGGAGATATTGCCGCGTTTCGACAGGGATATAGCCAGGAGACTGCGGCAGAGCCTCTCCAGAAGGGGAATAGTGTTCTGCCTGCAGGCAGGGGTAAAGTCCGTGGAAGAGGAGCCAGGTGCCGGAGGGAACCGTGTAAAGGTAACCTGGGACAGGAAGGGCTCGGAGGAAAGCTGCCTTGCGGACAAGGTGCTCGTGGCCGTGGGACGCAGGCCGGACTGCCGGGACCTGAAGCCGGAGGCAGCCGGTGTGAAGATGGAGAGGGGCGCGGTGCCGGTAGACGGGGAAATGAGGACGAATGTACCCTGGATATTCGCCATAGGGGACGTGAACGGGCGTCAGCTGCTCGCCCATGCCGCCGTAGCCCAGGGCAGGAAGGCCCTTTCCGCCATTCTCTCTGACATCGGGAGCGGCAGACCGGAGGAAGAAGCCGCGCCTGAACTTTCCGTCATGCCGTCGGCCGTATTCACCATGCCGGAAGCCGCTTCCGTGGGGATGACCGAAGAAGACTGCCAGGCGGCAAATGCTGGATACAGGGTCTACAAGTCCTTATTCCGGGCTAATGGCAAGGCCGTGTGCCTTGGCGAGACGGAAGGGATATGCAAGATTATCGCCACGCCTGACGGGGAAAGGATACTCGGCTGCCATGTCATGGGACCGCACGCCGCGGATATGGTCCAGGAGGCTGCCGCCCTCATGACGGCCCGTGCCGGTATCCGGACACTGAAGGATACTGTTCACATCCATCCCACCCTCGGGGAAGTCCTCCTTTCCGCCGCGGACTCCTGATCAGAGGATACCTTCCATGCAAAGCATCCTCCTGTAGTGTTCCGCCTTTTTCTCAAGGGCGAGGGGATAGGCTCTCGACGAGGATGGCATCCTCCAGAGACGGTATACTGTCTCCTCGCCGCCTGGACGGGCCGTCACGTATTCACCAGGGGAGGGAAGGGCACAGCCAAGGGCTCCGGCAGCGGTTTCCGCAGCCTTCTGTCCAGTGGTGACTATTGCCCTGCATTCAGGAATCTGCCGGAGCAGCCCGGGGATGTCGGTAGCTGACACTATCTCGAGGAACTTGTCCGAGGCATTGTCCTTCAGTCTTTTTACCTCGGCTGCAGTGTCGTACAGGGCGATTTTCTTCCCGGAGCAGAACCCTGCGACCGCCTCCCTGTCGAAATGCTTCCCGTCCGGGGCTATGAAATGCGACTTGTCCCCGAAGAAGACAAGGCCGAAAATCCTCCACATGTCATTGTTGAAGTTCGGGTAGAAGAATTCCATGGACCACCGTTCCCGTTTCGGAGGGAAGCTCCCGAGCATGAGAAGCCTTGCCCCCTCCGGGAGGAAAGGTTCGAGAGGGTGTTTCTCTGTCGGGGCCTCATTCATTGCCGTCCCTCCCTCCGTCACAGGCCTGTTCTCCGGCCGTAACGGCAGCCTTCCCCTGTCCCGGTGACTGGACCTCCTCCTGTTTTCCCGGCGGAGTCTCTTCCCCGGCTGCATCCGTCCCTGGTCCGTCGTCCGCAAGATATTCTTTCCTGAACATATCCAGGAAGAGCAGGAAGAGGGACACGAGCAGTGGCCCGAATATTATGCCGATGAACCCGAAAATCTGGAGTCCGGCAACCACTCCGAAGATTGTTATCAGAGGGTGGGTGTCGGCAAGTTTCTTCTGGAGGATGAACCTTATGAGGTTGTCGCTCTGTGAAATGAATATCGCGCTGAAGAGCAGCAGCCCTATAGCCTTCCCCCACAGCCCGAGCACCATGAAATATATGCTCAGGGGCACCCATACCACCATTGTCCCGACTATCGGGACCACGGAGCATAGGCCGGTAAGAAATGCCGACAGGAAGGCGTTCGGTACTCCGAAGAACATATAGCCTATCCAGGCTATCAGGCCCTGGATAAGGGCGAGGAGAGGGATGCCTATGGCGTTGGACTTCACCATTATGTTGACTTTCTCTATCGTCTCCCGCTTGTTCACCTTCTTCATCGGGATGAGGGAGGACAGGTATTCCTCCATCTTCCGGCCTCCCGTGAGCAGGAAGAACAGCAGTATCAGGGCCGCGAAGATGTTTATGAAGAAGTCCCCGATGCCGTTTATCACGGACTGTCCCAGGGCCGTGATCTTCCCGGCCGCGAATGTTATGTTCTTTTCAGAGATAAGGTCTATGCCGAACCGTTCCTTGATGATGTCGATGGTCTGCATGACCGGGGCGATGATTGCGCTGGTGTTCCAGTTCACCTGCTGAAGCTTGGAGATAATGAACCATACCAGCAGGGACAGAGGGATGATTATGAACAGTACCACGCATATCAGGATGACAGTCGCGGAAAGGACAGGCTTCCCCGTCTTCTCCGTAAGCCTCGCCGCCGGCTTGCGCAGGAGTATGTACAGGGTGAAGGCTGCAAGGACTCCGCTGATGAACGGCCGGGCCTGGTTGAACAGTATTATGCCGAGGCCGAAAATAAGAATCAGCAGGGCATACTCCCATATGAGTTCCCTGCTGATGCTCTTCTTGTAAGGATTTCCCATCTGGAAACGTTTCAGTTCATTTCCCTAGAAAAGTTCGTCGAGCTTGTCGTAGAGCTCCTGGCTCTCACCCACGAACACCTGGATTATCTTCCCTTCCTTGTCTATGAGGACCTTTGTAGGAAAGCCCTCCACGGCGTATGACTTCAGGATTTCGTCCGAAGTCCCGTTGTAGAGGTTCGTCCAGTCCAGACCTTCGGATTCCACTGTCTCGCGCCAGGTCTCTTCCGAGTCGCGGCAGTTGATTCCCACGAACTCTATCTTGCTGCGGTACTTGTCATAGTATTTCTTCATGTCAGGCATGCCTTTCATGCACCAGTAGCACCATTTTCCCCAGAAGTCGAGGAGGACGTACCTGCCCTTGAACGAGGCGAGGTTCCTTTCCTTCCCGTCGAGGTCCTTCAGGGAGAATTCCGGGGCCGGCTTGCCCGGCTGGATGTTCACCTTGTTCTTCTCTTTCTCGACTGCGGACTCGAAATAGGAGGCCACGTCGTCGAGGTGCCTGCCCAGCGCGCTCTCCTTTACAGTGGAGCTGAGGAGGTTGTAAGACTCCAGTCCTTTTTCAGGGTTCATGAACAGGGTAAGGTAGCCGGATGTGAGGTCGTCAGGGTTGTTCTTCACGTATTCGGCATAGATGCTGTCCCTGCGGGCAGTCAGCCTGTCGTATTCCCCGTTCAGGGCCTGCTGTCCGAGGATGTCGCTCTCGGCCGTCTGCGCGGCCTTTTCATACAGGGCCTTGAATTCGTCCTTCATGGTCTTGAAGCCTTCGAAGCGTGCCAGCCCGTCATATATCCTGGTGCCGCTGAGCACAGGGTCGGAAATGCTTCCCGACACCTTGACTTTTTCTCCCGGAAGCACATAGATAGGTTCCGGCATCATGCTCTGGTAGTCCTGCAGAGGCAGGATATAGACCATGAACAGGGCAGTGTCCTTAAAGTCGACGGAGAACTTCCCGTTTTCCGCCACTATCGTGTCCACGGCCACTGGCCGGTTGGAGTCGGCCTTGAATATATGTACGGCCAGGGAGTCGTCCGCGATGTCGGAAAAAGTCCCCGTGATATGCCTGTCTGTGTTGCAGCTGGCGGCAGCCAGCAGTCCCGCTATCGCCGCAGTCATCCCTGCAGCCGTTCTGATGATGGATTTCATATAGTCTTTCCTTAATAAATTTATATTCTCCTGTCTTGAAATTTTCAAAACTGCATTCTACAAAGTTAGCTATAATATCTGTCCCGACAAAATTATTTTAAACTTCGTCTACAATAAACGCGGCAATAAACGCGGCGGCGGGAAAAGGTAGCCGGGGCAGGATTCTTTTTGAATTTTATGAAAACTGTTCCTAATTTTGCGAGGGATTCCACCATTTTTGTGTTTCCTATATAATCTTTGGATAGAATGATAGTCTGTATTGCAGAAAAGCCGAGTGTGGCGAGGGAGATAGCCGGAGTGCTGGGGGCCGACAGGAAGATGAACGGATATCTGGAGGGGAACGGATACCAGGTGACCTGGACTTTCGGACATCTGTGTACCTTGAAGGAGCCGCACGACTATGACCCGCGGTGGAAGACATGGATGTTTTCCTCCCTGCCCATGATTCCTCCCCGTTTCGGGATAAAGCTCATAGACAATGAGACCTACATAAACCAGTTCAACATCATCAGGACCCTGATGCAGAATGCAGACGAGATTATAAACTGCGGGGATGCAGGGCAGGAGGGTGAGCTCATCCAGCGCTGGGTGATGCTGAAGGCCGGGGCGAAGTGCCCCGTACGCAGGCTGTGGATTTCCTCCCTGACGGAGGAGTCCATCCGGGAGGGGTTCGCCCACCTGAGGCCGGAGTCGGATTTCAGGTCCCTGTATGAAGCAGGGCTCGCCAGGGCGATAGGAGACTGGTTGCTCGGGATAAACGCCACGAGACTCTATACCCTCAGGTATGCCGGGAAAAGGCAGGTGCTCTCGATAGGCAGGGTGCAGACCCCGACCCTTGCCATGATTGTCAAGCGTCAGGCCGAGATAGACAATTTCGTGCCTTCCCCGTACTGGGAGCTGAAGACAGTCTACCGCGATGTCACCTTTTCGTCCTCCAGGGGCCGCTTCGGGAGCAAGGAGGAAGGGGAAAAGCTCCTTACGGAAGTCACGGGAACGGAATTCACGGTTACCGGGGTCACCGAGAAGAAGGGGAAGGAATCCGCTCCCAGGCTCTTCGACCTCACGTCGCTGCAGGTGGAGTGCAACAGGAAATACTCCTTCAGCGCGGACGAGACCCTGCGCCTCATCCAGAGTCTCTATGAAAAGAAGGCCACGACCTACCCGAGGGTGGACACCACCTATCTCAGCGACGACATATATCCCAAGGTGCCTGCGATCCTGGCCGGACTTGCCGCTTACACGGAGCTTACCGCTCCCCTGAAAGGGACCAGGCTCCCGCGGAGCAAGAAGGTCTTCGACAATTCCAAGGTCACCGACCACCATGCCATAATCCCTACAGGAGCGCCTGTGACCTCCCTGACTGCTGACGAAAAGAGGGTCTACGACCTCGTGGCGAGACGTTTCATCGCTGCCTTCTATCCTGATTGCGTGATTTCCACTACCACTGTCTCCGGCACGGCCGGCGGCGTGGACTTCAAGGCGGGCGGGAAACGGATTGTCAGCCCCGGGTGGCGCACGGTATTTGCCTCTGCCCAGTCTTCCGGGCAGCCCGGCGACCCCGATGCTGGTGAAGACAGCAAGTCTCCGGAGGACGGGGACAAGATTCTGCCGGAATTCCGGAAAGGGGAGAGCGGCCCGCATTCCCCGGTCCTCAAGGAGACCTGGACCACGCCTCCGAAGCCGTACACCGAGGCCACCCTGCTCCGTGCGATGGAGACAGCCGGCAAGCTGGTGGACAACGAAGAGCTGCGCGACGCCATGAAGGAGAACGGTATCGGGCGGCCGTCCACCAGGGCTGCCATAATAGAGACCCTCTTCAAGAGGAACTACATAAGGAAGGAGCGCAAGAGCCTCTATCCGACGCAGACAGGCAAGGACCTTATCGGCACCATACACGAGGAGCTCCTGAAAAGTGCGGAGCTGACGGGTATCTGGGAGAAGAAGCTGAGGATGATAGAGAGCGGGACCTACCAGGCAGGGGTATTCCTGGACGAGCTGAAGGATATGGTGAAGAAGATAGTCATAAACGTCCTTTCGGAAAATTAGATTTTTTTTGAATATTTTTAGCCAGGTTTTGGATTTTTGGCACGGATATTGCAAAAACTTCAGGCGTGCTGGTCAAGTGTGATCCAAGACACTTACAGCATGTTGGTTATTAGTTTTAGTGTTATTAATTATGTGGTTAGTATGAGGGTCTGCACGTGAGTGTCGATTCTCATTTTTTTTGTACCCGTTTGTGGAAGCGGATGCAGAACATGAGCCCGGCGCTCGTGAGTCCGAGAGGGAAGGACATCCATATCCCCGTCAGCCCCCAGTCCAGCACAAAACCGAAGATATATCCGGCCGGAAGCGAGATGACGAAATAGGCGATGAAGGCTATGAGCACCACCGGCTTTACATCCGATATGCCCCGGAGGGCATTGGAATAGGCGCACTGCAGCCCGTCCCCGAACTGGTAGACGATGAACGGTATCACGAGCTGGGCCACGAGGGCTGCCACCTCCGCGTTCCCGGCGAACAGCATCCCGAGCCTGTCCCTGAATGTGAAGATAAGGACAGAGACCACTGCGGACATCATGAGTATCAGCTGGAAACCCGCGCTTGCGGATGTCCTCACGTTCTTCATGTCGCCCTGGCCAAGGAAATGGCTGACCCTGACCGCTATGGCTGCAGCCATGCCGTAGTAGAGCATGAAGCCGAGCTGGCCTGCCGTGAGCATCACCTGGTGTGCGGCAAGCGGGAGTGTCCCGAGCCAGCCCACCATTATGGTGGCGAGACTGAAAGAGCCTGTCTCCATCCCCATCTGCAGCCCCACCGGCCAGCCGAACTTGTTCAGCCTGGTGAAGTCGCTCCTGTTCACCCTTCCTTCCAGGAAACCTTTCCTGTACCGGGCATAGCGCCCGGAAAAGAAGAATATGCCGGCAAATATGACGAGGGTCACTACCCTGGATACGAGGGTGGAGATGCCGGCCCCGAGCAGCCCGAGTTCCGGACAGCCGAGTTTCCCGAATATCAGGCACCAGTTCCCGAAAATATTCAGGACATTCCCTGCAAGGAGTATCCACATCGGGGTCACGGTGTCGGTGATACCGTCCGCGAACTGCTTGAACGCGTTGAACAGCAGTATCGGGAGCAGGGAGGCAAGGAGCACGATGAAATACGGCCTTATCAGTGGCAGCAGTTCCTCCGGCTGCCCTAACCTGTGCACGTTAAAGTAAACCGCCCCCATCAGGAGCATCAGGAGCACGGCCACAAGGGAATTGGCTGCAAGGCTGTTCTTCAGGACCCTGCCTATGTCACCGGGCTTATCCTGTCCGGCCAGCCTGCCTACAATTGGTGTGAGGCCGTAGGAGAACCCCGTGGAGAATATGATCACGAGGTTGAACACGTTGTTCACAAAACTGGCAGCTGCCAGGTCTTCAGTCCTGTAATGTCCCACCATTATGGTATCGGCGAAGCTGACGAGGATTATCCCCAGCTGACCGATTATGATGGGCAGGCCCAGACCCAGCAGCGGCTTGTAATGTCTTGTGTAGGTGCTATATCTTGTCTCCATTCATCGTAGCGAAAAACTCTTCGTTGGATACGGTCTTTTCAAGCCGGTCCTTGAGGAATTCCATGGCTTCGACGGAGTTCATGTCCGCGAGATAGTTGCGCAGGATCCATATCCTGTTGCTCTGCTCCTGCGTATAGAGGAGGTCGTCGCGTCTTGTGCTGCTCAATGTGACGTCAACTGCAGGGAAGATGCGCTTGTTGGAGAGCCGCCTGTCGAGCTGCAGCTCCATGTTGCCCGTTCCCTTGAACTCCTCGAATATCACGTCGTCCATCTTCGAGCCGGTGTCGGTAAGGGCAGTGGCGAGAATAGTGAGGGAGCCACCGTTCTCGATGTTCCTCGCCGCCCCGAAGAACCTTTTCGGCCTGTGCAGGGCATTGGCGTCCACACCTCCTGAAAGCACCTTGCCGGAAGCCGGCTGCACGGTGTTGTATGCCCTTGCAAGCCTGGTGATGGAGTCGAGGAATATGACCACGTCATGCCCGCATTCCACCAGCCTCTTCGCTTTCTCGAGGACCATGTTGGCCACCTTGACGTGCTTTTCCGCCGGTTCGTCGAAAGTGGAGGCCACGACTTCTGCCTTTACGCTGCGGGCCATGTCGGTCACCTCTTCAGGACGCTCGTCGATGAGGAGCACAATCATGTAGACCTCCGGGTGGTTGTCTGCAATGGCATTGGCTATGGACTTGAGCAGCATTGTCTTACCTGTCTTCGGCTGTGCCACTATGAGTCCCCTCTGGCCCTTGCCTATAGGGGTGAACATATCCACAACCCTGCAGGAGAGGTCGTTGTGCCCGTTTCCGAGCAGGTTGAATTTCTCATTCGGGAACAGCGGGGTCAGGAAGTCGAACGGTATCCTGTCCCTGATGAATTCCGGAGTGCGTCCGTTTACATACTTGATTTTCACGAGAGGGAAATATTTGTCGCCTTCCCTCGGAGGCTTGATTTCGCCCGTTACCGTGTCCCCGGTCTTCAGGGCGTTTGTCTTGATCTGGCCTACAGACACATAGATGTCGTCTGGAGAGTTCAGGTAGTTGTAGTCGGAGGAACGGAGGAAACCGTATCCGTCCGGCATTATCTCGAGGACCCCGGTGGCTTCCACCACACCGTCGAACTCTATTTTCTGGTGCTGCTGCCTCTGCTGGTAGCCGTCCTCGTATCTCCTTTCCTGGTACTGCTGCTGATATCTGTTCTGCGGGTAGCTGCTCTGCTGGACAGGCTGCTGCGCTGCGGCCTGCTGCTGGGCAGGCTGTTCTGGCGCGGCGGTTTCCGGGGTCGCGG
>JADIMQ010000114.1 GCA_017694655.1 Candidatus Cryptobacteroides merdigallinarum
AAAGGGGAAGAGCCTCGTGGAGGCCACCGTGACCGCGGCTCACATGAGGTTCAGGCCTATAGTCATGACATCCCTGGCCTTCATCCTCGGCATGCTCCCTCTCGTGTTCGCCACGGGCCCGGGTTCGGCAAGCCGCCAGGACATAGGCACGGGGGTATTCTTCGGTATGATAGTGGCGATAACTGTCGGCATAGTCTTCGTGCCGTTCTTCTTCGTCCAGATATATAAGATAAGAGAAAAGATGTCAAGACACAAGAATAAGAAGACTCCTTCAGGCGGCGGCAGCGCAGCCACCATAATCACGGCTGTCCTTGTGGCCGGGACCCTCACCATATCCTGTTCCCCGGCAAAGCACTGCGCCGCACCGGAACTGGACATTCCGGAGACATACGGCTCCGGCTCGCCGGCCGACACTGTCACCTGGGCGGACCTGGAGTGGTGGAAGATATATCAGGACACCACCCTGCAGAAACTCATCAAGGACGCGCTGGAGTACAACAAGGACATGCTTGTGGCGGCGGAGAGGCTGCGCGAGATGGAATACAGGTACAGGATAGAACGGTCCAGGCTCTGGCCTTCGGTTTCAGCGAGGGTCTACGGGGAGGACGAGTACACCAACTATGACGGGCACAGCGGAGCCCACGACCCGGCATACAGCGCCATAGCCCGCTTCTCCTGGGAAATAGACCTGTGGGGACACCTCCGGTGGGGCAGCAAGGAAAGGCTGGCGGAATATTTCGCGAGCGTGGAAGCACGCAGGGCCCTGAGGCTCTCCCTGATAGCCGAAGTCGCCAACGCGTACTTCGACCTGCAGGCCCTCGACAACGAGCTCCTCATCGTGAAAAGGACATTGCAGACAAGGGAAGAGGGAGTCCAGAAAGCCTGGCTGAGGCTAGACGGTGGACTTACATCCGAGATCCCGTACCAGCAGGCCCTTGTGGAAAGGGCCACCACAGCCTCGCTTGTCCCGGACCTCGAGAGGCAGATAGCCACGAAGGAAAGCGAACTGTCCTTCCTCACAGGCTCCTACCCTACCCGCATAGAAAGGGAAAGGGTACCGCTCGAGCTGTCCTACCGCAGGAGAATCCCTGTCGGGATACCGTCCCAGCTGTTGAGCAGGAGACCGGACCTGAGGCAGGCTGAACAGGAACTGAAGGCTGCGGAAGCCGCAGTAGGGGTGGCACAGGCGGAAAGGTTCCCTACCTTCACCATCTCCCTTGACGGCGGGACCGAGACAAACACGCTCAAAGACATAATCAAGGCCCCGTATTTCTATGTCCTCGGCAACCTCGCCTCACCAATATTCGAGTTCGGGAGGAGAAAGGCCAACTTCAAGGCGTCCATTGCAGCCTACAACCAGGCCAGGCTGAACTATGAAAAGGATGTCCTGCAGGCTTTCAAGGAAGTCTACGACGCCATCGTGAGCTACAATTCGGCGGTGGAGGCCACCAGCCTGAAATTCGACCTGCAGGAAGCTTCGAAGCAGTACGTGTCCGCTGCCAACCTCCAGTATATCAGGGGAGTCATCAGCTACATCGATGTGCTGGATGCACAGAGGGCCTATTTCAGTTCGCAGGTGGAGCTGAGCAATGCCATAATGGATGAATACAAGGCGCTGGCGGACCTTTACAAGGCCCTCGGAGGCGGATGGCAGGACTCCGTGGATGAGTCCGGGGCTCAAGGGCAGAGCCTGGAGAGCACCTCGGCGGAATAGACGCGGCCGATAGGCAGTACCGCGCCGCAGGATAGCGTAACCTGACGGCGGGTGTACTGCGAGACCTTCGACAGAGGTACGATGTACGACTTGTGGATACGGACAAAGTCCTCCGCCGGCAGCATGTCGGAGAACTCCTTCATGCTCATCTGGGTAAGGACAGGGTCCCTGCCGGAAACATGTATCTTGACATAGTTGTCCATCGCCTCTATGTACCTTATGTCACACAGGTGGACGTTCACGTTCCGGTATTCAGACTTCACCGTTATTTCCCCGTGCAGCCCGGACGGGACTGCCGCCCCGCTCTTCAGGGCCATCATGTCCCTGACCTTTTTCAGTGAGGCCTCGAAACGGGTGTAGGAGAAGGGCTTGTGGAGAAAGTCCATGGCATTCAGCTCGAAACCCTCCAGGGCGAACTGGGCGTATGCCGTAGTGAATATCAGGTACGTCCCCTCCGGCAGGGTCCTGGCGACCTCGACCCCAGACACCCCGTTCATCTCTATGTCCAGGAAGACAAGGTCCGGCCTCTCCCGGTATACGGCATCCATCCCGACCACGGGATCGCTGTAGGCGGAAAGGGATACCCCACCGTCACGGCTGCAGAAATTCTCCATTATCGACAGAGCCACCGGCTCGTCATCTATAGCTATAGCCTTTATCATCATAAGCGGGACTGTGGTTTTCGTCTTCCGGCCGGAGGAATGCCAGCTGCAGATTTTGCCGGACCTCTGTCGGGATGCGTCCGGATGGACAGGTGTACATCGAAATATTCCCCGTCATCGGAAATCTCCAGGGTGTGCCTTCCGGGATATATCAGGGCCAGGCGTTTCCGGCAGTTCAGTATGCCTATCCCGTCCCCCTTCTTCTGCAGGGATTCCCGGAAAATCCTGTTCCTTGCCCGGAAAACTATATTCCCGTCCGCGGACGAGACGGCAATGTATATGGAACTGTCCATGTGCGAGGAAACCCCGTACTTGAAGGCGTTCTCCACGAAAGTTATAAGGAGCATAGGGGCGATCACCGCCTCTGCATCGGGGATATCCACGTCCAGGACCACCTCCGTGTGCTCGTTCAGGCGGAGTTTCTGCAGCCCGATATACTGCCTTATGTAGTCGACTTCCTCGGAAACGGGGATAAAGTCCGCCGTGCCGTTGGAATAGAGATACTTCATCATGTCCGTGAACTGGACGAAGGCCTGCTCGGCCTTTGGGGAGTGTGTCACGACCAGCCCGTACAGGGTATTCAGGGTGTTGAAAAGGAAGTGCGGGTTTATCTGCGCCTTGTAAAGGGCAAGCTCGGCCCTGGATTTCTCCTGCTCCAGCTCCTTCTTCTCCAGCATCTGCCGGTACAGTTCGGTCAGCAGCCCCACCGCTATGCTGAAAGTCGTGACAACCAGGAACAGGAACCACACTCCCTGCTCGTGCAGGCGCAGCTTGAACGGCTGCCGGTGGAACTCCGGGGGCCGTCTTTGCCGGAAGAATTCTACCGGGCCTTCCCCTCCCCCGTGCATCCTGTACTTCGAGAGAAAGTATGTGACAATGACGGTAAGGACAATGAGCAGGAGGGCGGCCAGATACCTCCTCTTCCTGAAAACCAGGGGTATGGTAAGCTTCCTGTTCAGGACGTACACGACATAAAGCCACCCGACGAGCAGCAGCACGAAGCCGGTATGGTAGGTCAGCCACCTCTCTATGGGCAGCAGCATTATCATCGCGGGAAGAAGCACCACGCAGAAGATGATATCTATGTACAGAGGAAGGTTCCTGTTGTTCATTTCCCGGACATTATGTGTGCTAAGTTATAAAAAATCCCGGAAGCAGGACAGCCGTCCGGACGGAAAATGCCGTTCGCCACCTTGTTCGGGGCGTTCGCCAGCAAACGCTTGCAGACCCTGGAAGACAGTACGACTTTTGTACTGTTGCGGCACGATGCGGCAATACACCGCGGAAAACAAAGTCAAACTCCAAATACAAGAAGACATGAAAAAGTTAGCATGCGTAATCATCGCGGGGACCGTCGGATTCGGGCTCGCATTCGCCCAGGGACCCCGCAACCAGGGACCCCAGGACCAGGACAGGAAGCTGTCCGAAACCGAAAGGATAGAGAAAAGGGTAGGTTTCCTGAAAGAAAAGCTCTCCTTGAGCGACAAGCAGGCAGAGGACCTCACCGCACTGTTCACACAGCAGGACAACCAGAGAAAGGAGGCAGTCGAGGCTCACAGGAAAGCAATGCAGGAAATGGCAGAGAAGGACAAGGCCGACTTCGAGAAGCTGCTGACCCGGGAACAGCTCGACCAGCTTGAGAAGATGAGAGCCGAAAGGCCGCAGCCGCAGGCCGGGCCTGCAAGGCACTGGAGAGGTCCGCAGGATTGTCCGGCAGAGGGACACCACCACAGGGAGTTCAGGCACAGGCCGCCGGTCGATATGCCACAGGTCTGCGACAGCTGCAGATGCGGAAGCCGTCAATAATGAAAAAATAACATTTACATATTATTACATAAAACAATAACAGGCAAGAGAGGGTGACTCAAAAAGAGATTTTGAGTCACCCTCAAACGTCTTTCTTCGAAAGACGGGCCCCATCCTAACCCCCTGCACCCCCTATTAAGCAATTTCATTGCTTTTCCTCGTTCCGCCTCG
>JADIMQ010000115.1 GCA_017694655.1 Candidatus Cryptobacteroides merdigallinarum
CTTCTGTATGCTCCGGGTTCCGGCTCCCGTGCGCCTTGTATCCCGCCCCTTCCGGCTGACCGTCCAGGGTAAAGACTCGGCGGGCACATCAGGCGAGGGAATCAGGGGAGCCGGAATCTACGAGGCCGACATCCTCCAGGGACTTGTCACGGCTGACGGGAACCCCGAGGCGGGCGACATCACGGGCAGACTTGACGATACTGCGGCCGGAATCCTTGAGCTTTGCATTGCACTTCCCGTAGGCGTCGCGGGCATCGTCGAGCTTCCGTCCAAGGATATCGAAACTCTTCACAAGCTCCGCCACACGCTCTATCATCCGGGAAGCCCCGTCTATGATCTTCTCCTGGTTACGCACCTGCTCAGTGTTCCGCCAGGCTATGGTAATCATCCTCAGGAAAGGCATCAGGGTCTCCTCCGTGGTTATGAGGACATTCCTGCTGAAGGCATCCCTCCATATATTCGGGTCCTCGCTGTAGGCCAGCTGCATCGCCGAATAGTTGGGGATGAACATCACGGTATAGTCCAGCATCCTGTGCCCCGGGGCAAGATAAGCGGAGTAGTTCTTTCCGGCGAGCCTGCGTACCTGCTCCTTCACCGAAGCAAGATTCCTCTCCGCAGCATCCTTCCTCGCCCCCTCGTCCGACGCCTGGAGATAGTCCGAGAAAGCGGTGAGAGACACCTTCGAATCTATTACCACATCGTTCCCGTCCGGGAAATGGATAATGTAGTCCGGCCTCATCCTCGAGCCTGAATCCTCATTGAGCAAAGGATTGCCCCTGCTGTCCCTCAAAGTGACCTCCCGGTCGTAGTTCACCCCCTCGATGAAGCCTTCATTGTCGAAAAGAGTCTGGAGGATAGTCTCTCCCCAGCAACCCTGCATCTTGTTCTGCCCCCGAAGGGCGTCTGCAAGGTTGTCTGCCTTGCTGCCGATGGCTTTCGTGTTCTCCTCGAGATTCCTTATGGCCCCGGCCAGGCTTTCCTTCAGGGAGGCTGAAGTCTCCGACTGTGTCTTCTTGTTCGACTCGAACGCCTCCTTCATGTTCCGGATATCCTTTTCCAGACTCCCAGTAATCGTAGAGAAAGTCTCCTGCGCCTTCCTGCTGAGCTCCTCTTCCCTCTTGCGCAATATCTCGTCCGTCCCGGCCTTCATCTCGGCCTTCATAGCCTCTATCTGCCTGGAGAGTGCCTCCGCATGAGCCCTCCGTACTTCCTCGAGAGCCTTTTCCCCGGACCTTCGGATCTCGGACTCCACACGCTGGTGAGTCTCCTCCGCCATCTGGAGCCTTGACCGCAGGGACTGTATCTCGGCATCCCTGGAATTCATTTCTTTCTCCATATTCCGCAGCCTGCCGGAGCAGGAGGCATATACTGCAAAGGCAGCGGCCGCCGCTGCAGCCACCGCCACCGATATAGCTATAAAAACAGACATGACTGTACGACTAATTCATTGTACCGGGCATCCTCCGTCATGGATTTTCCCGGAATCCATCCATCCCCGGACCGGGGCATCACTCATACCAACCCTTGCAGGTGACATATTCCATGGCATTCTTCCTTATCATGCCGGTTATGACATCCGAGCCGTCCTTCACCTTCCTGGCCGGCACACCGGCATATATCCCTGGCTCCAGGACAGAATTCTCAAGGACCACGGCCCCGGCCGCGATAACGGTCCCTTCAGGCACCACGGCATTGTCCATGACAACAGCCCCCATCCCTACCAGGACGCAGTCACCGATCACAGCCCCGTGTATTATGGCCCCGTGCCCTACAGTTACGTCATTCCCTATCTTTACGGAGGAAGCCGCTGTCGTATGCATCACGGCCCCGTCCTGTACATTCACCCTGTCGCCGAGGGAGATGCTGCCCACATCACCGCGGAGCACAGCCCCGTACCAGATGCTGCAATCTTCCCCGGTGGTCACATCCCCGGCCAGCACGGCATTCTCGGCGATGAAATTGCCTTTCCCGATGGCGGGCCTCTTTCCTGATATCTCCTTTAGAATCATATTCCCCTGATAATGTTAGTGTAAATGTCATTCCCAGCCGGCAGCTATATTCGCGGCAATCATCTCCACGAGACGGGTCCTCGCCTCCACGGAAGCCCATGCAGTATGCGGGGTGAGGGAAAGTCGGTCCTTGCGGACAACCTTCGCCAGGGGATTCTCCGGAGAAAGGGGCTCGGAAGAATAGACGTCAAGGGCGGCCCCGGCGATTGTCCCAGCATCCACGGCCTCCGCAAGCGCTGCCTCGTCCACTATGCCCCCGCGTCCCATGTTCACTATGAAGGCCGTATCCTTCATCATAGCAAGCTCCTTCCTCCCGACAAGACCTTCTGTCCTTTCATTCAGCGGGGCATGCACGGAAACCACATCGGAGACCGACATCAGCTGCCCGAGGCTGACGCTGGGATATTCCGTACAATGCGATGTCCCGGAGGTCGAATAATATATTACCTCCATCCCGAAGGCCGACGCCACGTCCGCGACCCTCCTGCCGATGGTCCCCATGCCTATTATGCCCATGGTCTTGCCTGCAAGCTCGTGGAAAGGGAGTGAGACATCCGTGAAAAGTCCGCTGCGGGAATACTCCCCGGACTTTACCCTGGCATCGTAGTAAGGGAGCCTCCCGGCCAGGCTGAGTATGTGCATGAAGGTGCACTGCACGACGGATTCCGTGGAATACCCGGCCACATTCCTTACCGGTATACCCTTGGAAGCAGCATACCCGAGGTCAATATTGTTGACACCCGTAGCCGCCTCGCAGATGAGCTTCAGGTTGGCAGCCGCATCTATCAGCCCGGGGGTAACCTTCACCTTGTTCACAATAAGGACATCACAGTCCTTCACCCTGTCCATGGCCTCCACCGGATCCGAGACCGGCCAGCAGACCAGTTCCCCGAGAGCCTCCACAGGGGCGAACGACACGTCACCGAGGGTCGCCGCATCAAGAAATACAATCTTCATATCACTTTCCTCCTTATGTTCCCGTCCGCCAGTAATTCCTTTACCCGGCTTCAGATTATGTCCATGTCCGCAGAACGCATCCATCCCTGCCGGCCGTCCGCCAGCTCGATGTTGCGCCATTCACCCACCTCGTCTATGATGATGACCTTCGTCCCTTCATGCAGGATGAACAGGTCGGTGGAGGCCTCGGAGGACGGGGAACTCTTGACCGAGACTACCGGAGTCATTATTATGGCCCCGTCCTTGCGCATATAGTCGGACTTCTGCCAGAACGCGAAGGTCACTGACATGACCGCCAGCAGGAAGAACACTATTCCAGAGAAGAAGCCGGTCCGCCTCAATGCCAGGGAAGAGGACAGGAGAAGCAGGAGCAGGGCAGCCGCGGTCACGGCAAGGAAGACCAGCCCGGCCACCGCCCACGTGTCGGAATCCAGGGCATAGCACAGGTCCCTGACCCACGTCTTCAGGATGAACTCCGGAACAGGCTCTATCCGGTCCTGGACGAAATCGGACACCACTGTCCTGTTGTACCTTGCATCGGAGTAGGAAGGGTCCAGCTTCAGGGCTCGCTCATAGTAGAGCATGGCCCTGGCAATGTCCCCGGACTTGTACCAGGCGTTGCCCAGGTTGCAGTAGAGTGCCGGTGACTCCAGTCCGAGATTCTCGACAGCGGTATAGGCAGAGACGGCATCCTCCCACATACCTCCGGAATATGCCTCGTTTCCTGCATTGAAGAGGGAGTCCACGTA
Organism: Candidatus Cryptobacteroides merdigallinarum; assembly: GCA_017694655.1. Lineage (GTDB taxonomy): Bacteria > Bacteroidota > Bacteroidia > Bacteroidales > UBA932 > Cryptobacteroides > Cryptobacteroides merdigallinarum. Next base: position 3,716 of record JADIMQ010000115.1, read on the forward strand.
TGCATCGGCGGCATGTCCCGTCACAGGGAAAGAAAGGAGGAGCAGGAAGGCCACTGCCTTTGCCGCCGAGTTTTTTTTCTTGCTTTTCATATAGGAATCTATGGAAGATATGACATCCACCGCATCCCGGTAATGCGCAGACATGGCGGCATTCCCGGAATCCGGGGAATAACGTGCGAATTCACAGGCATCCACGATGGCTACGAACCGGTCCGTAACCTCCACAGGCACGCCGTTCCCGGAAAGGGCCTCCGCTATCCTCTCCTTGGACAGATCCGCCACCGGCATATTCAGCTTGTCGGACACATAGCCCATGAGGGCCTTGTGCAATTCCTCGTAGAACGCGGAATAAATGTTCTGGGAAAGATATTCAGATGCCTTGTGCAGGCGCTTGCGGGCCATCTTGGTAGCCCCCCTTGTCTTGGTCCCGGCAATGTCGGCCCTGCGTGCGGCAAGGAGACGGAGCAGGAAGTAAACCGCGGCAGCCAGCACGGCCACGAGGGCAATGACCACCCAGAACATTGCGGACCCGACAAAAAACTCTCCCTTCGGGGCCAGGCGCATGTCCTTGGTATTGATGAACCTGATATCCTGGTTAAGGTCCTTCACACCCCTCCTTGTCACGCCCTGCGTCACAACCGGCGAGGAAGCGTCGGCCTCGTTGCCCTTGGCCACGGAGAAAGGAATCATAGGTGTCTCAATGGTGACATATTTCCTGGAGTTTATGTCATAGTAGCTGTATTTCACCGGTGCAATCGCAAAATCCCCGGCACTGCGCGGGATGAAAGGGAACTCGTAGGTCTTGCTCCCGGAAATCCCTCCGGAAGCCTTGTCTATGGACTCGGATACTTTCGTGTCGTAGACCTCGAAATCAGGAGGAAAGACAACGTCCGGCTCTTCGAGGAGGGAAACATTGCCCTTTCCGGTAATCGTGACTATGAGGGAGGCCGCGTCGTGGGTCCGCAGGGAGTCCTTGCTCAAGGATGCGGTTATGCTGAACTGTCCCACTCCGCCCTTGAACGAGGCAGGGGCCCCGGACGGGAGCGGGGCTACGTTGATGGTGGTGGACGGGGTGCTGATACGTTTTCTCACCGTCCTGTACTCGTCGAAAAATTCGTCGAATATGCTGACGCTGCCGCTCGACACAGTCCTGATGTTCACGAGGCAGACCAGTTCGGCCGGGTCTATGACCAGCTTGCCAGACTGCTGCGGGATAAGGATATATTTCCTGAGCAGGGCGGCGTTGTATATCCTGTCATTGAGGCTCTCCCTGTGGAACTCGATGTTGGAGGGTGACTCTATCTCCTGGTTCCAGAACCCGTTGAAGGCTGGGAAGCGGGCATCCTCGAAACCTGCTATGTTCACTCTCTGGTACAGTTTCAACGTTGCCACTATAGGTTCCCCGACCACTACATTCTTCTTGCTGAATGTCAGGGAGAGGAAGAGGTTGTCATCGGAGATATCCGTCGCCGGCTGTCCGCCACCTGACTGCTGCGTCTGCGCCGAGGCCCCCTGGGAAACGACAGTGATGCTCACCGGTCCGGCAGTATAGGTCTCGCCCTTGACCGTCACCGTAGCTGCCGGTATCTGGAAGGTACCTGTCTTGCGCGGAGTCAGGATGTAGGTGTATGTGAACTGGTCCGTCCTGGTCCTTTTGCCGTTTATTATCTGTACGCTCGTGGACCGGCCCTGCTGGGGTCCCCACACAAGCTGGAAATCGTCTCCCTGCGTCCATTCGAATCCGGAAGGGGAATTCGCCCCTTCGTAGATGAAGGTCACGTTGAACTGTTCGTCCAGGGACACCACGTCCGGCACCTCAACCCTCAACTGTGCAGACATCAGGACGGTCTGCAGTATAACAATCAATGTCAACGATAATTTCTTCATATTGTCATCTTCCCTTTTGTTACCAATTCTTTTCCTTCTGCCTGGACTTCATCACTGCGGCCTTCTCCTTCTTCACCTTATCCTGGGTCTCCTTCTCCTTGGCCATCATGGCATTCAGCATCTGCTGGGCAGCCTGCCGGCTTATCGCTGGCTGGTCCTGCGGAGCCTGCCCGCCGTTCCTGTCCTCATTCCCGGAGTTGTCCTGATTCTGGTTCTGATCTTGGTTATGATCCTGGTTCTGGTCCTTATTTTGGTCCTGGTTCTGGTCCTGATTCTGGTCCTGGTTCTGGTCCTGATTCTGGTCCTGGTTATTCTGCTGCTCCTCCAGCTTCTTCCTGGCGTATATGTAGTTCTCTTTGGCGTCCAGGTCGCCCGGATTCCGGAGCAGGGCAGCCCGGTAGGAGTCCACCGCAGCCTGGTAATCCTTCAGGGCCAAGGCAGTATTCCCCGCATTGTAGTGATAGTCCGCCGCGTATCCGGACTCGTCAGCCCTGCCGGATATGGAGTCCAGGACCGACCCTGCCTCCGTAAAATTACCGGTGCGGTACAGGGCGTTGGCCAGATTGTATGACGCAGCGAAAGAAGTGGAATCCCTGAGCAGGGCCTTCTGGTAGTCGACGATAGCTTCCCTGTATTTCTCCTTCGAGAAATGGCGGTTACCGCTCCTGACATCCTTCCTGTCGAGGCCCTGGGCAGAAGCAGCAAGCGAGGCAGCGGCAAACAGGACAGCCGCAGCCACAACCCGGGCCATAAATTTATCCATTCTGATCAACCTAATCATAACCGGATCACTTTAACAAATGTCTTGACGCCTTGCGCTCCCCTACCAGCATCTCTATGACCAGCAGCACGAGGGCGATGGCGAAAAAGTACATATACTGTTCATCGAATTCCTCGAAGATGACCGAGTTGAACATTTCCTCGTCCATCCTCTTGATATCGTCCACGATAGGGTTCAGGCCGAATTCGCTCATGCCGGCCCTCACGTATGCACCGTTCCCTGCGGAGGCTACCTCCCTGAGCACCTTCTCGTCGAGCCTCGACACCACGATGTTCCCGTCCTTGTCCTTCAGCAGCTCGCCCTTGTACGGTATAGGCTTGCCCTCCACGGAGCCAACCCCTATGGTGAAGACCTTTATCCCCATCTCGGCAGCCTGCCTGGCCGCAGCCACAGGATCGTCCTCATGGTTCTCCCCGTCGGTGATAACTATTATGGCCCGGCTTCTCTCGCTCTGTGTACTGAAACTCCGGATACAAGTGGTTATTGCCTCCCCGAGGGCTGTTCCCTGGATAGGGACGGATTCGGTGTTGATACTGTTCAGGAACATTTTCGCGGATGCGTAGTCCGTGGTGACCGGAAGCTGTACGAAAGAAGTCCCGGCGAACACCACAAGGCCTATCCTGTCATCCCGCAGCTTGTCCACAAGGCTCGAAATGGCCAGTTTCGCCCGCTCCAGACGGTCGGGGGAATAGTCCTCCGCCAGCATCGAGTTCGAAACGTCCAGGGCTATCATTATCTCGACCCCTTTCGTCTTCCTCTCCTTCAGCTTGGCCCCTATCTGCGGGCGGGACAGGCCTATGGTGAAGAAGAAGAACGCGATGGCGAACAGGGTGACCCTCACCCATCCTTTGGAAGCCGATACGGACGGCATGAGCTCCCCTACCAGCTCCCTGTCCCCGAACTTTTCCAGCCTTCTCTTCCGGAAATGCCTCATCACCGCGTATGCTATGAAAAACAGGGGGACGAGCAACAGCAGTATCAGAAATTGCGCTTGTGCAAAATTAATCATAATGTCACCTCCATTCTACGGCAGACGCCTGAAAACAAACACTCTGAGGATGAACTCCAGGAGAAGGGCGGCAAGGGCCACAAGGGCATACATGCCGAACAGCTCCTTGTATACCGGGAAACTGTCGACCGTGGTCCTGACCTTTTCCATCTTGTTTATCTCGCCGTAGATCTCCATCAGCTTGGTATTGTCCGTGGCCCTGAAATATTTGCCCCCGGTGGTCTCCGCTATCTCTTTCAGGAGGTCCTCGTCAATCTCCACCTGCACCTTCTGTATGTCCACGCCCCACGGGGTCATGACAGGATAAGGGGCGGTCCCCATGGCCCCGACGCCGATGGTATATACCCTGACTCCATAGGTCTTCGCGATCTGGGCTGCCATCTGGGGGGTTATCTCACCGGAATTGTTAACTCCGTCGGTAAGCAGGATGACCACCCTGCTGCGGGCGTCGGAATCCTTCATCCTCGCCACGGCAGTGGCAAGCCCGTTCCCGATGGCGGTCCCGTCCTCGATAAGATCCGTCTGGACCTCCTTCATAAGGTTTATAAGGGTGGACCTGTCCGTAGTCATCGGACACTGTGTGAAGCTCTCGCCGGCGAATACCACTATGCCTATGCGGTCGTACGGACGCTGGGCGATGAACTCTATGGCGATGTCCTTGGCGGCGCTGAGCCTGTCCGGGGTAAAGTCCCTGGCAAGCATACTGGTGGACACGTCCATGGTGAGCATGATGTCGATCCCTTCCGAATCCACCTTCTCCACCTGCCCTGAAGATCTTGGCCGGGCGATGGCTATTATTATCATTACAAGGGCCAGCGTCCTGAGCACGAAAGGTATGTGCCGCAAGACACAGAAGGCGGACTTCCCGGCCTTCAGCCACGGTGTCAGGGAGGAAACCCTCAGGTGCGGCGCCCTCTGCTTCCACTCCAGGTATATGTAGTGGAACACCAGCAGGAGCGGTATTATTTCAAGCCATAGCAGCTTTGGATATTCAAAAAACATAGTCTACTCCTCCTTCCCTTGCTGTCCGGATTCCGGCCGGCGCTGTCCTCCGTCCCCTGCAGAGGCGGCTTCCCCGGACTCGGTATCAAGTTCTTCCTGGTAGGTCATGGTCACGAACTTGACTGCGGAAGGTACAGCCGAAGCCGTCTCCCCCTGCGTGGCCACATACTTGGCGAACTTGACATAGTCCGCCCTCTCGAAAAGTTCCTTCGCCTCCTGGTAGAGGTCCGGACGTATGTCCTTGTCCTTCAGCCCGTCGAAGATTTCCTTGGTTGTCATCTCCATGGCAGATACCCCGAACCTCGACACTATATATTCTCGGAGGGCGTCCGTAATCCCCGAATAGAAGGCTTTCTGTTTTTCCGGTGTCCACCAGGTATCCCCCCTGAACCTGTCGAGTTTCCGCAAGGCGGTTATGTGTGCAGGTTCACGTCCAGCACCGTTTCCTGCCCGCCTCCCCGCATACTTCCTTGCAAGCAATACGGCGACCAGGACAACGGCCGCAAGGAGAAGGGCCCCTCCAAGCCACGGGAGCACCTCCCGGAACTGGACAGGGTACTGTATCTGGCCCTTGATGTCATGCACCTCGAATGCGGAGGTATCCACAGGCATTGTCTTGACATCAAGGACTTTCGGAGAAAAGGAAAGGGTATCCGCCCGGCCTTCCGGGGATATCCTCACCACATATATAGGCGGCAGGCTGTACTTGCCTTCGTCAAAGGAAGTGACGGTGATGCTGCCCTTTATGTTCATCAGCTCCGGGGCCTTCTTCCTGCCCTCCAGGACCTTGACCGTATCCAGCACCCAGGGCGACACTACTTCCACGCCTTCACAGAACCCCTTGGAATAGTCCGGCAGCATCAGTCCCGTACCGGCCCGGACCTCGTCGAGTTCAAACCCGTACTTCAGCTGGTCGGCAATGAGTATGGAATCACGGGGCTGCAGCTGCTCGAGGAAGGCCTCCCCGGCGTTCACTGCGGACAAGGAGTCCTGCGCACGGAGTCCCGGCACGGCAAGCACGGCGGCAGCCAGGACCAAAGACAATCTGATATGAAACTTCATGTTATCTCCTTTGGAAAAAGGCCATAAGACCCTTTACATAATCGCTGTCAGTGGAAATGCTCACATTGTCCACCTTATATTTGAGGAAAAGCCTCGAAGAGGCAGCGGAAAGGCCGGCGAACCATTGTGAGTACATGGCCCGCATCTTCCTGTCGGAGGTGTTCACCCAGCCCGAAGCCATGGTCTCGGAGTCCTTGACATGCACGAAACCCACGTCCGGCAGGGTCCTCTCCCTCGGGTCATGGACCTCTATCACGGAAAGGTCATGCCTGTTCACGGCCACCTTCAGTGCATCCTCATAGTTCGGGTTCCCGTCCTTGTCCACGTCGAGCAGGTCCGAGAGCAGGAATGCCGTACAGCGCTTCTTTATGGCATTCGTGAGGAAGCGCAGGGCCTCCCCTATGTCTGTCCCGTTATGCTCCGGCTGGAACTGGAGTATCTCCATGATAATGTGCAGGAGATGACTGCGGCCCTTCTTGGGAGGGATGAATTTCTCCACCCTGTCGCTGAAGAAGAGGGCACCTACCTTGTCGTTGTTGATTATGGCTGAAAAGGAAAGCACTGCGGCGATCTCCGCAATCATGTCGCGCTTGTTCTGTCCGGCAGTCCCGAATAGTCCTGATCTGCTGATATCTATCAGCAAGACTACCGTCATCTCGCGCTCTTCCTCGAAGACCTTGATATACGGAGACCGCATTCTCGCAGTGACGTTCCAGTCCATATTCCTTACATCGTCACCGAACTGATACTCCCTGACCTCGCTGAAAGTCATTCCACGTCCCTTGAACGCGGAATGGTATTCCCCGGCGAAAATCTGATGCGAAAGGGCTCTGGTCCGGATCTCTATCTTCCTGACCTTCTTTAGCAGGTCGTTTGCATCCTTTTTATCCATGATACTATGGAACCTCCACGGCGTTGATGATTTCGGCTATGATGTTCTCCGTGGTGACATTCTCCGCCTCTGCCTCGTAGGTGAGCCCTATCCTGTGGCGGAGCACTTCGTTGCAGACAGCCCTGACATCCTCCGGTATGACATAACCTCTCCTCTTTATGAAGGCGTAGGCCTTCGACGCCATGGAGAGAGAGATGCTGGCCCTCGGGGAACCGCCGTAGGCGATCAGGCCGGAAAGCTTGTCCAGCCCGTAGTCGGAAGGGGTCCTCGTAGCGTACACGATGTCGACTATGTACCTCTCTATCTTCTCGTCCATATAGACATCCCTCACTACCTGGCGAGCCTTGACTATATCCTCCGGCTTCAGCACCGGGCTGGCCTTAGGGAACTCGCCGGAATTGTTCATCCTGACGATGAGCTTCTCCTCCTCCTTCTTAGGGTAGCTTACAACCACCTTGAGCATGAAACGGTCCACCTGGGCTTCCGGGAGAGGATAAGTACCCTCCTGCTCGATTGGGTTCTGGGTAGCCATCACCAGGAACGGCTCCGGCAGCCTGAAAGTCTCGTCACCGATGGTCACCTGACGCTCCTGCATGGCCTCGAGAAGGGCAGACTGGACTTTCGCAGGGGACCTGTTGATCTCGTCCGCAAGGACGAAGTTGGCGAAGATCGGCCCTTTCTTGATCTGGAACTGCTCGCTCTTCTGGGAATATATGAGGGTTCCTATCACATCCGCAGGGAGCAGGTCAGGGGTGAACTGGATTCTGCTGAACTTGGCGTCGATGGCCGATGCCAGTGTATTGATGGCAAGGGTCTTGGCCAGTCCCGGCACACCTTCCAGCAGGATATGGCCGTTTGCAAGAAGGCCTATGAGAAGATTCTCGACAAGATGTTTCTGTCCGACGATGACCTTGTTCATCTCCATGGTGAGAATATCCACAAACGAGCTTTCCTGCTGTATGCGGTCATTCAATTCCTTAATATTTATATTGTCCATATAATTAATTAAATTATTGTATTTTTGCACACCAACAATTATCCATAAGGCGGATGCGGTATTCAATCAGACTCTCTTACAACGGGGCCGGTTTCAGCGGCTGGCAGATCCAGCCGAACGGGGCTTCGGTCCAGGAGCATCTTCAGAACGCGCTCTCGCTTGTCTTAGGTGAGGAAATCGCTGTCACCGGGGCAGGCCGCACCGATGCCGGCGTAAATGCAGTAAACTATGTGGCACATTTCGATGTCTCGAAGCCGCCTCGTTTAGAGCCGGAGGCTTTGGCATACAAATTAAATGCCATCGTCGGCAAGGAAATCACCGTTCATGAAATATGTCGGGAAAAGGATGATTTTCATGCAAGATTTTCAGCGGTTTACCGGGAATACCACTATTTCCTCCACACCGTGAAGGACCCGTTCATGGGGCAGTTCTCATGGCATTGCAGATACCGCCTCGACATAGGGGCCATGAACGAAGCCGCCGCCCTTCTCCCCGGGACCCGGGATTTCAGCTGCTTCGAGAAGAAGGGCGGGAACAACAAGACCTCGATATGCACGGTCAGCAAAGCCGTGTGGGAACCGTACACCCCGCCACATGTCTCCTCGCTCGGCTACCCGGCCGCCCCGGACAGCTACCTTGTCTTCACTATCGGGGCGGACAGGTTCATCAGGAACATGGTCCGGGCCGTGGTCGGCTCCCTTGTGGACGTGGGCCGAGGCAAGAGGGATCCGGAATGGATAAAGTCCCTCCTGGATTCCGGCACACGCTCCGACGCCGGCGAATCCGTCCCCGGGCACGCACTCTTCCTCAACAAGATAGAGTATTGACAACGGACGGGTGCAAGGCGCGCAAGGCGAGAACCCCGCAGCATACTGTAGTATGTGAGGTCGTGAGCGATAGGACGGGTGTCCGGTGGACACCCGTAGCGAGCAGCGAGTCCGAAGTGCAACGCCGCAGCCCGTTGCAGCCACACGGCTTCTCCACGGCCGGTTTGTCAGAACGGACGGAATGCAAGGCGCGCAAGGCGAGAACCCCGCAGCATACTGTAGTATGTGAGGAGGTTCGAGTCCGAAGTGCAACGCCGCAGGCCGCCCGTTATCACAAACCGGTATGGCACGGAGATTGACAATATTCCGCCCCGTTAAAAAACCCCCGCACGGCACTGACATTTTGTCAGTATGGAAAATTGAAGGCAAGGTGGCATGGCAAGGCCAGGCAGGTGCGATGCTTAAACAAGGAAAACATGATGATGAAGGAAATTAAAGACATTTTATCTCCGTCAGGGACGGAAGTGAATATTATACCGGTATTGCAGGGAGACGGGTTTATGAAGATTGATGAATCGGAATTGCCTGATTCTCTCCCGATACTTGCGTTGAGGAATGCGGTATTGTTTCCGGGGACTATATATCCGATTACGATTGGAAGGGAGAAGTCGATAAGGCTGATTGAGGATGCGGAAAAGAACAATGCGTTCATAGGGGCGGTGCCGCAGAACGATGTTGCAGTGGAGGACCCGAAGAAGGAGGATTTGTATGAATATGGCACGGTGGCGAAAATATTGAAGACACTGGAGATGCCGGACGGTACAATCACGGCGATATTGCAGGGATTCAAGAGGTTCAGCATAGATGCGGTGACGGAGTATGACCCTTATATGCTGGGGCTGGTACATTACCTGCCTGACACGACACCTGACAATAATGACAAAAATGTCAGGATGATAGCTGAATCGCTGAAGGAAAAGGCAGTCACTGTCATAAAGATGTCGTCATTCGTGCCGAAGGAGGCCACGTCCGCGCTGAAGTCGATAGACGGGTTCGAGTTCCTTGTGAATTTCATAGCCACCACGATAGAGGTGGACAACTTCACTGACAAGGTACAGCTGCTGCAGTACGGGGACCTGAAACAGAGGGCGATGAAGCTGCTCGCGGTACTCGATACGCAGATAGAGCTGCTGAAGATAAAGCAGGACATCAACCAGAAGGTGAAGATGGAGATAGACCAGCAGCAGAGGGAATATTACCTCAACAGCCAGCTGAAGACCATCCAGGAGGAACTGGGGATGGACGAGATGGAGGACTTCGAGAAGCTGAGGGCACGCGCGGAGGAGAAGATATGGCCGGAGTCCGTGGCGGAAATCTTCGAAAAGGAGATGACGAAGCTCGAGAGGTACAACCCGAGTTCCCCGGACTACAGCATACAATATAATTATATACAGTTCATGCTCGACCTGCCGTGGGGAGTGATGTCCAAGGACAACCTGGACCTGAAGCACGCGCAGAAAGTGCTGGACGAGGACCATTTCGGGCTGGAGAACGTGAAGGAGAGGATAATAGAGTACCTGGCCGTACTGAAGCTCAAGGGCGACATGAAGTCCCCTATCCTGTGCCTGTACGGGCCTCCGGGAGTCGGCAAGACAAGCCTCGGGAAGTCCATTGCAAGGGCACTCGGGAGAAAGTATGTGAGAATAGCCCTGGGAGGAGTCCACGACGAGTCTGAAATCAGGGGGCACAGGAAGACCTACATAGGGGCCCTTCCAGGAAGGATACTGAATGCCATAAACAGGGCCGGGACATCCAATCCGGTGATAGTCCTCGACGAGATAGACAAACTGAGCACGGACATAAAGGGTGACCCGTCCTCGGCATTGCTCGAGGCTCTTGACCCGGAACAGAACACGACCTTCCACGACAACTACCTGGACATCGACTACGACCTGTCCAATGTACTCTTCCTGACGACGGCCAACAATACGGCCACAATCCAGCCGGCCCTCCGGGACAGGATGGAGATGATAAACGTCAGCGGCTACCTCGCCGAGGAAAAGATGTCCATAGCCAAGGACTACCTTATCCCACGGCAGCTGAAGGAGCACGGCATAGACAGGAAGCAGCTCCGTATTGACAAGAACTGCCTCGAGAAGATTATCAGCGACTACACGAGGGAATCCGGAGTCAGGGGGCTGGAGAAACAGATAGCCAAGATAGCGAGGGTCACCGCCAAGAAGATAGCCCTCGGGGACAACTACCCTACAGTCATCCGGAAAGAGCACCTGAAGGAATACCTCGGGCTGCCGACCAGTTTCCACGACATGCAGAAAGGCAACGAGGCCCCTGGAGTAGTGACAGGACTTGCCTGGACCGAGATGGGAGGAGAAATACTTTTCATAGAAAGCTCTATAAGCAAAGGCAAGGGGATGCTTTCCATGACAGGCAACCTCGGGGACGTGATGAAGGAGTCCGCCACCATAGCCTACCAGTACATCAAGGCGCATCCGGAGATGGCCGGCATGACCTCGGAGGAATTCGCGGAGAAGGACATACACATCCATGTGCCGGAAGGAGCCGTACCGAAGGACGGCCCGTCGGCGGGTATCACTATGGTCAGCTCCATGATCTCCGCCCTGAGAGGCCAGCAGGTCAAGAGCGGGATAGCGATGACCGGTGAGATGACATTGCGTGGCAGGGTGCTCCCTGTCGGCGGCATAAAGGAAAAGATACTTGCCGCCAAGAGGGCCGGGATAAACACGATAATCATTTCCGAAGACAACAGGAAAGATATCGAGGATATCAAGGAAATTTACGTAAAAGGACTTACATTTGTGTATGTAAAAACCATAGAAGACGTAATAAAATACATATTCTGATGCAAGTCAAGATAGAAAAGAGCTGGGGAGACGCACTGCACGACGAATTCGGGAAACCCTACTTCGCGGAGCTGGTGCGTTTTCTTCATAAGGAAAAGGCGGAAGGAAAGACAATCTACCCTCCGGGGCCAGCTATATTCAAGGCTTTCGAGCTCACTCCGGCTGACAAGGTAAAGGTCGTGATTCTCGGGCAGGACCCCTACCCGGGACAGGGTCAGGCGATGGGACTTTCATTCTCGGTTCCGGCCGACATCCCTGCGCCTCCGTCCCTGAAGAACATCTTCAGGGAAATAGAGGACGACCTCGGGATACGGATGAGCGGGTGTCCCGACCTGAGGAAGTGGGCGGAGCAGGGAGTTCTCCTGCTGAACGCCTCCCTCACCGTGCAGGCAGGCATCCCCAACTCCCACAGCAGGATAGGCTGGACCGAATTCACGGATGCGGTCATAAGATGGCTTTCCGACAACAGGGAGGGAATAGTCTTCCTGCTCTGGGGCAACTATGCCAGGCAGAAGAAGGCCCTGATAGATACCTCCCGGCACCATGTCCTGGAGGCAGCCCACCCTTCCCCGCTCGCAAGAGGCGCATTCTTCGGCTGCCGGCATTTCTCAAAGACAAACGCAATCCTCGCCAGCGAAGGGCTTCCCCCTATCGACTGGCAGCTATAAGAGACAACGATGAAAAGGACAGCACTTTTCCCCGGCTCATTCGACCCCTTCACTGCCGGACATCTCAATATCCTGAAAAGGGCCCTGACGATGTTCGATGAGGTGGTTGTGGCCATAGGCATAAACATAGACAAGAGAGGACATTTCTCCACCGAAAGGAAGATAGAGATAATAAGGCAGGCGACAGCCGGTCTCGAAGGAGTCAGGATCACGAAATACGACAACCTCACCGTCGACATCTGCCGGGAACTCGGCATCAGGCATATAGTCAGGGGCGTGAGGAACATGATAGACTTCGAGACGGAAAGGTCAATAGCCGACGCCAACAGACGGCTCGCGCCGGAAATCGACACGATAATAATCCCGACGGCACAGGAGTTCGCCCACATATCCTCCACAGCCGTGAGGGATCTAATAAAACACAACAGCGACACCTCCATGTTCATACCAGAAGGCGTCGACATCAGGCTTCTGAGGGAGGAATGATGCGCAGACTTATCCTGGTGCTCGCAGCTGCGGCTGCCGCAGTCCCGTCCATGTCCGGCAATGCCCCGGAAACCGGAGCCATGACTTCATGCGGGGCTTTCCGGCAGGTGCATGAAACAGCAGGAGACAGGCAGGTCCTGGACTCCTCAGTCACCAAAGCCCTGGGAGCCAAGCTGGACGAATATGCCGCAATCATCGGAAAGGAACCGGAGACCGTCAAATGCGGAGAAGCCGACTTCCTCATAGAAAGCTGCCAGGACTCCCTCGTCAGGCAGTTCACCGCCCTCCGCCTGTACGGGCACTACATAAGTTCCAGGCTCATGGGGGACGAGGCCGTAGCAATCCATATATACGACAGGTGGTTCGCCACGGGGAAGGTCAGGATGCAGAGCGAGCTGGACCTGATGAACGCCAGGATATTCGCGGAGTTCAACCGGCAATCCCTCATAGGCAGGCAGGCCCAGGAAATCTCGATGGAAGACCTTGACGGCAGGAGCGTGACTCTATTCGGGGACAGGCTCTACAGGGACCGTATGTCAGTGCTGTTCTTCTACGACACAGGCTGCGCGACCTGCAAGGTGGAGAGTATATTGCTGCGCAACCTCCTCGACGACAAGGGCTACAGGATAGACCTGTACGCCATATACACCGGGCAGTCCCGCGCGGACTGGGAGAACTTCATTAGGGATTACCTCGTGACAGACAGTCCGCAGACAAGGGTAACGCATCTGTGGGACCCGGACATAAGTTCAGGCTACCAGATGAAATACGGGGTGATACAGACCCCCCGGATTTTCCTTGTGTCGGAGGACGGGACCATAACCGGGCGGGGACTGGACGTGCTGTCCCTCGGGAAGCTCCTGGACATTTATTCCAGGCCATACACCTACGGAAGCGAGAAGTCCTCGGCTTTTTTCGACAGGATGTTCGCCGGATACGGGAAGGACCCGGAATGCCGGGAGGTCAAGGATGTGTGCGACAGTATCGCATCCAGGACCCTGGACAAAGGGGATACACTGGCATTCAGACGCATGGCCGGAGACCTGATGTACTGGCTCGGTTCCAGGAGGGGGGAAGGGATAAAGTGCGGGCTGGAGTACCTTCTCGGCAGATATGTCACCGGGATGCCGGAGCTGTGGACCAGCCCCGGGGATTCACTGGCGATACTCTCGTACGGAAGCATACTCAAGGACCTGCTCGGCAAGGCCGGGACAGGGAAAAGACTGCCCAGGATCGAGGTTCCAGGCATAGTGAAGACCCATTCCGGGGAAAAGGAGAAGACGGTGAGGCTGGACAGGCTCAGGAACACCACAGTGATCTTCCACACGAGAGGATGCGGTATATGCGAAGCCGAGCTGGCGGCAGCGGATTCCGTCGCCCGCTCGGACAGGAAGGCAAGGTTCTTCATAGTGGACATGGACTATGTCCTTGACATAAGCCCGGAAACAGCCTACAGGCTGTTCGATGAGGTAGACCTTTCTGTTCTGCCATATATAACCAGGACCGACAGGAAGGGTCTCGTCTGCCGCAGGTACATGTCCTGCGTGGGGAAGGGGCCCTCGGCGGAGGATGAACAGTCACTTTCCGTGCTTCCTGCCCCGTGACACTGTCAGGACGGCCCTTACTGCCACGGCGGCGGCAAGCAGCCAGAAGACGAAGGTACATACCCTGCCCGTCACGTCACCGTACCGGACAAAGAAGGTCTGTTCCGTATTCCTGTCCACATGTCCCCGGAGTATCTCCCGTTTCCACCACGAAGTTGAGGACACCACCTCCCCGCGCTGGTCGATAAAGGCGGAAATGCCCGTATTGGCGCACCGGGCTATGCTGCGGCGTGTCTCGACGGCCCTCAGTGAAGCATACCTCAGGTGCTGCATATAGCCGGGTGTATTCCCCCACCAGGCATCGTTGGTGATAATTGTCATGAACTCGGCACCCTTGCGCACGTAACCGGTATAATATTCCCCGTACACGGACTCGTAGCATACCGCGCAGCCAAGCGGCACCCTTTCCCCGCCGGCACCCCGGAAGTGCAGCAGCGAGACGGTATCCTGGCCGACGCATCGGCCCATCACCCCTCCGAGCATGTCGTCAATCCTGTAGAATAGAGCCGGATAAGGCATCTTCTCCACAGCCACCACAAGCTTGTTCTTGTGAAATATCTCCACTTCCTTCCCGTCTGTCAGCAGGGCGGAATTATGGGACTCCACCCATCTTCCCTCGCGGACACGGCGGGCAGTGTAAGACGGCCTCGGGCCAGAGTCTATGTAGGTATAGGAGGAAGCCCCGAACAGGATACTGGCTCCGGGATAATCCCCGAGGAAGGTGTCGAACGACCTCAAGGTGCGGCTCGAGTACAGGTTGTTCGTCACGACGTCACCGGTGAATGTCTCCGGGGCAAGCACAAGCAGGGGTGTGACGCTGGAAGTGTCCCCTTTCCTGTCCTGCAGGGCAGCCCCGGCCATCTCCAGGAAGACGGCGTTCTGCTGCTGCTGCGTCATCGCCTCGAACTTGTTGTAGGGGTCGATGTCCGGCTGGACTATCAGGACCTCCACCGGGTCGGACTTCTGCATGTAGCCGTCGTAAATCAGCTTCGAGACAATGAACGGGGCCACTATCACCGCCCCGCACCCAGTTAGGGCAGCAGTCTTGGCCTTCCAGTTGAAGCGGGACCAGCGTCCGTCGGAAAGTGCCACCATTAGCCCGAAGACAGAAAGATTCGCCATCCAGACCCAGAGCGAGCCCCCCAGGGACCCGGTGTATTCATACCACTGCACTGTCCTTATGCTTGTGGCGAAAGCATTCCCGAGCACGAGCCAGGGCCAGGAAATCTCGGCGTCGAAATACGCCCTTTCCCACGCTATCCACATGACGGCGAGGAAGATGTACGGCAGGGAGCCGGAGAGATATTTCCTGCTGAAGCGGAACAGCCCGAAGATGACCGACATCTGGAAGGCGTTCGCGAAAATGGCGAAGAGCCCCCCGCCTACAGTGGCATTGCATACCCAGAATGTAGTGGCGGCGTTCCAAAGCACGAAGGACAGGTAGTGCCACACCCAGAAATGCCTTGCCCCGGTCAGGTACGCAATCCTGTCCATGGCCAGCAGGGGAAGGAAACCGGCAAGTGCCAGGAAGCCAAGGTGCGGGACAAGGTAAGGGAGCGACATCAGGACTGCGAACAGCACTGAGAAGGCGGCGAAGAGCAGATTCGTATTCGTCTTTTTCATACAGGAAAATCAATGAGGCGGTAAAGATAATCATATTTATAATTATCTTTGCCAGATTCAAGGATTAAAAAAACATGCTTCTGGATATAGCCAAAGGATTCGTGATAGGGATATGCGCCTCGGCCCCGATAGGGCCGATAGCCATACTTGTCATCCAGAAGTCCCTGAGCAAGGGGCACAAGGCCGGCTTCATCACAGGCATGGGGGCTTGCGTGGTGGATACAATCTTCTCCATAATAGCCATATTCGCACTTGCGGCGGCACAGAAGCTCATAGACGAGCACCGGGAACTGATACTGCTTGCCGGAGGCCTGGTGATAACCATCCTCGGCTGGAGCATGAGCACCTCGGACCCGTTCAGGAAAGTAAAGGCGAAAGAGAACACCTCGTCCATTGTCTCGGTGAAGGATTTCCTCCAGGCCGTGGCCATGGGGCTCTCCAACCCAGGGGCGATATTCGTGATCTTCGCCCTTTTCGCATTCTTCGGCATAGGGCCCCTGGACCGGTCCGACTGGAGGGTGGCCCCGATAATAATAGCTGTGAGCCTGGGGGCGGCCTTCTACTGGTTCGTCACCACGTGGCTATTGAGCCATTTCCGCAAAAAGTTCAAGCTACGGACAATAATATGGATCAACCGCATCACCGGGGCCATAATCATAATAATAGGCCTGGTCCTGCTCGGGGAATGGCTCTTCCGGATACTGTTCCGCGGAGCCGAGTTCTTCTGAAGCGGGCACGGCACGGCGGATTTCCTCTCACAACACATAAATTCCATCAACAGACATGAAGATTAAAAATTTTCTTTTCAACCGTATAACGGCCAACATATTCGCAGGTATAGTCCTTGTCGCGGCACTCCTGGCCGGCACAAGGGTGATGCTGGACAAGATCACCAGGCACAACCACGAGATCACAGTCCCTGACCTCACGAACAAGAGCGTGGCCGAGGCCGGAAAGATACTTTCCGAAAACGGCATGAGGCTGGAAGTAATAGACTCCGTATATGTCAGGAGGATGGGCAAGGGACTGATATACAGGCAGAACCCGAGCCCCGGAAGCAAGGTGAAGGAAGGCCGGAGGATATTGCTCACAATCAATGCGGTGAATCCGAAGAAAGTGATGATGCCCAACCTCGTGGGCTATTCCATGAGGCAGGCAAAGGCTGAAATACTCTCCAAGGGCCTGCGGATCGGACGGCTCGAATATGTCACCGACATAGCTACCAACAATGTCCTGAAGCAGCTCCATGGCGGTCAGGAGATCGCTGCCGGGGCCATGATCGAAAGCGGGGCCGCCATAGACCTCGTGCTCGGGCTGAACAACGATGACTGCGTGACATACGCCCCTGCAGTGACCGGGCTCAAGTACATGAATGCCATAGAGGCCGTCCACGACAATTCCCTGAACATAAAGGATATCGTATTCGACGAGACCGTCAGGAACTACACGGACTCCCTTGAGGCCGTGGTATTCAGGATGGAGCCGGACTACGGGGCGGAGCCTCTGCTGATGGGGACGGACATATCCCTTTTCCTTACCACCGACATGTCAAAGGTTCCAGTACCGGAGGACCTGGAGGATGAAGAAAACGCCGGAACCAGATGACAAAGAAAATATTCTACCCAGACTCCGATGACGGGCTCATCGGCGGTACAGGACCGGGCTTCGGCTACGAGGACGACATAGATGACGAGCAGAGGGAGATGTTCGAGCATTTCCGCCTCGAGCTCGACAAGGGACAGACACCGATGCGCGTGGACAAGTACCTCTCCACGCATCTCGAGAATACATCAAGGCACCGGATCCAGCTTGCCATAAAGCAGGACTACGTGAAGGTGAACGGCAAGACAGCAAAGGCCAACTGTGTGGTAAGGCCGGGGGATGTCATATCCTTCGTGATGCCGTACCAGAGGCGCGGGCTCGAGATTCTGCCCGAGGAAATACCTCTCGACATCGTATACGAGGACGATGACCTTCTTGTCGTGGACAAGAAGGCCGGGATGGTGGTCCATCCTGGGCACGGGCACTTCTCCGGGACGCTTGTCAACGCCCTGGCTTGGCACCTCGGCATCCGCCAAGGCCCGGATGCCGAAGACGAGAGGATGGGTGTCCTGGTGCACCGTATCGACAAGGACACTTCAGGGCTGCTGGTGGTGGCGAAGAACGACGAGGCGCAGCTCGACCTTGCAAGGCAGTTCTTCGTCCACTCCATAGACAGGATATATGTGGCCGTGGTATGGGGCAACTTGAAGGAGGACGAAGGGACCATCACCGGGAACATCGGGCGGGACCCCAACGACAGGATGAGGTTCAAGGTATTCCCGGAAGGAGAGGCCGGGAAGCACGCGGTGACGCATTACAGGGTCCTGGAAAGGTTCGGGTTCGTGACAGTCGTGGAATGCCGGCTGGAGACAGGAAGGACGCACCAGATAAGGGTACATTTCAACTACATAGGCCATCCGCTCTTCAACGACGAGAGATATGGAGGCTCGGAAATCCGGAAAGGGACCATATATGCCAAGTACAGGCAGTTCATAGAGAACTGTTTCAAGATAATGCCACGCCAGGCACTGCATGCCAGGACACTCGGCTTCATACATCCGCGCACCAAGGAGCATCTCTTGTTCGACTCCCCTCTCCCGGAAGACATGTCAGCCCTCATAGAGAAATGGCGCAACTATTCCACGGCCGTCGGGGATGCGTCAAAATAGATGTGAAAGAGTCTGCAATCAGACACGTCGCGCCTCCCGGACCTGGCAAGGTCCCGGCAGAAGTCAGCGGCGGTGAGGAGGGCCTCCCATAGGGCCATGAGGCCCGCGCCCGCCCTGAGGCCCGTTGAAATTCCCGAACCGGTAGGTCAGGGACAGGATGATGTACCTTCCCAGGGTATTGTTCCTTGACTCGAGATGGTAGTTGGACTCGTCGGTCACGGAAAGGTTCTTGGACTGGTTGAATATGTCGTATGCCTTCAGGGCCAGAGTGAACTTGTCCTTGAAAAGGAGCTTGTTTATCTCCGCATTAAGGATGAATTCGTCCTCCTGCGGAGTGGTATATCCGTTGTACCAGTTGTAGTCGAAGCTGGAAATCAGGTTCAGGCCCCATGGGATGGTCCAGTTGACAGAGGCGTCCACCTGGTTGTTCCATGTCGGCTTCTGGTTGTAGGAGGATATAGTATACCAGGACTTGGACACCCTCGTACGGCCTCCTATATTCACCTCTATAGCCTCGTTGCGGAAAGTGAAGCGGAGCCTCTGGGAGAAATTCAGGTTCTGGGTCCTGTTCCTGGTAAACATCTCGTCCCCGCGCTCATTGAAGTCCTTGTAGAAGGTATCATAGTCGAACTCAGCCGTGCTGCTGTCGTAATACAGTCCGGTATCGAATCCTCCGGTCCTGCCGATATACGAACTGGACTCGTTGTACCTTCCGTATGTCATGGAGAATATCGAAAACTTGGAATCCTTCCCGAAAGGCGAGTTTATCATGACCTGTCCGTCCACCGAACCGGTAAGAGGGCCGTTGACGGGGATGGAATACTGCGCCCCGTTATCGTCGTACCACTGCGCGTTCACTATCGGGTCCTGGACGAGGCTGCCTCCGAAACGGCTGTGCACCGACATGAAGGTCTCCTTGTCCGTATAGCCGAACATGGCCCTCATGTTGTGGGAGAAGTACGGTATCAGGTAAGGGTTTCCGAGAGATACGTTAAGAGGGTCCGAATTGTCCGGCACCGGCATGAGCTGGGAAGTGGAGGGCTGGGATGAACGTCCGAAATAGAACATCCTGATGTTCGTATTGTCATTTATGTCATACCCGAGCATAGCCTGCGGAGACCAGTTGTAGACCATGCTGTCGTAATCCTCCCCGTTGGTCTCGTTATGCGTGTCCGTCGGGCGGAAAGCCGCGCCGAGCTGGGCCCTCAG
Organism: Candidatus Cryptobacteroides merdigallinarum; assembly: GCA_017694655.1. Taxonomy (GTDB): domain Bacteria; phylum Bacteroidota; class Bacteroidia; order Bacteroidales; family UBA932; genus Cryptobacteroides; species Cryptobacteroides merdigallinarum. The sequence goes on from JADIMQ010000115.1 coordinate 23,296, forward strand.
CTTGTCTTTCTGGTACATGAAATTGAGGCCGGCGCTATGGTTGACGTACCTGTTCAGGATATTGTTCGAATATGTCGCGTCGTACGTCTCTCCGGCAGGGTCGTAGATCAGATGTTCCTCAGCCGCATCCAGGCTGTTCATCCCGCTGTTGTAGGTATCCTTGACGGAGGTGCTTCTGTTCCAGTTGTAGGAATAGTTGGCCTCAAGATAGAAGTCATGTCCGAGAGGTTCGGTATAGACCACCCTTCCGGAAAAGGAGGAGCGGCGGGAGTTCTGGTCGTAACGCTGGTTGATGATGCTGTCGCGTGGGGTTTCTTCCTCAAACGTCCTCGTGAGGGACTGGTTGTAGCCCAGGAGGTCGTTGTTGCTGAAATTGTAGTTGAACATCACGGACAGTGTCCTTCCCGGCTTCCCGAGACGCTGGCGGAAGAGGAGGAAACCGCTGGCCGTCCAGTTCCGGTTGGTCCCGTTGTTCTCGTTGAAACCAAGGTTTGTCGTGTCCCTCACCCCGGAAGTCTCGTTCAAGGTAAGGAAGTCGGAATATTCGGTATAGCTTCCGTTCCCGAAATTGAACTGGGGCTCGAAGAGGATAGAAGTGTTCTCGCTGAACTTGTGGTCGAGCCTGACCCCGAAACGGTGTCCGCCACTGTTGGAAACATTATATCCGTCGTTGTCATAAATGAGCAGACTCCCGTCGTCCATATACGTGGTCCTCGAGCTCTCTTCCTCGATATACCTGCGGGAACCTCCGTACATATAGTTGCCGTTCAGCTCCATGTTCCCGTCGAGGAGGTCGAAGGCCCCGTTCGCCCCGGCCATCCACGAGGTCGTGATGCCGTTGCTGCCCCAGCCTCCGCTGCCGCGTCCCATTCCCCTGGAACCTCTCATGGTCTGCATCATGCTTGAGGACAAATCATTGAAACCCCGGTTGTTGGTATTGTTGGCATTCAGGATTATGCTTATCTGGCTGTTCTGGGAGAAGCGTCCCGCCATGGCTGCCGCCTGATATCTCCAGCCGTCCCTGCCAGCCGTGAGGCCGTCGGTATAGTATCCCTTGTCCGGCAGGTCATGCCCGCCTCCGGCCATCGCGTTACCGAACCATCCGTCCATCATCCCGGGCTTCACGGAAAGGTCTATTACAGTCTCCTCCTCCCCGTCGTCTATCCCGGTGAACTCCGCCTGCTCCGACTTCTTCTCCACGACCCGGACTTTCTCTATTATCTTGGCCGGGATATTCTTGGTCGCCAGCTGCGGGTCGTCGAGGAAGAATTCCTTGCCGTCAATCATCACCTTGGTGATGGTCTCGCCGTTGGCCGTTATGGAACCGTCGGAGCCGACCTCCACTCCAGGAAGTTTCTTGAGCAGCTCCTCGAGCATGTCATTGTCGGAAGTCTTGAACGATGCGGCACTGTATTCCACCGTGTCCTTCTTGACTATGATAGGGTTCCCGACGGCGGTAACGCTCGCCGCCTCGAGCACCTGGTTGTCCTGGTCCATCTTTATCTCCCCGAGATCGGCAGCCGCGGACACCTGCACTTCCTTCTCATATACCTTGTAGCCCATGAGCTCCGCCTTCAGGGTGTACTTGCCTTTCGGGACCCTGGTGAGTTCAGCCACTCCTTCAGCCGTGCTTAAAACATATCTTGTGGGTGTATCCTTCCCCTCGAGGGTCAGGGACACCGTCGCGAACCCGACAGGTTCCCCTGTGGAAGCATCGGAAAGTTTCATCTTTACAGAGAAAGTCTGCTGCTGGGCGAAGACATCGGATGTGGCCGACAGGAACAGGAGAACCGTCAGCAGGCTCAACAGCCATTGCAGGGAAGAGGTTTTAGTCATAAATTTTTAAAGGATCAATAAAAATATTCCTGACCGCAACACACGGCCCGGCAACAATAACAGGCGCGGTGGTGTATGCAAAATTTATGCCTTACTGTGTACGGACACAGTTATTTTATACGCTCCGGATGCGTTTCCAGAAAATGCTTCCAGTCGCCGGAGGAACTGGCTGAGACAAGGGGGCTGGTGATGTGGTAGTAGTGGCAGAGAGCGAGAGCAAGCGCGTCGGTGGCATCGAGATGTTCAGGGGCAATGCTGATACCCAGGATCTTCCGTATCATTATGCTCACCTGCTCCTTGGAGGCCGCCCCGATGCCGGTAATGGCGATCTTGGCTTTCCTCGGGGCATATTCCTCGACATGGATACCTCTCCTCATGGCCGCGATCATGGCAGCCCCCTGCGCCCTGCCGAGCTTGAGCATGACCTGCGGATTCTTGCCGCAGAAGGGGGACTCCACGGAGAGCTCGTCAGGCCGGTAGCGGTCCAGAAGCTCGTCCATCTTCTCCCCAAGCATGCGGAGCTTGCCGAAGTGGTCCTTCTCCTTCCTCATGTCCAGGACCCCCATGTCCACAAACGCGACATTGCGTCCAGATACGCGAATGACCCCGAAACCCAAGAGATTGGTCCCGGGGTCTATCCCCATTATTGTCTTTTCCGTCATCGGCATAGGGTAAAGTCATCCGCCACAGGAGGCCGCCGTCCCTCACATCCGCCGCGGCAGGTATGCCGCCGGAACCGGTCAACAGGACAGACATGGCCCGTCACCGCAGCCATGATCATATCATATCGAAGCCGGTATATGGCCGGAGAGCTTCAGGAATAATGATATGGCCGTCCTTCTGGTTGTTCTCGAGCAGGGCCGCAACCACCCTCGGCAGGGCAAGGGAGCTGCCGTTGAGGGTATGGGCGAGCTGTATCTTGCCGTCCGCATCGCGGTACCTGAGCTTGAGCCTGTTGGCCTGGTATGACTCGAAATTGGAGACCGAGCTTATCTCGAGCCACCTGCCCTGGGCAGCCGAATAGACCTCGAAGTCGTACGTGATGGCAGAGGTGAAGCTCATGTCCCCTCCGCACAGGCGCAGTATGCGGTACGGCAGCCCGAGCCTGCACACAATCCCTTCCACATGCGCGATCATCTCATCGAGGGCCGCATAGGAGTCTTCCGGTTTCTCTATCCTGACAATCTCCACCTTGTCGAACTGATGAAGCCTGTTCAGGCCGCGGACATCCTTGCCGTAAGAGCCTGCCTCACGCCTGAAGCACGGGGTATAGGCCGTCATCTTGACCGGGAAATCATTGAGCCCGAGAATTACGTCCCGGTAAATGTTCGTGACAGGCACCTCCGCGGTCGGCACAAGATAATAATTGTCAAGGTTGGCATGGTACATCTGGCCTTCCTTGTCAGGAAGCTGGCCGGTACCGAAGCCGGAGGCCTCGTTCACCATGACCGGCGGCTCTACCTCAAGGTAGCCGGCAGCCGTGTTGATGTCAAGGAACATGTTTATCAGGGCTCTCTGCAGCCTGGCTCCCTTCCCCTTGTAGACAGGGAAACCGGCTCCGGTGAGCTTGACACCGAGGTCGAAGTCGATTATGTCCAGCTTCCTGGCGAGCTCCCAGTGCGGGAGTGCATCAGGGCCGAGGTCCGGAATCTCGTTCCCGGTCTTGACCACGACATTGTCCTCTGCACCCTTTCCTTCAGGGACGAGGTCGCACGGGATGTTCGGGAGAAGCACCATGAGGGACTCGAGTTCACTGTGGTTCCCGTCAGAGCGTGCCTCCAGCTCCCTGGAACGTTCCTTCAGGGCCGACACCTCGTTCTTCACGGCCTCTGCCTCTTCCTTGCTGCCTGACTTCATGAGGGCGCCTATGCGGGCGGCCTTCTGCTTCTGGAGCGCGAGGCAGCTGTCCAGTTCGGCCTGGAGCGCCCGCCTTTCCTTGTCGAGCTCCACTATCTTGCGGACGATGTCACCGGCATCGAAATTCTTTACCGCGAGTTTCTTTATAACATAATCCGGATTCTCCCGGAGCAATTTCAAAGTCAACATGATAAACGATTTATGAATATGAATAAATGCCTTGCCTCCCGTTCTTATACACCGTGGAGGCTGCGCCAAAAAACGTTATTTTTGACACAACCTCCCCGGTTCTTATTCCTGAACGGTGTCCTGCAGGTCCTGGACCCGAGCCCGGGCCCATGCAGACGCACCTTCCTAGTTCTCAAAAGGAACTACCGATACATAGGACTTGGCCCCGGCCTTCTTGCTGAACTTCACCTTCCCGTCTATGAGGGCGAAAAGGGTGTGGTCCCTGCCCATCCCGACATTCTGTCCAGGATTGTGCACGGTGCCGCGCTGACGCACGATAATATTTCCTGCCTTCACTACCTGGTCGCCGAATTTCTTGAGGCCCAGCCTTTTGCTATGTGATTCACGACCGTTCTTTGAACTACCAACACCTTTTTTATGTGCCATAATAAAATCCTCCTGAGTCTTTGGAATTAAGCGATTTCGTTAATCTTGATCTTTGAAAGGTTCTGACGGTGACCGGTCAACTTCTGATAGCCTTTACGGCGCTTCTTCTTGAAGACCAGCACTTTCTTGGCCCTGCAGCTGTCGTCGAGGACAGTAGCCTTCACAACAGTACCTTCCACATAAGGGGCACCTACCTTCACATCCCCGTCAGTGTCCACGAGCAGCACCTTGTCGAACTCGACCGAAGCACCCTTCTCCGCAGCGAGACGGTTCACGAAAATTTCCTTGCCAGCCTCTACCTTAAACTGCTGGCCTGCAATATCCACGATTGCGTACATAAATATAAAAACTTTAATAGTCCCGACCGTAAGCGGTTGCATAAACAACTCTTTGTCAATGGCTTACCGGCCATAATCTCATTTTGGTCTGCAAAAATAACACTTTTTGACGAGATGACAAAAAAAAATGGTATTTTTGTCAATTCCAATCTGGACAGAAGCAAAACTACACTGACAATGGACACGCCATTCATATATGACAGATTTGTCACGGGAAAAAATTTCATAGGCAGGAAGAGCGAGTGCACCGCCCTGCGGAACCTCCTTGACAACAAGGAGCATGTTTGCATATATGAGCCGCCCATGGCCGGGAAGATGTCGGTCATACAGCAGACCCTCTTCAACATGAGAATCTCCGGCAAGCAGTATACGGTGGCGGAATCCGACCTGTTCAATGTCCGTTCATCCAGCCAGTTCCTGCTGAAGCTGGGCTCCTCGCTCATCCGGTCGCAGACCTCCACTCCGGCGGAATACGAGGCCCTTGTCAGCACAATGCTCGAAGGTACGCACTTCAGGTTCGACCAGGAGAGGTTCTCGCTCAGGGACGAGGTGCTGACCCTGGAGGGGACTCCGGACGAGAATGACATCCGGAAGCTCCTGTCCCTCCCGTACAGGCTCGCGGAAAGGGACGGCAACATCTTCTTCGTGGTCATCGGGGAATTCCAGAGCCTGCTTGCCCTCGAGGAGACCGAGTACGAGATGATATTCAGGATAATGTCCGAAATCTTCTCCGGCGCGGACAAGGCCGCTCCATGGCAGGTATCCTTTGTGCTGACAGGCTCCAAGGTGAACGCGATGAAGCATATCTTCGAGGAGAAGAAATATTTCTACCGGCAGGTGGAGCATCTGCCGCTCAACGAGATAGACCACAAGGAAATACTTGACCACATAGTAAGGGGCTTCCTGACAGGGGGCAAGGTCATAGAGAACGACCTGGTGCTCGGAGCCATAAAGCTGTTCCGCGGGAATATCTGGTACATCAACCATTTCTGTTCCATCTGCGACTCCCTCTCGAAAGGCTACATGAACGAGGGCATACTCATGGACGCCCTCGGGATACTTATTTCGGTGCACAGGCACAGGTTCATGAGCATAGCCGACGACCTCACCACCCACCAGATGAGCCTTATCCGGGCGATCCTGGACGGGGAGACCAGGTTCAGCTCCGCCGAGGTCATAGAGAAGTACGGGCTCAACTCGTCCGCCAACGTGAGGAGGGTGAAGGATGCCCTGAAGAAAAAGGAAATAATCACATTCAACGAGAAAGACGACCCTGAGGTAATAGATCCCCTGTTCAGATACTGGATAGAGAAATATTATTTCGAACGGTGACGGCCAGGGGCCGGATACCGGGGGACCAATGACACGGATACATCATGAAGAAGAAAATGGCAGTGCTGACAGGCGCCGGGGTGAGCGCCGAAAGCGGGATAAGCACATTCAGGGACAGCAACGGGCTGTGGGAAAACTACAGGGTGGAGGACGTTGCCTCAATCGAGGGCTGGCACAGGGATCCGGCCCTGGTGCTCGACTTCTACAACACGAGGCGCAGGGAGCTCGGTACAGTCAGCCCGAACGCCGCCCACGCAGCCATAGCGGAGCTCGAGAAAGACTATGACGTCACGGTCGTGACGCAGAATGTCGACAACCTGCACGAGCGCGCAGGTAGCACGAGGATAATCCACCTGCACGGGGAGCTCACCAAGGTCCGTCCGGAGGACAGGTGCAACTACCGCGACAATTTCTCGGAAGACTCGGTATTCGACATAGGCTACGGGGAGATACACATCGGGGACCTTGCCCCGGACGGGGCGCAGCTGAGGCCGCATATAGTATGGTTCGGCGAGGCGGTCCCGAAGATAGAGGCGGCGATCGACGCAGTGGAAAAGGCCTCGATCCTCCTCATCGTGGGGACTTCCCTGCAGGTCTACCCTGCCGCCGGGCTGTACAGGTATGCAGGGCCGGATACACCGATATATATTATAGACCCGAAGGATGTACCGGTGTCGGACCCGAGGATAACCCATATCAGGGAAGTCGCGACAAGGGGGATGGAGATTTTCAAAAATATTTTGAAATCAAAATAATGTGACTATCTTTGCAGCCGCAAACAAAAGGAGGTGATAAGAGTATGATTATAGTTCCGGTAAAAGAGGGCGAGAACATAGAGAAGGCATTGAAGAAGTTCAAGAGGAAGTTCGAGAAGACGGGGGCGATACGCGAGCTCCGTGCGAGGAAGGCTTTCGTAAAACCTTCAGTGAAAAGAAGAGAGCAGATCAAGAAGGCTATCTATGTGCAGCACATGCAGCTCATGGATGAGCAGTAATTGATTCCAGATAGAATTACATAAAGGCTGTGTCGTGATCCAATCCGGCGCAGCCTTTTTCGTAAGCCCTATGCTCGCTTTCGAACGTCCACAGGACATTCTCATAAACCGCTCACGACCCCTATTAAACAATCTCATTGCTTTTCCTCGTTACGCCTCGGTTAGGGGGATTAACCCTTCGGGTTTTCCTCCTTTTACATCAGGAATATCCGGACAGGTCCGGTATTCCGTTCGGTCTGGCGTCGGTTTCGCACCTGCCCGGTGCGGTCCCTTCGGGACTTTTTTGCTCTGCGCTCGGCTTCTGCGATATTTGTACGCTTCGCGTCCACATATACTGTGGCGCCTCGGCATAGCAAATTTATTTGCTCTGCGCTCGGCTTCTGCGTATATTTGCAATGGACGTTAAAAAAATACGGATAATGGAAAAGCGGACTTCTCCGAAAAGAAAACGAATACTGAAAAAGGCAGGCATAGTCCTGCTATGCTTCATAGGGCTGTGGGCCGTGATACTGGCGGCGCTCCAGATTGCACTCACCCCGGGTGTACTGACTAACCTGGCGAACAGGTACGCCCCGCAGTTCGTCGACGGCGATGTATCTTTCGGCAAAGTGAGGGCCTCTGTATTCAAGAGCTTCCCTTACCTCAACGTCACATTCGACAGCCTCTCCATAACATACCCTTCCGACAGGTTCGAGGCATACGGAGCCGGGAAAGACTGGTACACGAGCCAAGGCCGCGGGGAGACCTGCGACACCCTGATGTCATTCAACAGCCTTTCCGCCTCTGTCAACCTTTCGAGCCTGATAGCAGGACAGATAAACGTGCCGAGAATCCTCCTGTCCAAGCCGAGGATATTCGCCACGGCCTACAACGACAGCACGGCCACATGGAACATATTCAAGGGGCTCGGCGAGAGCGATGAACCGGAGGACACTGTATCCGCAGGCATGCCTGACCTCGTGATCGGCAGGATCAGGCTTGTGGACAACCCGAGGATCGTATTCAGCAGCATACCCGACTCCACAAGCCTGTCGATGAGCCTGAAGAGGATGATCTTCTTCGGGAAAGTAGTCACCAGGGACCTGAAGAAAAGCCGGCTGGGACTGAAGGTCGACACGCTCTTCCTTACCGGGCGCTTCCCTTCGGACACGGTAGCCCTGAGGCTCGACAACTTCATGACCAGAGGCAAGGACAACGGGATTGAACTCAAGGCACTGGCGACAGCTTACCTTGCCATGAACTCCTACGGGAGGATGAAGCTGCCGGTTTCCATAGATTCCAGGATATCCTTCCCGAAGGACACGATAAGGAAGATTTCCCTGGAAAGGTTCGACGTCAATTTCGCTGACATACCGCTTTCCGCACGTGCCGACATCGGCTTCAAGGGAGACAGCGTATATATCAAGGGAAATGCAAGGATAGACGGATGCGAGATAACGAAGCCGATAGGATATTTCGGCAAGAACCTCGTGAAGGCAGCGGGAGCCATCAGGACCGACGCCGTCATAAGCATGTCTGCCGATGTCGACGGATGGCTTGACTCTCAAGGACATATACCTGACATAGATGCAGTCCTGGAAATTCCGGTATCGAAAGTATCCCACAAACTTTTCGGCGAAGACAACAGGATAGGGCTGAAGGCAATCCTCAAGGGAGACCGTTCAGGCCTTGTGGACCTGCAGCTCGACAGCGTACTCGTGATAGGCAGAGGTATAGCCCTGGCAGGTGCCGGGAAGGCGCATGACCTGCTCGGGGAGGATCCCGCCCTCAGCGTGGACGGGCACTTCTTCCTGAATCTCGACACTCTTTCCACCCTACTGCAGAAAATGACAGGATACGCGGCGGCGGGCAGGCTGGCTGCGGAGCTGAACGGAGACATCAGGATGTCACAGCTCTCCCCGTACACCTTCGCCGACGCCGACCTGAAAGGCAGCGTGAAGAGCCGGGAAATGGTACTTTATTCCGAAAAGGACTCCATCGACATATACATCGACAGCCTGGACGTCAAGCTGGGGACCTTCGGGAACGTATATACCACAGGTGTAAGGAAAGGCGAACGGATGATGGCGGCAGCCGGGTATGTGGACAGCGTCAGGTTCAGGTACAAGGACGAGATGTCAGTGATGGGAAGACAGCTGTCCCTGATGGCCCAGAATGCGGCAGCAGTACTTGACAAGGAAGACTCGTCCATGTTCTACCCGTTCGGGGGAAAGTTCAAGGCAGGATTCCTGTCCATGCGCGGAGCGGACACATCCGTCATAGTCGTGGCCAAGTCCGACAACACCTTCACTGTCAAGCCGAAGGAAAGCAATCCAGAGGTACCTGTGCTCGCCCTGGAAAGCAACACCGCCGGAATCTTCATAAAAGGCCCGGTGAACAGGCTGGCCGTGTCCGGGCTGCAGATGTCGGCAGATGCGGCGATGAACTCCATAGAAAGGAGGCACAGGGCGAAGGAATTCATGGATTCCCTCTACAGGGCTTACCCTGACATCCCGAGGGACTCCCTCTTCCGTTACCTCCGGAGGACAAGACCTGCGAGGGAAATACCGGAATGGCTCACGGAAGCCGATTTCAGGAAGAGAGACATCCGGCTCGATGTCGGGGAGAACATAAAGAAATATTTCAGGGAATGGGACATGGAGGGAAATATCTCGTTCAGGCGGACAAGCATACTTTCCCCTTACTTCCCGCTCCGCAACACCGTCCGGGACTTCAAGGGGACCTTCGACAACAACAGCATAGCCCTGGAGAACATCACAGTGACGAGCGGCAGGTCCAACCTGTCGGCCAAGGGCTCCCTGACAGGCCTCAGGAATGTCATCCTCCGCAGCGGGTTCCTCAACCTCGACGTGGACGTGACTTCCGACAGCCTCGACATGAACCAGCTGCTGGCGACGTATTCCGCAGGAATGTCCTTCGACGCGGAGGATTTCGGGGGCAAGGACATGACCGGGATAGAAGATGACGAGTTCGAGGAAATGATAGTGGCGGACAGTACTGCCACAGAAGACACGCAGATGCTGCTGGTGATACCGGCGAACCTCAACGCGGAGATAAGGCTCGATGCCCGGAACGTGAAGTATTCGAAGCTCGAGATGGAGACCATGACTGCAGACCTCGCGGTGAAGGAGAGGTGCGTCCAGTTCACGAACACCTCCGCATCCACGAACATGGGGAAACTCTTTTTCGAGGGCTTCTACTCTACCCGGACAAAGAAGGACCTGAAGACGGGCTTCAACCTTAATTTCTCGCAGATAACGGCGGAGAAGGTTATAGAAATGCTGCCGGCAATAGACACCGTGATGCCTCTGCTGAAGTCCTTCCAGGGGGAACTGGATCTGGAAATGGCTGCCACTGCGGACATTGACACCACAATGAGTATCGAGATCCCTACCATCAACGGGGTCATAAGGATAGGCGGCAACCATCTGCGGCTGCACAATGACGAAAGCATAAAGAAGATAGCCAAGATATTGAAGTTCAAGGACAGGGAGAACAGCTACATCGACAAGATGTCAGTGGAGGGCGTCATTTCCGACAGCCGGCTCGAGATTTTCCCGTTCGTGCTCGAGATAGACAGGTACACCCTTGCCATGAGCGGGATACAGAACCTCGACTCCTCCTTCAAATATCACATATCCGTCATCAAGTCCCCGCTGCCGTTCAGGCTCGGGATAGACCTGAACGGGAACTTCGAGGACATGAAGTTCAAGATAGGAAAGGCCAAGTACAAGAGCACCAATGTACCGGTGTTCACGGCCGCAGTGGACC
>JADIMQ010000116.1 GCA_017694655.1 Candidatus Cryptobacteroides merdigallinarum
CCACTATGAGTATCGCGTTCTTGGCCACGAGGCCGACGAGCATCACCAGCCCGATGAGGAAGTATATGTTGCTTTCATAGCCCAGCACCCAGACCCCGAGATATGCTCCTGCTATGGCTATCGGCAGGGAGAGGAGCACGGCCACAGGGATGGACCAGCTCTCGTACTGGGCGGCAAGGAAGAGGAACACGAAGAGCAGGGCGAGCCCGAGCACGAGCCCGGTCTGTCCGCCTTCCTTCTTTTCCTGGTAGGAAAGCCCGCTCCATTCCACACCTATGTTGTCCGGAAGATGCTTTTCGGCAAGTTCCTCGAGTATGTCCATGGCCTGGCCGGAGCTGTATCCGTGGGCCGCTTCCCCGTTCACCGTGACGGCATAATACATGTTGAAGCGGTTTATTGTGCCCGGGCCGGTGGTGTAGTAGGTGGTGCCGAGGGCGGTTACGGGCACCATGGTACCGTTGGAGCTCTTTACGAAGAACAGGTTCAGGTTGTCCTTGTGGGCCCTGTACGGGGCGTCGGCCTGGATATATACCCTGTAGACCCTGTTGAACATGTTGAAGTCGTTCACGTATATGGAGCCGGTGAAGGCCTTCAGGGTGGAGAACACGTCTGCGAGCGGCACGCCTATCATCTGTATCTTGTCCCTGTCGGCATCGAAGAAGAGCTGCGGGATGTCTTTCTGCACGTTGGTGGACAGCCCGGTGAGCTCCTTGCGCTGCATGGCGTAGAACATCAGCGTGTCGGCCGCCCTCTGGAGGTCCTCGTATGAGGCGTCACCCCTGGCCTCGAGCACCATGGAGAATCCTCCGGAGGTGCCGAGCCCCGGAATTACTGCCGGGGTGCTGATGTACACCTTGCTCTCCGGGTAGAGAGACAGGGTGTCCCTCACCATGGCCATGGTCTTGTTTATGTCGGACTCCTTCCTTTCCTTCCATGGCTTAAGGATGACTGTCATCTGGCTGTTGGACTGGCTGCTGCCCACGCGCGGGCTAGACCCGGACACGTCCAGGACATACTGTACGTCCGGCTGGCGCATCAGGAAGTCCATGGCCCTTGCCGTTATCTCGCGGGTCCTTTCGAGGGTGGCTCCCACAGGGAGTTCCAGCTCGACGGTGAAGTACCCCTGGTCCTCCTTCGGCATGAAGCTGGTCGGCACCAGGCTCGATATCAGCCAGATGCCGATTATTGTTATGCCGAAGAAAGCCACCATCCTCGGGGCGTTCTTAAGGCTCGAGCGTATCATGCGCTCGTAGAAGCTGTTGCCCTTGGCAAGGCCTTCGTTTATCTTGCGGAAGATGAAGTTCTTCTTCTCACCCGGCCTGGCCGGCTTCAGGAAGATGGAGCACATCACCGGGCTCAGGGTCAGGGCCACTATGGTCGAGATTATGACTGACACGGCAATGGTGATGGTGAACTGGCGGAAGAGCTGGCCCGTGATCCCTGACAGGAAGCTGACAGGTACGAACACTGCGCAGAGCACGAGGGACATGGCTATGAGGGCGCTGCCGATGCCGCTCATGGCCTTCTTTGTGGCCTCGTACGGAGAGAGATGCTCTTCCTCCATTATCCTGTCGACATTCTCCACCACGACAATGGCGTCGTCCACGACTATACCGATGGCCAGGATGAGCCCGAGAAGGGTCATCATGTTCAGGGAGAACCCGAATATGAGCATCACCCCGAAGGTCCCTATGAGGGATATCGGCACTGCGATGGCCGGGATAAGGGTGGCGCGCCAGCTCTGCAGGGAGAGGAAGACCACGAGTATCACGAGCAGTAGTGCTTCAAAGAGGGTCCTGTACACGTGGTGGATGGATTCCGAGATGTAGGTGGTCATGTCGAAAGGTATGTCGTAGGTGATGCCTTCCGGGAAGGACCTGGCTATCTCCTCCATCTCCTTCTTCACGTTCTCTGCCACCTCGAGGGCATTGGCCCCCGGGAGCATGTACACATCCATTACGGCTGCGTTGCGTCCGTTGATACCGCTCTCGGTGTTGTATGACTGTGCCTCGAGGGACACCCTCGCCACGTCCTTGAGCCTGATTATGGAGCCGTCCTGACCGGCCCTTATGACTATGTTCTCGAACTGGCTGACCGAGGAAAGCCTCCCTGTAGCCGTTATCGGGATGGTGACATCCACATTCTCGATAGGCTGCTGGCCCAGGACTCCGGCCGCGGATTCCCTGTTCTGGTCCTTCAGGGCGTCCTGGAGGTCCTGTACCGTGAGCCCGAGGCTCGCGAGCTTGTCGGGCTGCACCCATATCTGCATCGCGTAGTAGCGGCTTCCTACGTTGGACACGCGGCCTACGCCGGGTACACGCCTGAGCATGTCCAGCACATTGAGGGTGGCGTAGTTGCTCAGGTATATTTCGTCGAACTTGGGGTCGTCAGTGAGGAGGGTGACGGTGAGGAGCTTGTTGGCGGCCACCTTCTCCACCGAGATGCCGTTCTGCACGACTTCTGCCGGCAGGCGGGCTTCGGCCTGCTTCACCCTGTTCTGCACCTCGACGGCGGCGAGGTCAGGGTTGCTGGATATGTCGAAGGTTATGTTGGCCGTGAAACTGCCGGAATTGGTGTTCTTGGACTCCATGTACAGCATGCCCGGGGTGCCGTTCAGTTCCTGTTCTATAGGTGTGGCCACGGCCTGGGCGACGGTCTGGGCGTTGGCTCCCGGGTAGGAGGCCGTCACCCTTACCACCGGCGGCACTATCTCTGGATACTGGTCGACCGGAAGGAGGGTGAGGCCGATCAGGCCCACGAGCACTATTATCACTGAAATGACAGTCGAAAATACCGGTCTGTCAATAAAAAAGTCGGATTTCATCTTCTCGTCTGATTAAATTTCAATTCGGGACACCTGGCGGCAGGGCTGCGGGCTCATGCCCCGGCAGTCCTTGCCTTCTGTCCGTGGGTGAGCTTGTGGTAGCCTTCCACCACAATCCTTTCCCCCGGGAGCAGGCCTCTTTCAACCACGGTCTTGTTCCCGGTCTCCGGACCGAGCTCGATGAAGCGTTTCTCGGCTATCCCGTCGTTCCGGAGGACGAAGATGTACGCCCCGCTCTTTTCCGTTATTATGGCCTTGGACGGCACGACCACGGCGTCTTCCCTCACATCGAGGAGCAGGGTCACGTTGGTGAACTGTCCCGGGAGGAGCTCATGGTCCGGATTCGGCATCTCGGCCCTTACCGAGAAGGTGCCGGAGCGGGAATCCACCTGCGGGTCGGCGAAGTCCACGAGGCCCCTGTACTTGTAGACTGACTTGTCGGCGAGGGTTATGGTGATGTACGGGTCCCATGTCCTGGTGGAGTCCTTCTGGCCGATGTTCACATTCCTGGCCTTGCTTATCTGGTAGTCCAGGTCGGTCATCTTGAACTCCACGAGCACCGTATCGCTCTTGACGACGTTGGCCAGCAGGGACTGTCCGCCAGGGCCCACGAGGGTCCCTATGTCGACGTGCCTCTCGCTGATGTATCCGCTGATGGGCGAGCGTACCGTGGTGTAGCTCAGGGCGAGCTCGTCCTGGGTGAGGTCAGCCTCGCTCATGAGGACATCGGCCTTGGCACTTTCGTATGCCGCTATGGCGTTGTCCAGGTCCAGCTGGCTGGCGGCATTCTGCTCGAAGAGGGGCCGTATCCTGTTCAGGTCGCGCTCGGCCTTCTGCGCGAGGGCCTTGCTGCGTTCCAGCATGGCCTTGGCCCTGTCTGCCTGGGCCTGGTACTGTCTCGGGTCTATGATGAAGAGCACCTGGTCCTTCTTCACGAAGGTACCTTCCTCAAAGAGCATCTTCTCAAGGTAGCCTTCTACGCGGGCCCTGACCTCGACGAACTGCTGGGCGCGGATTGTGCCCGGGTATTCCCCGTAGAGCTCCACGTCCTGTGTCGTTACCGTCTCGGTCTCTACTATCGGGATTTCCTCCTGCGGAGGTTCCGGACGTGTCAGCCATACTATCAGGGCTATGGCCAGTATCAGTATCCCGGCGAGAACGGCCCAGAATTTCCAGCTCGACTTCTTTATCTTGAATACAACATACTGTGAACCTTTGTCCAGATTGCTGTAGGTTTCTTTCAGAAATTCCTTTCCTTTCATTATCAATGACATTTAAGCGACGGCGCAAATTTACAAAAAATATACCTGATTCCACGAGAGTCTGGTGAATCTTGACATGTCCGGTGACGAAACTGCCTGCCGGGCTGTCCGCCTGGGACTGGCATCCGTGTGCGGAGGCGGGGCGGAAGTGGCGGATACTCATTATATATTGTGATGACAAGGTAGTTTATTTTAGTTATCTTTGCGGCGGATTTGCCAGGTAATCTGGCCGATATGGATGAAATAGCCGCTATATGAAATTATCAGAACTGAAGACCGGGGAGCGCGGGGTCGTGGTCAGGGTGAGCGGGCACGGCAGCTTCCGGAAAAGGATACTTGAACTGGGGTTCATCAAGGGGAATGTGGTGAAGGTGATTCTGAACGCTCCCCTGAAGGACCCTATCGAATACGAGATCATAGGGTACAAGATTTCCCTGAGGAGGGAAGAGGCCGACATGATAGAGGTCATCAGCGAGACCGAGGCCAAGGAAAGTCTCGGGCAGAAGCCTCTGCCGGGCATCGTGGACGATGACTGTGACGACGCCGGGGCCCTGGCCAGGAGGATGAAGGACCTGGCGGAGCAGAGGCGGCACATCATCAGGGTGGCCCTGGTCGGGAACCCCAACTGCGGGAAGACTTCTCTCTTCAACATAGCCTCGGGCAGCCACGAGCACGTAGGGAACTACAGCGGGGTGACAGTGGATGCGAAGGAGGGCCATTTCGACTACGGCGGATACCATTTCGTGATAGTGGACCTGCCGGGGACGTATTCCCTGTCCGGTTTCAGCCCGGAGGAGATGTATGTGAGGAAGAACCTTGTGGAGGAGACCCCGGACGTAATAATAAATGTGGTGGACGCCTCCAACCTCGAGAGGAACCTGTACCTTACGACCCAGCTCATAGACATGAACCTGCGGGTGGTGCTGGCCCTGAACATGTTCGACGAGCTGAAGGCCAAGGGCGACGAGCTGGACATCGTGACCCTTGGCCAGCTGCTCGGGATGCCGGTGATACCTACCGTGAGCCGGACCGGGGACGGTATCCCGGACCTTTTCGGCAAGGTGATAGAGCTGTACGAGAACCCGGACACCTCGATTGCCCGCCATATCCATATAAACCACGGGGCTGAGCTCGAACAGTCCATCGACCGGGTGAAGCTCGCCATACAGAAGAACCCGGACATAAGGTACAAGTATTCGACGAGGTATCTCGCGATAAAGTTCCTCGAGAATGACAGGGAGGTGGCCGGGATTGTGGACGCGCTGCCGAACAAGGACGAGATAATAGCCATAAGGTTCGAGGAGCAGAAGAGGTTCGAGTCACTTATGGGGACTTCTACGGAGTCGGCTGTCGTCGACGCGAAGTATGCCTTCGTGAAGGGGGCCCTTGCCGAGACGCTGAAGCCCGGGTCGGTGGTGAAGAAGCACCGTTCCGTCACGGACAGGATAGACGCCATTGTCACGGACAGGTGGCTTGCCTTCCCTATATTCTTCCTCCTGCTGTACGTCGTGTTCTCCGGGACATTCATCCTCGGGGAATATCCGATGCAGTGGATAGACTGGCTCGTGGCGAAGTTCGGGGATTTCATATCCTCGGTCATGCCTGACGGTATGGTAAAGGACCTGGTCGTGGACGGGATAATAGGGGGAGTGGGCAGCGTGCTGGTCTTCCTGCCGAACATTGTCCTGCTGTATTTCTTCATCTCCCTCATGGAGGATTCCGGATATATGGCGAGGGCAGCCTTCATTATGGACCGCCTGATGCACAAGATGGGGCTCCACGGCAAGTCTTTCATCCCTATGATAATGGGCTTCGGGTGCAATGTGCCGGCGATAATGGCGACAAGGACCATCGAGAGCCGCAAGAGCCGGCTTATCACCATCCTCATAGTGCCGCTGATGTCCTGCTCCGGAAGGCTGCCGGTGTACATCCTCATTGCCGGGGCTTTCTTCCCTCACTACGGGAGCCTGGTGCTGCTGGGCATCTATGCCTTGGGGATTGTCCTTGCAATACTTTCCGCGAAGGTGATGAGCCGTTTCTTCAAGGACGACGACCTGCCTTTCGTGATGGAGCTGCCTCCGTACCGGGTGCCTACCTCCAGGTCCATATTGCGCCATACCTGGGAGAAGGGCAAGCAGTACCTGCACAAGATTACTGGCATTATCCTGATAAGTTCCATTATAATCTGGTTCCTGGGGTATTTCCCGAACCACAATGACTATCCGGACGAGATCGCCCGGCAGGAAAATTCTTTCCTCGGGCATATAGGGAAGGCCATCGAGCCTGTCCTGGAGCCTCTCGGCTTCGACTGGCAGATGGGTGTGGGCATCCTTTCCGGTGTCGCTGCCAAGGAGCTGGTGGTAAGCTCGATGGGAGTCATGTACAGTATCGGGGACGATGTCGAGACTGACACGGGGGAGACAAAGCTGCAGCAGGCCCTGCTGAACTCCATAACCCCGGCGGCGGCCCTGGCGTTCATGGTCTTCGTGCTCCTGTATTTCCCGTGCATCGCCACTTTCGGGGCTATCATGGCGGAGACCGGGGGCTGGAAATGGGCCATCTTCTCCGCGGTATATACCATTGTGCTGGCGTGGGTGGCGGCGTTCGTGGTCTACAGGGTGGCCCTGCTGTTCTGACAGGTCTCTGCGCATTCCTCGCGGGACCGGCCGGAAAATCACAACAAGTGGGGATTGCGGGGACAGGAAATTGCCCTTACCTTTGCAAAAGAAGATTAATTAACAAGTAGGCCATAAAGTTTAATTAAGTTGTTGGGGAACAGCCGGGGTCAAGCCCGGCAACGGTTTCCGGACTTAGTAGAATGTTCAGATCCTTTTAATTGTTGTAGACGCCCATCCGATGTGAATCGGATGGTTCGTCGCGTTTATCGGCAGGGTGCGTCGGTATGCTCCCGTATTCCTCGCCGTGCGGGGCCCGGCTCCGGGATTGCCGGGGATAACGGATATTTTTGACATGAAAACATTAGTGTCCGGTAAAAAACCGCAAAAGTTCTTTGAAAATATTGAAGTATAGGTAATTACAAGGATGGGACGAGCGCGCCGATTTGAATTTACCTTTGCCAGACTATCGTAGAATGGCACATGAATAAAG
>JADIMQ010000117.1 GCA_017694655.1 Candidatus Cryptobacteroides merdigallinarum
AATAGGTACCTTTGCAATATTGAATGTGAGTCAGAAGCTGTTTTAAATTTTTGATAAAAATCCATTTACGGACTTTTCAGGTGCAGGTCTCCGGTTTGTCGCCGGACCGACACCGCTGTTGCCATTTTTCAGGAATTTCAACAGCTTCTTGATAAAAAAAGACGGGAATTAATCTTTAAATCCGATTCATCATGAAAAAGGCTCTCCGTTTTTGCATAATTCTCATTTTTGCTGTGGGGGGGGTGGACTCCTATCTCCACTGACGGCCTCCGGACAGGACTTTGCTGTCAAGACTAACCTGTTCTATGACGCTACCGCGACAATAAATCTCGGCGCGGAAGTGGCCCTGTCCCCGAAATGGACACTGGAGGCATCGGCGAACTACAACAACTGGATCATGCCGCGCGAGCAGCGCTGGAAACACTGGCTCGTGCAGCCCGAGGGACGCTACTGGCTGTGCAACAAGTTTATCGGGCATTTCTTCGGCTTCCATCTTCTCGGAGGCCAGTATAATTTCGGAAATCTTCAGAACGACATCAGGTTTCTCGGTTCTGACTTCTCGGTACTTTCCGACAACCGCGTACAGGGCTGGTTCGTGGGGGCCGGGGTGGCCTACGGCTATTCCTGGGCCCTGTCCCGTCACTGGAACCTTGAATTCGAGATAGGGGTGGGCTATGCCTATACCGTCTATGACCGTTATCCGTGCGCAGTCTGCGGAGACCTGCTCGAACATGGGGACCACCACTATTTCGGTCCTACAAAGGCTGCAATAAACCTGGTATATTCATTCTAAAATCCCGTTCTCATGAAAAAGATACTGTATACGATATTGCCGCTTCTGTTCATGGCGGCGGGGGCCGATGCCCAGACCACGATTCTGGACGGGCAGGTGACAGTGGGTGCGACCGATGTCTACCTCAACGGGGACAAGGTCTTCGTGTCCTTCTCCCTGGATGTCTCCGGGCTGAAGGTCAAGTCCAACAGGGAGGTAATCCTGACACCGGAGCTGCGCGACACGGCCGGCAACGTGAGCCGTCTCCCGGAGATATGGCTTGTGGGCCGGAACCGGTATTTCTACCAGCAGCGCAACGGCACTGCCGCCGAGGGCAAGTATTTCTACCGGAAGAAGAAGCTTTCTTCCGTCCTGTACGAGGTGAGTGTACCTTACGAGCCGTGGATGAAGTATGCCGACCTTGCCGTCAGCAACGAGGTGTGCGGGTGCAGCGAGCTGCTCACTTCCGGGGAGAACATGCTCTACAGCCCGTTCGTCCCGATGTTCGTCTATGTGTCGCCTCCTGTGGAGATGACCAAGGTGCGGGACATAACCGGCTCTGCCTTCATAGATTTCCCTGTTAGCCAGACCGTCATTTATCCTGAATACAGGGACAACCCTGCCGAACTGGCGAAGATACGCAGCACTATCGACGCCGTGGAGAACGACCCGGACGCCCGTATCGTGGGCATCAGCATAAAGGGTTTCGCCTCTCCTGAAAGCCCGTACAGCAACAACACGAGACTTGCCAAGGGCAGGACCGAGGCCCTTATGGAGTATGTCAGGGAGCAGTACGGCTTCCCGGCCGAGATTTTCTCAACCTCCTACGAGCCGGAGGACTGGGAGGGCCTGAGGGATTTCGTGGCGGCTTCCTCCCTCCCGGACAGGGACGCCATACTGGAGCTGATAGACAGGGACATGGACCCGGACCTGAAGGAAAGGGAGATAAAGGAGAATCACCGCAGTTCGTACGAATACCTGCTGCAGATATGCTATCCTGCGTTGAGGCATTCCGACTACGAGGTGAAATACGTGCTCAGGACCTATACCGATGTCGAGGAGATGAAACGCCTGCTCGAGACCACCCCGGGCAAGCTGAACCTGTACGAGATGTACCAGATTGCCTCGACCTACGAGGAGGGGAGCGACGAGTACAATGAACTTGTGGAAATAATGGTGCACCTCTTCCCGAACGACGAGGTAGCCAACCTCAATGCGGCCAATGTCGCCATGTACAAGGAGGACCTTGAGTCTGCGGAAAAGTATCTCGGGAAGGCCGGTCAGGGCCCGGAGGCCGTATATGCCCGCGGTCTGCTGGCTGCGCTCAAGGGAGACTACGCCACTGCGGAGCAGTATGTCACCGAAGCCGGGGAGCAGGGCGTGGCCGAGGCCGCCGAGTGCCTGGAGAGAATAAGGAGGGCAGCACTGGAATAGGGGGAATATGCCATGGAGAAAGTTTTCAGATATTCATTCCTGCTGTGCGCAGCCGCCCTGCTGCCTGCCTGTGCGGGTGAACCGGACCTTGAGCCGGACAGCTCCCCGGTACAGGAGGACTGCGTCTACATGGACGTGGGCCTGAGCTTCTCCTCCGGGGAAGTCCGCACGCGCAGCAATACCGGGGACCCGTCGGACGGCTATGTGACCTCTGACGACGGGACCGAGCCGGGCAAGGACAGGGAGAACGCCATAGCCGAGGTTCTCCTCCTGATTGCCGACACACAGGACAACAACATAGCCGCCGGCCTCCTGGAGACTTCCGGGGACGGCCTGGATTTCGTTATCCCTGTCCCGTTCCGCCAGCTGAAGGACCATGCCGGGGAGGAAGTGCATGTCTATGTGTTCTGCAACCCTACTGACAAGCTGAAGTCCCTTGCAGTGAATACACCGGAGGGTACCCTGCCGTCCGACTTCAAGGACATGGAGCATACCCTGCAGGACTTCACCGAAGACCCTGCCTGGACCGACGGCCATTTCATCATGTCCAATGCCAGGATGTACACCTCCGTACTTCCCGACGACTGGAGCGATTACCGTTCGGTGTCGGACCCCTTCCCCCTTGTCGGGGAGGATATACAGGTCGAAAGGTCTGTGGCAAGGGTGGACTACCGGACAGTCCGGACGGACAATACCTATCCCGTGTCCTCCAGCGCCGCCGATCCTGACGATACCGACAATCCCGGGGTCATGATACGGCTCGACTCCGCCGCCTTCTTCAATGTCGGCCGCAGCTTCTACTACCTGCGCCGGGTGGCCGGGGAGAATCTCTCTGGCATCACGCTCTGCGGTGCGGAGACGCAGGACAACTACGTCGTGGACACCGGGGCAGAATACAAGCTGGACATTTCCGGGGGCTGGGACAGCAAGTCCGGCTACTACTACTCGAACATCGAGGACCCGGACAGCTGGGAATGGACGGACCTCTCCGCCCTCGAGGACACCGAGGAGGACAACGTATGGGGCGGGGATGCCGGGAACACCGTCGGCTACCATATATGGAGGTACATAACCGAGAATGCGGCCCCGAGCCGGGAGTCCCAGGTGTGGTCCGTTTCCACGGGCATAGCCTTCAAGGCCAAGATTGTAGCCGGGAGCGGCTGCGACCAGGCCCTGGCGGACGTCCTCGGGAAGGGCGAGGAGAAGATATATGTCTACGACGGCATACTGTACGGTACCTGGGAGATGACCCGGGAGGCCGGGGAGCAGGACGCGGACCTGCGTGTGGCGTGGAATGCGGTGGAGAGCAACGGGGTTTCCCTGTCCGATGCCGGCTTTACCGAGTACACACCTGTGGACGGGGAATACGTATGCTACTATTTCTACAGGATTGTCCACAACGACGACGGGGCGGATGCCTCCGCTGTTCCCGGTCCCATGAAATATGCCGTGGTCAGGAACAATGTCTACAAGATAGCTGTGGAGGCCGTGACCGCTTTCGGGCTTACGGACAACACCCCTACGGAGGACGAGTACTCGTACATGATGGTGACGGTCGACGTGGTGCCGTGGGTTGACAGGGAATATGAAATTGTAATTGATGAATAAAAGACCTGGATATATGAAACGGAATTTGATTTTCGGGCTTATGATACCGGTGCTGCTGGCTTCCTGCAGTGTCTACGAGGACCTGGATCCTTGTCCGAGGGGAGTCTCCCTGCAGTTCGTCTATGACTATAACATGGAATATGCCGACGCCTTTTCCGCGCAGATGCACTGCCTGACGCTGTATGTCTACGACGGGGACGGCAATTATGTCGGCACATATACCGGGAGCGGGGATGAGCTGAAGGCGGACGGCTACCGTATGGTCCTGGACCTTCCGGAGGGGGACTATACGTTTGTGGCCTATGGCGGAGTGGAGTGCTCCGGACGGTCTTTCTCCATTGTCACTGAACCGGCGGAAGGTTCGGTGCTGACCGACCTGGAAGTGCAGATGTCACATGAGAACTATGTTTCCGACAAGTCTCTCCACGACCTTTTCTGGGGGACGGTAGACGCCACTGTAGAAGGGGAGATGTACAAGGATGTGACCCTCCACCTGATGAAGGATACCAACAATATCCGCCTGGTCCTCCAGCAGGCATATTCCGGCTCGGACCCGGTCGACATAGATGAATTCGACATATACATCACCGGCAACAACTACCTCCTGTCCTCGGACAATACTCCGGAGACTTCAGGCCAGGACATTACATATATGCCGTGGTCTTCCGGAGACGGGCTGGATGTAGGGGAATCCGCTGACGGCGATGACGTGTCAGCCGCCTATGCCGAATTTTCCGTGTCCCGGCTGATGGCTTCGGCCGATGCCCGCCTTGTCATATACAGCCATCAGCAGCAGGACGAGGTGGTGGACATACCTCTTGTCAAGTATCTGCTTCTGCTCAAGAGCGAGAAGTATCCCGACATGTCGGACCAGGAGTATCTCGACAGGGAAAGCCTCTGGTCCATGGTCTTCCTGCTGAATGACAATACCTGGCAGGACATAAGCATCATAATCAACGACTGGACAGTCAGGAACAATAACGTGGAACTCTGATGAAAACGGCTCTGACATATATGGCTGCCACCGTGTTCCTGCTGGCGGCCGCCGGCTGCTCGGAAAACCCGGGCGGCGGGGAACTGTCCGGGGACGGGACCGTGGAGCTGTCGATGGATATCGCGGCTACCAGGAGCGGCTCCGGGGACGA
This sequence comes from Candidatus Cryptobacteroides merdigallinarum, assembly GCA_017694655.1. Classification (GTDB taxonomy): domain Bacteria; phylum Bacteroidota; class Bacteroidia; order Bacteroidales; family UBA932; genus Cryptobacteroides; species Cryptobacteroides merdigallinarum. Next base: position 4,960 of record JADIMQ010000117.1, read on the forward strand.
GGTGCCTGACAAGGAGAAGATATACACACTCCGGGTGATAATCTTCGGGCAGGACGGCGATGTGGAGTACAACGGGCTCGTCTACGACAGCACCGAAGGTGTCAGCGAGGTTTCCTCCAGGACCTTCAAGGTCAGGGAGAACGAAAGCAAGACCATCTTCCTGCTGGCAAATGTGGAAGACCTTGACGGACTTGCCCTTGACGATCCGGACGGACTCAGGGACAGGATAGAGAACTATGAAGGCATAACTCCGGAGTACCTCCAGTCGGCGGAAAGCCTCCCGATGTCCTCGTCGTACAGCTACACTGTCCGCGACGTCAATGTCGACTGCGGGACGCTCTATGTGGCGGCCGCGGCCGTGAAGTTCACCTTCACTTTCGAGAACAACATGGCCACCGGCCTCACCCTCGGGATTTCGGGCATAACGGTGAACCAGGTAGCATCCTTTTCGTGGCTCTACCCTCACGGGGTGGACACGAGGTGGCTGACATCCCTGGTGGACAAGGAGATAATAACGGACTACACCATCCCTTCGGACGCGGTGCACTCGCCTTACGAGGCAACCTTTGACAGGGTGACCGTAGCGTCCGGGGCCTCGGTGACCCTGCCTCCTTTCTATCTTACGGAGAGCCGGAACGAGATTTCAGGCGTGCAGGAGTATTCCGTCAGCCTGAAGATCGGTACCGGGGACTCCGGGGACGGGGACCTGTTCAGGGACGCCGGGCTCACCAACGGGGACGGGCCGCTGAACTCCCTGTTCCGCTGCACGCACGTGGATGTACACGTGAATGTGAAGAGCCTGGAGCAGATAGAGATATACGACGGCATTTACGGTATGATAAACCCGTGGGAGGAGCTCCCTCCGGTAAGCGGTTCCATAACGGAACTTTAGCATGATGTCGAAACTGGCCCGGGGCGGGCTTTTCCGCTCCCGGCTTCAAACAAGGATACGAAGATGAAGATTTACAAGAATATGGTACTCGCGCTCCCGCTGCTGTGCTGCGCCTGTTCTTCTGACGAGCAGGGGCCGGAGACCGTCCCTGATGCCTCCGGGAATAGCCGCAGTCGTGGAAAGCGGTCCGTCCGGAGTGTCACAGGCATCCAGGGCGGCCGGGGACGAATACCTGCACAATGATTTCATCCTGGACCGCTCCGTTATCCGGGTGGCGAACACCGTGAACTATTCGGCTCCGGACTTTACTGACGGTTCCGGGTCATATTACGAATATGTGTACACGAAGGAAGGGGTGGCCTGGGACGACAATGAGCCGAATTTCTACCCCCTGCTTGAAGGAAGCAGCTACGGCGACGCTGACCGGGTGGACGAGGACGGCGGCTTCGACTGGAACGCGATAGTGCCCACCTCGAGCGCATTCGTTTTCGAGGCGGCCTGCTATCCGATGAAATACCGGCATTTCGACGCCGTGGCCACGGACCAGAGCACCCAGGAAAACTTCTGGTCGGCCGACCTGCTCCTTGCCCATACGCGCAAGACCCTCAGCGAAAGGTACGACCTGCTGAAACTCCGGTTCTGGCACGTGTTCTCGATGATAAGGATGGAGCTCCGGCTGCCGGTGGCGGAGGCTGACGAGGACAGCGGCTTCCCGGGGGACGACTGGGACGGCAACGGGACCAGCACTGTCGCCGGCGTCACGCTGAACGACGTGTATGTGACCTACAGCACAAGCTACACGGAGTCCATTGAAAACTACGGCTGCCATACAGTGGCAGGGACTTCGGCAGGCGGCAGGCAGAACATAACCATGTACAGGCTGCCGGGCAAGGACGAGGTTGTCGTGGAGAACGGCAGGACGTACCAGACGTGCATGTATGCGGCTATAGTGCCGGTACAGCAGATCCGTACCCAGGAGAATCTTCTCACGCTCTCGATAAACACTATCACGGGTTTCGAGGACGGTGACATGGGCCGGTGGAAGGTCGAGGAGAAGTCCTACGTCTTCCGTCCGGAGGACAGCAATATCGACATGATGCAGGGAAGCATCACCGTGCTCCGGCTCACGGCTGACAGCGAGACCCTTGAGCCTGTACTCGTGGGGGCGGAAGTGATGCCGTGGAACGAGTCCTACACTGAAATAGACCTGACCCCTGTCAGCAGCGAACCATAAAATCGGAAATCATGGACAGATATATTTCAATTTTCATTTTTGCGGCCTGCGCCCTCCTTGCCGCCTGTTCCCGCGAGGACGGGGAGGCGGACGTCTCCGGCGACGGCAGGGTGTGCCTTACCGCTTCCGTCGAGGCTGGCGCCCCGGCTTCGGTGAAGAGCATAACGGGGGACGGGGAGGTTGTGACGGGGGATTATCATCTCGTCTACTATTCTGCCCCGGACACGAAGAGTATCTGCGAGGTTTCTTTTACTGGATCCACCGGCTACCCGCTTGTCGAGGACAGCGGGGCCTTCAGGTTCCTCAGGTGGAGCGACCTCAGCCCGCGCAGCTCGGACAACAGCTACTTCTTTTCTCTCGACAATCTCCCGGACGGGACAGAGACAGGGACTGTGGCCCTCGGCGATGAATATTCCGCGGCTTCCGTGGAGGACGGGTCCGTGCCTGACATCGTCTGGGGAAGCAGGACCGTGGCCTCCGGTTCCGGGAACGGTACGGTTGACTTCTCCCTCTACCACAGGATGTCAAAGATATCTGTGGAGATAAGCGTGAACAGCGACGGCATAGACCTGGACGGAAAGACAGTGACGGTCACCCTCAAGAACGTGAAGACGGCATCGGAAAGCTTCAACCGCGCGTCCGGGACTGTATCCGCCGGCGGCGATTACGGGGATGTCATCCTTTACGAGGGGGTCCTGACCCAGGACGGGAGCACATACGGGTTCCCTTCCTGGATATTTCCTCCGCAGACATTCTCGGACGAGGCCTGGCCGAGGCTGGGCATAGAGTTCGACGGGAATACGTATGAAGGCCCCCTGAACCGGTACATGGTGGATGAGGGCGATACGGACACCCCTGTCGAGATGACCGGGCTGGATGCGGGGAGGCACCTGACCCTGCGTGCGAGACTGTCCGGTACGGCAGATGACGTGGAGATTGTCTTCATGCCTGTCTATATCAGGAAATGGGAAGAGGTGGACAATATCGGCATCACGGCGAAGCAGAGGGGAGTCTACACGGTGGCCGATTACAGCAGTCTCGTCTCTGCCTATAACGAGGACCCCAAGGACGAGGCTGTCCTGAACAAGTTCGGGACGGTGGATGATGAGTCCGGAACATGGACATTCGTGCTTTACAGGGACATCGGCGATGAAACCGGCGCCGCTGCCATGCCTTTGTTCAAGGACGATGCCTTCGTTATGGATTTCAACGGCTATACGGTCTATGGCTTCAGCGACAAGGCCGACCTTGTCGAGAAACCCGATACCGGCGGGGAGGACCCGGACGGCGGTGACGGCGGAAGCGGCTCGGGGACAGAGGGCTCCGGGGAAGACCAGTCCGGAAGCGGACAGCCGGGCAATATTGAATAAAAGGGTAATGCGATGAAAGTATTTTTCAGGAAATATCTTGTGGCTGCGGGCCTTGTGCCGTGGATGCTCCAGGGCTGCAGCGACATGCCTGGCGCCGGTACCGGCGGGGGCGCTCTCGAGATAGTGGCCGACATAGCCGGAGCCGTCACGGTGGATACCAGGACAGTGGAGGATGAATTCGGCTCATACGACTCGGATTATGACTTCTCCGAAGGGGACATGATAGGATTCTATTCCCTGCGGGACGAGACCGGGGCGGACGGCGGGTATTCCAACCTGCCCCTGGTCTACTCCAGCGCGGAAAACTGCTTCAGGAACGAGGCCCTGAATGTTGAATATCCGAACAACTTCAGGTACACTTTCGCGTATTATCCCTATTCTGCCGACAACGGCGAGACAGTGGACATATACCGGGAGGACGGGAGTGTCGAGGATGTCCTCGTGGCCGGGACCGGACAGATTACCCAGGGAAGGATATACCTCAGTTTCGTGCATGCCTTCTCGATGCTGATAATAGTGCCGGGGACAGGGTTCGAAACGGCTGCGGAGGAGGATACGGATGCTTCCCTCCAGGTCAGGGTAGTCTTGAAGCACGGCCTGTCGGCCCGGGTGGCCAAGGATATGGACGCCGGAAGCATAGACCTTGTGCTGGAGCAGGACGATGCTGCGGAAACCGCTTTCCTTGCGACCAGGAGGACGGATGTCAGCTATACAGAGAACGGGGATCCCGTGACGGTGTGCTATTCAGTCATACTTCCTGAAGGGGCGGAGGTCGACTACATAGAGATGACCGACAATCATGGCGAGCTCCAGCGCATCTATTCGGAACTGGATCCTCTTGAAAGAGGGTGGCGGTATCCTGTGAACGTGAGCATGAGCGGGACAGTCCCTACTGTCCGTCCTTATGAGATACTGCTATGGACCGACGGCGGCACTGTCGAGCTGGGCGGCACATACGGCATAGGGACGGGACCTGACTTCGGGACCTGGGCGGCGATGTACAACAGGTACACCGCCGGGGACAAAGGGGATGACGTCATTGCCGCACTCAGCAACTACGGTGAGATGACAGAAGGGAAATGGCGGTTCCAGCTGATTGCGGACATCGACTGCTCCGGGCTTTTCGGAGCATCGGAGCTGGATGTCGTCGTGTCCGGGCTGTATGACGAGTTCGACGGCAGGAACCATACCCTCAGCGGTCTCGGATGCACATTCGCCGGTGTCCTCGGCGAGGGCGGCAAGATAACGGACCTGAACATTGACAGTCCTGACATAACCACGGACAGCACTACCCCTGCCGGGGTCGTGGTCCTGAGCATGACAGGAGGGGAAATCTCGATGTGCGACATCACCTCCATCAGGCTGGAGACCGCCGGACCGGCCGGGGCCATCGCCGGCAGCGCCGAAGCCGGCACTATCTCGGGGAACAAGGTCAACGGCCTGCTTCTCGGGACCTCTTCTTCTCCGGACGGGCTCACCGGGGAGCGTACCGCGGACGTGACTTGCGAGAACAATATTTCTTCCGCCCTGATATTCTGAGCAGGAGGAGCAACTTATGTATCAGATGAAAAGGTTCAGTACAATATCTCTTCTCCTGGCCGGCATCCTGTGCGGGTGCACGGAGGAGAATCTGACAGAAGACCACGGCATTTCCCGTGACGGGGACGAGCCTGTGAAGTTCGTCATGGAGGTCCTTCCGGTGGATGGGCTCCCGGCGGACACGAAGGTTGCCCACGGCGGGGAATCGTTCGAGACGGGCGACGTCATCCATGTGCAGGCGGATTTCACCCTTGTGGACGGGACACAGACCACAAGTTATGACTGCCTTGAACTCGGGAGCGACGGGGAATGGATTTCCAAGGAGAGCGAGGACTCTGGAATCCCGTCTTCACCAATGATGTGGCCGTGGGATGCCGAAAAGGCGACTTTCAGGGCATATTACCTCTCCCATTCTTCCGGAATCCTCGTCTCGGAGACTGCCAGGGTGCTGGACGAGCTGCAGTCCGAGGCCGACCCGCTGTATGCGGAAATCTCGGATGTTCCTTACGGAGGTGCGGTGCACCTGGAGTTCGGGCACCTGTGTACCATGCTGACGGTCAGCGGACTTACGGAGAATGAGCAGAGTTTCTGGCTCGAGATGGACGGGATACGGGACGCATTTTCCCTGACCAGGACGGAAAATGAACTGTCGTTCTCTTTCATAACTTCCGACGCGTCCCTGCGCCCGGGCGGGAGAAACCATGTGGAGGGGCAGAGCTCCGGTGACGGAAGCGTGACTTTCTATCTCGCTCCCGGAGACTACAGCAATATCGACATCACCTACCGCTACGGCCTTGCATACCTCAGCCTTACTGACCTGGCAGACCTCGGGAACCTGGAGGCAGGTACCTCCTATACGCTCCAGATAAATCCAGGCTCCGGCAATGTGGACGAGGCCGACGAAGAGGAGAGGTGGCCGGACCCGGATGACACTTCTGACGATATCCTCCTGAATACGGAAGAGATAGACGCCATGCTCGAGGCGATACATGACGGTGACGAATACGTAAGCAATGCAGGGGTGCCCATCATCGCCCAGGATGACAACGGCTCCGTCCTCCTGCGTAACTTGGATTTCCAGAACAACAGCTTCACTCCGCAGACCTTGCCTAACGGTGCAGTCCTGGACGGGAACTATCATTACATAAAGAATATATCCGGCTCCGCCCTGTTCAGCCAGATGAACGGCAGGGTGAGCAACCTCGGGATTGTAGGGGGCTCTGTCTCCGGGACAGGTATCGCCAATGCGGGGATACTCTCTCCTTCCAGTTCGGCTTCCGCTGTCATGAACAATCTCCGCCTGAAGGACATATCCATATCCGTCACTCCGTCCGGAAGCGGAGTCTGCAACCTTGGGGCCTTGACCGGCAACAGTGCCGGAAATGTCATAGGCGTAAGTCTCGGGGGCACTGTCAGTGTAACGGTAGAGTCGGACAATGTTCCAGGACGGGTACATATAGGCGGACTTGTGGGACAGTCTTCCGGGAGTATCAGCGGGGTTGCCCTTATGGATGACGACGACCCTGTCGAGATAACCGTGAGATGCCGCTGCCTCTTCCCGGAGGGTGCCGGTGCGGACTATGCCGAGGGCGACCGCTATGTCGGAGGCCTGGTAGGGCTCTGTACCGGGACTGTCAGGGACTGTACGCTTTCGGCGACAGTGGATGCCTCCCAGACCCAGGGCGTGCTGATGTACACCGGTGGCCTGATAGGTATGTTGAGGGGTGCGGAAGAAGGTTCCGGCGCCGCCTCCTCTGCAGTCTCCCTGTCCGGTTCCGTGGCTTCCTGCGAGGTGACAGGGGGCCTTGCCTACCCTCTGGACAATACTACCAACGGGGAGGGCCGTTCCTATACCGGCGGCCTGGTAGGCTATTCCTATTATGCCTCTTCCGTGTCTGACTGCGTTTCCATGGGAACTGTGTACGGGCATGACTATGAACCTGATTTCACGCCTTACGAGAACTCCTATTATGCCATCGGCGGGGCGTTCGGCCAGATTTTCGGAGCCGATACTGACGTGTCGGGAGTGGATGTGAGGGGAGATATCGAGACTTCCATAACCCCGGCAGCCGATGACCTTTACTTCATAGGACTTTTTGCCGGACGTGCGGACAAGGATTACTCTTCCGGCAATACCGTAAACAATTCCGGAGGATACGATTTCACGGGAGAGCTCGGGAATATCCATTATTGATTGCAGTGCGGGCGGCCGGCGGAACTTCCCGTTCCCGGGTCAAGTCCGTACGGTGCCTGATAATTCGGATTGATATGAAAAAAATAGGATTAGGATATCTGACATTGTTTTCCGCCGCGGTGCTCGCAGCCGTGTCCGCGGTGTCCTGCAGCCGGGACGGCGCATCGTCCGTGCCGGACGGTGACTTTGATGTGGTCTTCGGCGGGGCCGTCAGGAAGACCGGTCCGGCCACAAAGGCCGGGGACTTCAACGAGGACGACTTCATAATGATAAACAGTTCGTCCAGCGCGGTGTTCGGGGACATTTCAATATGCAGCCATGTGGATGGGAGCGAGGATGTCATCTCCGTCTACGAGGCTGCCGACGGGGTGGAAGGCAGGCTCGCCGTGAAGTCTGGCAGCCAGCCCCTGATATGGAACGGACTGGATGCCGGGCACACTTTCTATGCCTGGACTTCCCCTTCCGGCGAGTCCGGAGGAGTTGATATGTCTGACACTGACCTGACTCAGGGTACAGTGACTTTCGGTACCGGAAGGGATACTGGCCTGGAGCAGTTCATCGTGGCCGAGGAGGGCCCTGTGTCATACCAGGACAACGGTTCATACGTGCGCCTGCTGTTCTACAGGCCGGTGGCGAAGATCCGTCTGGAGAGCCTCACCCATATCGATGCAAACGGGTCCCGTACGCAGATAGAGCAGTGCAGCATCCTCTTCCCGAACCTTCCGCGCACTTCCGTTTTCGACGCCATGAAGGAAAGGGTCGACGGGGGCAACTACGGGGACGTATGGCTTGTGTCCGGCGATACCGGATATGTGGAGCCGGAGAATGGCCTGCTCTGGAAATGGGATGTGACATCCGGCAATTCCGTTGCTGACAGTGAGCTTTTCCTGCATCCTTTCGAATTCGGGACCGATCCTGGTGCAGCCGACGGTGACCAGCCGGACGAGACGCAGCCGGGGTATTTCATCGTGACTGCAGAGATCGACGGGGTGGAAAAGACCTACTTTGCCTCCCTTGCCGGCATGATCGACGTCACTGAGCTCCAGGCAGGGCAGTTCATGAGAATGCAGCTGTCCGTGCAGGACGGTGCCGCCGGCGGGATAGGATGCCAGATAGTGGACTGGAACACAGAGACCGAGACCGATGTCATACACAGGCGTCCTGGGGTCTATTCTGCCGAGGATGCCGCGTCGCTGCTGCAGATTCTATCTTCTGACCCGGTGGACCTGGATGCCCTCGACCGCTTCTGTACCGGCGGCAATGTAATCCACCTTTATACGGAAGTTGACTGGAGTTCCGTCACCGGTACCCTGACAATACCTGACGGGTACACTCTTGACGCGCAGGGCTATGCCGTCATCCTCGGCAGCGGGGGTTCCCTTGCCGGTGATGTCACAGGGCTGGCCGGATGACCGCCTGTGCGGGCTGCCGGGGTCTTGACAGTCTCTTCAGCCCGCACAGTCTGTTTCAGTCCGTATAGATTTCCTTGTACATAGGGAGGTTTTCCTTTATCACGATGTCCGTGGGCATGAAGTGCAGGACATTCTTCTCCTTTATGTTGTAGAGGAGGGTCCTTATAACGGCTTTCACGGCGTGGAAGCCCTGCAGTTCAGGTCTCTGGCATATTATGGCGGAGATGGTGCCGTCCTTGACGCAGCGTATGTTGTTGTCCGTGAGGTCGAAGGAGATTAGCCGGATGTCCTTTACCCCGATGGAGGCGAGGCTGTCGGCGACTATATAGCCGCGGGAGTTCAGCACCGCTATCCCCTTTACCCCGGGGTTCTCTTCCATGAACCTTATTATGTCCTTCCTGGACTCCTCCGGCTCCAGCACGGATATCTTGGATTCTTTTATCACCCTCCTGTAGCTCAGGCTGCCGAAGTACTGCATCAGGCCTTTCATCCTGGTCATGGAGTTGTTTGCCCTCTCGTTCCCGATTCTCCTCGAGCCGAACACGGCGAGCTCGGCGTCTTTCGGGGTAAAGAGGTTGAGGAGCCTTCCCACTATCTGCCCGCAGGCGTTCTGGTCCGAGGAATATGTGACGGCCGGGCTCGTGCGCTCGATTACCGAGTCCACGAACGCGTAGGGGATTCCCGCCTCGTCGAGTTCCCTGCAGAGGGATACTGTCTCCGAGACGAAGGTGGCCCCGATTATGACGGCGTTCGGCTTCTTCTCCGGTATCTCCCGGAAGGAGTTCCGGCAGGAGTAGATGTCGAACTGGTTGTAGAAGGCGTACTCGCAGTCTATGGTTATGTCGGAATATTCGTCCAGGGCATGTTCTATGCCGCTCTTGACCGTGCCCCAGTATTCGCCCCTGATGGCTGTGGGGATGGCTATTATCAGCTTGTAGGCCTTTTTCAGCGAGACGGCGGAGGTGTGTATATTGTATCTGTACCCGGTCTCCGCGAGCACTTTCTCCACCGCTTCCCTGCTTTTTCCGGAAACATTCCCCCTGTTGTGAAGTATCCTGTCCACCGTGCCGGCGGATACCCCGGCCATCCTAGCTATATCCTTTATCTTGACCTGCCTAGCCATAAGCTGCTGTTTTTGTGTTAAAGAGCCTGTCCCTGAATACGGGGAGGCTGTTCCCGCCAGGGATTTGACTGTCCGCAAGACTGCCCTGAAGAGTCAGCCCGGGTCCAGCCGGGGATCTGGATTATGAACAGGGGCAGGTCCCTCCACTTCGGGTTCTGCCCTCCGGCCGGTAGGGCTACACGGGGTATTGTCACGGATAATCTTACCAAATATTGTATTTTTTTGTAAAATAACCAAAATAATTTTTAATTTTGTGCACGTGCACAACCATTGTGCCCCCGGAAAGCGGAAAACGGAGGGAGTTTCCGGGCTTTTTACAGGGATTTAACCGGAATTGCTTCAGTGACAGTTCCGTAAAATTTTCAATATCGCAATGGACAATTTATTCGACATTTCAGGAAAAGTCGTTGTCATGACCGGGGCCTGCGGGATCCTCGGCACGACCATCGTCAAGTATTTCGCCTCACAGGGGGCCAAGGTAGTGCTCCTGGACCTGGGGCGCACTTCGGAGCTGGCTGCATCCATCATCTCGGAAATAGAGTCCGATGGGGGAGAGGCCGTGTTCTTCCCTACCGATGTCCTCGACAAGGCTGTCCTTGAGGACAATTACAACAGGATAATGGAGCGTTTCGGCCGTATCGACATCCTTCTGAACGCGGCTGGCGGCAATATGGCTTCCGCCACTGTCCCGCCGGACAAGACCATCTTCGACCTGGACATAGCTGCGGTGAAGAAGGTCACGGAACTGAACCTTTTCGGGACCATCATCCCGACCATGGTCTTCGCCAGGGCCATGGCCGCGCAGAAGTCCGGCTCCATAATTAACTTCGCGAGCGAGTCCGCCCTGCGTCCGCTTACGAGGGTGGCAGGTTACGGTGTCGCCAAGGCTGCGGTGGCAAACTGGACAAAATATCTCTGCGCCGAGCTGGCGATGAAGTTCGGGGAGGGCATAAGGGTGAATGCGATTGCTCCGGGGTTCCTCCTTACAAACCAGAACAGGACCCTGCTCACCAATCCGGACGGGAGTCTCACCGACCGTTCCCACACCATCCTGGCCCATACCCCTATCGGGCGGTTCCTCGAGCCTGAGGAGCTCCTCGGCACTCTCCACTGGTTGGCCTCGGATGCCTCGAAGGCTGTGACCGGGACCGTGGCCGTGGTAGACGGCGGATTCGACTCCTTCTCTATATGATGCCGTTTCCGGATTACTGAAAAAAGATGAAGATTATGTATTTGATGAAAGAAAGCTGGCGCTGGTATGGACCGGATGACCCTGTGAGCCTGAGCTTTATCCGTCAGGCCGGTGTTACGGACATAGTCCATGCCCTGCACCACATACCCAACGGCGAAGTGTGGCCGGTGGAGGAGATAAGGAAGCGTCAGAAGATGATAGCTGACGCCGGACTGGTCTGGAGTGTTGTCGAGAGTGTACCCGTACACGAGCATATCAAGACGCAGACAGGTGATTTCCAGAAATATATCCAGAATTACAAGCAGTCTATAAGGAACCTTGCGGAATGCGGCATAAAGTGCGTCACCTACAACTTCATGCCGGTGCTTGACTGGACAAGGACAAACCTTTTCTACGAGATGGAGGACGGCTCCCGCGGCCTGCGCTTCGAACGTGCGGCCTTCGTGGCCTTCGATCTCTTCATCCTGAAGAGGAAAGGTGCGGAGAAAGAGTACACGGAGGAGGAGATTGCCAAGGCCAAGGCACGTTTCGGCCAGATGGATGAGGCCGAGATAGAGCTGATTACGAGGAACATGATTGCCGGGCTCCCTGGCAGCGAGGAAAGTTTCACCCTCGACCAGTTCCGCGAGGCCCTCGCCCGCTACGACGGGGTGGATGCCGATAAGCTGCGCGGGAACCTTATCTATTTCCTGAAGGAGGTATGTCCTGTTGCCGACGAGTGCGGGGTTGAGATGGTCATCCATCCGGACGACCCGCCTTATCCTATCCTCGGGCTGCCGCGTATCCTGTCCACGGCGGAGGATTTCAGGAAGCTGGTTGCGGCTGTGCCTAATGTTTCCAACGGCCTTTGCCTGTGCACCGGTTCTTTCGGGGTGCGTCCGGACAACGACCTGGTCTCCATGATGTACGAATTCGGGGACAGGGTGGGCTTTGTCCATCTCCGCAGCACCAAGAGGGATGCCGAGGGCGATTTCTACGAGGCCAACCATCTTGAGGGAGACGTGGACATGTACGGCATGATGAAGGCCCTTCTCGAGGTGCAGCAGCGCAGGAAGGTGTCCATCCCGGTACGTCCGGACCACGGGCACCAGATGTGCGACGACCTCGGCCGCAAGTCCAACCCGGGGTATTCCTACTACGGCAGGATGCGCGGTATCGCCGAACTCCGTGGCCTGCAGATGGGCATAGCCAGGAGCATGGACCTGAAATAGTCCCTGTGCCCTGACTTTCCTTAAAGAGGGGTGGTATGCATTAGTCCATAGAATGCATGGCTCCGATTCCGTTCTGCCTATTAGAGTAAGTCACCGGCCGGCTTTGACGGCTGGTGACTTGCTCTAATGGGCGTTTGTCTCCGGAGGTCAGATTAGAATGGGGTAATATTTAATGTCAGCTCGACGAATTTATGCTGTTCAGGACTAAGGAATTCGTCAAACAGTCGTTATGGATTTCTTCGAAATCCAATTATCTTAAACCCCAGTCGCTGTGGCGACAGCCCCTTTTCAAGGGGCGCCCCCAACTCTGCTCGCTTTCGAATGTCCACCGGACATTCTCATGAACCGCTCACGACCTCGCTGGGGGCCCGTCGCAGGACTTCCGTCCTGTTCCTTAACGGAAGTTCGATGATTTTCAATAAATTAAAATCCATCGAACTCGCGTTGCTTACAGCCCAGTTTCCCGGACTGCAGCATCAATATTCAATCCGAAGAGCAATTTATGCATACTGCAGAAGCCTTTCTCCAGATTCTCATAATCGAATTCTCCTGTAGCCTTGCTGTTTGCTATTGCTGTCGCCAAATATGGTTTCAACCGTTTGTATATATCATTGCCTTCCTGGGTAAAATACTTCCTGGTTTTTGAATAGTCTTTAAGCAAATCATATTTATGAAGTTGCTCAATGACATCAGCCCCGGTTTCATAATACCTTGAAGTCTTCAGGACATGCAAAAGCACCCAGAATTCAAAGCATGGTGTATTGGCGATGAATATGGCATTGTCTGGAAGAGCGGAGACACATTCCTTCAGGACAACTTTAGGAGATTTGCTCCTGTCGCCAGTGAATGTCCTGTTCGTCCTTATGATTGTATCCGTATCTATTATCCAGAATACAGCGGTGTAGGATTCCGCCAATGTCTGAACTTGTTTAAACTGTTCTTCCAATGTTTTCTTTTGAGGAAGTTCCGGTCTGATTGATATGTTTTTCATTGACGGCTCATTCCGTTTAAGCATATTCAGATACCATATTTCAGTCTCGCCATCCACTACACAGGCAAAAGAATTACGGAGTCTCTGGCCGTTTTGTTGTCTGTTATTCGTTCCCATCGTCATTTATGTCAAGATAATAATCGCCCAAATTAGGTAATGCGCCAAGTCTTCCTGCATTGTATGCGTTCAGTATATTGCTAGTATTTCGTATAACAGACGAATCAAAATCCGATAATTTGTACAATGTAGTTGCGCAGGCATCATCCTTTTCAGTAAAAAAAATCATGTCGTTCCTGAATATATCCTTATTGTTCAGGAACTCCCTGTCATGGGTAGTCGCTACGAGCTGGGAATTTTTTGTATTGACACAGAATGTCAGAAGAAAATGCTTCGCCAGTTCCGGATGTAGGGAAGATTCCAGTTCATCCAGACAGAAGCAGCAGGAATTCTTTATCATAAGATACAGGATTCCTGCAAGACCGAAGTAACGCTGGGTTCCCAGAGACTCATACTTGAATTTTATGTCTGAAAAATGTTCCCCATCTTTATTGTCATGCCGGAAGCGGAGATTGTATATATCGAAACCGACCGAACCATCTTGTATTTTTGCCCTGAAAATTTCATCATCTTCAAAATATCGCGATGAGTTATAGCCCATAGTTTCGCTTCGTTTTTTTATTTGAATATCAGAAATATTCAAATCCGCTTTCATCAAAATGGGTATTATCCCTTTGCTGTCAATATTGCCATTATCAATATTTTCCAAAATGAAACCTGTCAAATCCAGTGAAGGTCTTATGATTGAATTCAAATACCGGCTGAACCAGTCTGAAACTTCTTTCAGGCAAGGTTGCTCCATATTGGTTTTCAGGAAGCCCGCTATGACAGTTTCATTCCATAGGGTATTCTTTGCCAGTACGACAATATCATACTTGTCTTTTAATTTTGAAAATGTACCCCAATGAATATCTGAAACCTGATTGACAGCATCTGTCTTCCTTTTATAGACTAATTTTCCATTTTTCCTTGTCTTCAGGACTTCACTTAATATATATTGATCATTCAGGATAAGCTGGTAATAATATGTCTGATCATTTTGTATGAAATTGATTTCAAACACAGTATCTTTCCCTCGTGAAGAATTATTCATAAGAAACGGCACTCTGGCGAGAGATGTATTTTTTGAATTTTTAGGATCAATTACTATTGACCTGAAGAAATCCATGGCATTGAGTATTGTCGTCTTCCCTGACGCATTGGCACCGAAAATCAATCCTGCCTTAAGGATTCTTTTCCCGGCAACCTCTGTCACATAATAATCTTCTAGATGCCGGATATTGTCATCAGCGAGAAATGACAATGTCTGCCGATCTCTTATTGAGAAAAAATTTTCTACCGAAAAATCTATTATCATGATCTATATTTGTAAGTTATTTGCAAATATAGTGGTTTATGCCAGCTTTTTCAATATAAATATTTATAAATATGCCATTTATTGACAAATCTTGAGGTGCAGAATAAATCGGCAAATGGGATTGGATTTAGTATGGAATCAGATATCGGTATGTTCCGATTGTTATCAGCAGTGTATAGAAAGAATCATTATAATATAGGTTTATATAAGAGAGAAGACACTCACCTTCCCTTGATGAACATCAAATCCATTGTCAATAGCATATAATGTTGTCTTTGCTTTTTCGTCGGACAACCCGGTGTTTTTCATAAGGTTGAAGATTATACTCTTCAAAAACTCAATCACGCTGCGCCTCGGCATAGCCAGAATGAATTCTGTCTCTGCTCTCGGCTTGCAGTTTATTTTATACTTCGTATACAATATGGGGGATATTACTTTATGCGTATGGGGGCCGTGTCAATTCCGGACGGGAAATTTCCGCAAAATCAAAACATAATCTGAAGTACTTTCTGAAAAAATTCCTATTTTTGTTTGATATGGTCAAGGAAAGGAAATGGATAATGAAAGAGACGGCGGACGCGGAGACCGTCTCCCGGCTCACGTCGGAGCTGGGAATAGATTCCGTCCTGGCCGGACTCCTCGTTCAGCGAGGCATAAGGAGCTTTGCGGAGGCACGGGCATTCTTCAGGCCTGACCTCGGGGACCTCCATGACCCGTTCCTGATGAAAGACATGGACAAGGCGGTGGAGCGTATCCGCAGGGCGGTGGAGGAAGGCACCCCCATCCTTGTCTACGGGGACTACGATGTCGACGGCACAACGGCTGTCTCCCTTGTCTATTCCTTCCTGAAGAAGATAACCCCTGGTGTAGACTTCTATATCCCGGACAGGTACGATGAAGGTTACGGAGTGTCCTTCAAGGGCATAGACTGGGCCGCGGAGCACGGGTTCGGCCTCATCATAACCCTCGACTGCGGCATAAAGGCCAACGACAAGGTCCTGTATGCGGCGGAAAAGGGGGTGGACATGATAATCTGCGACCATCATCTCCCGGAGGACGAGCTGCCCCGGGCGGTGGCTGTCCTGGACCCCAAGAGGGCGGACTGTTCCTATCCTTTCGACGACCTTTCCGGCTGCGGCGTGGGCTTCAAGCTGGTGCAGGCCTATTCGTCGAGATACGGGATCCCATTCTCCAGCCTGGTTTCCCTCCTGGACCTGCTTGTCATAAGCATAGCCGCCGACCTGGTGTCCGTGACGGGGGAGAACAGGATACTGGCACACTACGGGCTGAAGCAGCTCAACGAGAATCCCCGCACCGGCATATATGCAATGATCCGCCTTTCCGGGCTCGAGCCGGGACATGTAACCATAGACGACATTGTATTCAAGATAGGTCCGAGGATAAACGCCGCAGGAAGGATGGAGTCCGGCAGGGTGGCCGTGGAGCTCCTTACCGCCACCGGCGAGGCCGAGGCTGAACGTATCGGCTCCGAGATTAACAAATACAACAACGAGCGCAAGAGCATTGACCGGGAGATAACCCAGGAGGCCCTCGAGATGGTCCAGTCCGGGGCCTGCCTCTCTTCAGGCAACGCCACCATAGTCTACAATCCCTCATGGCACAAGGGTGTCGTGGGTATCGTGGCCTCCCGCCTTGTAGAGGCCTTCTACAAGCCTACCATAGTCTTTTCCAAGTCCCAGGTGAACGGCCTTGTGACCGGTTCGGCCAGGAGTGTACACGGTTTTGACCTCTACGATGCCATCGAGAGCTGTTCCGACCTTCTCGAGAATTTTGGCGGCCATCTCTATGCCGCAGGACTCACCCTCAAGGAGGAAAACCTTCCTGCCTTCTGCCGCCGCATAGAAGACTTTATCGGCAAAAACATAACCCCCCAGATGCTGACTCCCGTAATTTACGTGGATTCAGCCCTCAATTTCGACCGTATTACCCCTAAGTTCGTAAGGATCCTGAAGCAGTTCCAGCCTTTCGGTCCCGGCAACACCGCTCCCGTCTTCCTTACCGAAAACGTCTACGACAACGGCAACGGCCGCCGTGTAGGTGCCGATGCCGGCCATCTCAAGCTCGAGCTTATCCAGGAATCCCAGCCCTACCGTCACATTTCCGCCATCGCTTTCAACAAAGCTTCCCATTTCGACCACATCAAGAACGGCAATCCCTTCGACATCTGCTATTCCATTGTCGAAAATTATTACAGGGGGATTGCTAATGTGCAGTTGAGGATAAGGGATATTCATGATAGGGACGACTTCATATCCGGTTTGTGAGAACGGGCGGACTGCGGCGTTGCACTTCGGACTCGAAGTTCCTCACATACTTCAAGTATGCTGCGATGTTCTGCCAGGGATTCGCCCTGCAGTCCGGGCTGGCTATGGGGTGATGAGGGGGGAGGCGAGGATTTCGGAGGCGACATCGTCGAAGGACTTGCCGTCGATGTCGATGACAATGGTGGCGGTGTCCTCGTAGATACGGCTGCGGCGGGACATCAGCTCCTCAATGCGGGAACGCAGCTCACCGGTACTCCCGGGACTGGCAAGCATCGGACGGGACGCGAAATCATCCTGGAGATTCTTCACAAGGGTGCCGATACCGGCCCGGAGATAGATACACACGGACTTCTCCTTCACGAGAGCTGCACACTCCGGAGACGTGACAGTGCCGCCGCCCAGCGAGATCAGGTGCACACCGCCGGCCTCCTGCTTCACTTCCTTTCCCTTGACGGGACATCCCGCTGCCACGGCCGCTCTGCCGCCCAGCAGCTCTTCCAGGGCCTCCCTCTCCATCCTCCGGAACGAGGCTTCCCCCTCCGAGGCGAAGATTTCCGGGATCTTCCTCCCGCTTTTTTCCTCTATGTACCTGTCAAGGTCCGTCAGCCTGCAGGAAAGCCGGGACGCAAGCCTTTCGCCCACGCTGCTTTTTCCGCAGCCCATGAACCCGTTGATAGTTATGTACCTGTACATTACGGAACCTCCCTTATCCTTGCATGGTTCAGAACAGGGTCAGGTCGCTGCCTCCGGACATCTCCTCCGCGTCGCCGGCCTCGCCCTGGCTCCCGGCTTCCTCCGCCTCCGCAGCCTGCAGGGCCATCTGCTCCTCCATGTCATCTTCTGGCTTGTGCAGAGGCTCCGTGAACCTCGCCTCCTTGACGTCGTACGGGCTCACCTTCTTGCCCTTGGCCTGGATTCCCTTCTTTGCTATGAATTCTTCGGCATCTATCAGTTCCTGGGCCCTGTGCTCGTACTTCCCGCCGAAGGTGAGTTCTATCTGCGGATGCCTGTCCTGGCTTATCTCGACCAGGTACGAGCCTTTCCCCGAGGATATGAAGGAAACCGGGGTGTTGTCGCTCAAGTCAAAAGAGAACCTCTTGACATAGAAGCATTTCTGCTGTCCGTCGAAATAGATGGCCGTGAACGTCTTGCCCGGGGTAAGCTTCTCGAGGAGGACAATCTCTCCCTGGTAGCGGTTGCTCAGGTCGTAGGAGGTCGTGTAGTAGGTCCCGTCCTTGAACACGGCCAGGATATGGTCGTCCCCGGTGAACTGGCCAAGATATTTCCCGCGGGAATCCTCGTTCAGCCTGTTTATGTCCTCGTCGAACCAGAGGTCCTTCCCGCCTATGGTGGATATCCCCTTGGACTTCAGCAGTATCCTCTGTATCGGGTTCTTGGCGGCAAGGTTCCCCCTGGCCGCCCTGCCCTTGATGGCGAGCGTGGCGAAATCGTATTCGTCGACAAGCTTCTTCAGCTTGGGCCGCGGCCTGAAATAAATCTTCACTGTCTCGGCCTCGCCGTTGCGGTTGGCGCTGAACCAGAGTATCCGGGAGCCCGGCGTGCCCTGGGTAATGTCGTATTCCTTGTCGCGGGTGATGCTCGTCACGGCGAATCTCTTGGCGTAGGCGAGCCCTCCTTTCCCGTCCCTGTAGATGACGTTGTATATGGTCCTCTCGTCATTCCTGTCGAACAGGCCCACGTACAGGATATCCTGCCCGAAGAACGCCTTGTCGCTGACTTTCGTCACTACGTATTTGCCGTCCTTGCGTATGACTATTATCTCGGAAAGGTCGGAGCAGTCGCAGACATATTCGGCGTTGTCCTCCTTCTTCAGCCCTATGCCGACGAAGCCCTCGGCCTTGTTCACATAGAGCTTGGCGTTGTTGTTCACAACCCTTGTGGCGGTTATGGTCTCGAAGCTGGTGATTTCGGTAAGCCTCGGCCACTCCTTGCCGTATTTCCTCTTGAGGGCCTGGAAATAGCGTATGGTGAACTCGTCGAGGTGGGCAAGATGGTTCCTTACCTCCCCGATTTCCTCCTCAATGCCTTTCAGCTTCTCGTCCAGGGCCTTTATGTCGAACTTCGAGATTTTCCGGATAGGTTTCTCCACGAGCTTCAGGATATCCTCCATGGTGATGTCGCGCAGCACCTGGGACTGGTATTTCTTCATCTCGGCGAAGGTCTCGTCGAGCTGCTCCTCCCAGCTGCGGGAATCCTTCTTCTCGAGGATCCTGTATATCTCGTTCTCGAAATATATCCTTTCAAGGGAGCCGTAGTGCCACTCGTCGTTTAGCTCGCCGAGCCTTATCCCGAGCTCCTTCCCGAGGAGTTCCCTGGTGTGCAGGGTATTGTACCTGAGCACTTCCTCCACATCCATGAACTGGGGCTTGTTGTCCACAATGACGCAGGTGTTCGGGGAGATGGATATCTCGCAGTCGGTAAACGCGTAAAGGGCGTCTATGGTCTTGTCCGGGGACACGTCGTTGGGCAGATGGATGACGATATTGGCCTGGGTAGTCGTGAGGTCATCAATCTTCCTTATCTTTATCTTGCCGTTGTCCTTGGCCTTCAGTATGGATTCTATGATGATGTGGGTGGTCTTCCCGTAGGGGATTTCGGTGATGGCGATGGTGTTCTTGTCGATTTTCCCGATCCTGGCGCGCACCTTCACCACCCCGCCGCGCCTGCCCTTGTTGTATCTGGAGCAGTCGGCGAAGCCTCCGGTAGGAAAGTCCGGGTAGAGCTCGAACTCCTCCCCCTTCAGGATGGCGACAGAGGCGTCGAGCAGCTCGTTGAAGTTATGCGGGAGTATCTTGGACGCCAGGCCCACCGCTATGCCCTCGGCACCTTGCGCAAGGAGGAGGGGAAACTTCACGGGAAGGTCTATCGGCTCCTGGTTCTTCCCGTCGTAGGAGTTCATCCATTCGGTGGTCTTCGGGTTGAAGAGCACTTCCTTGGCGAACTTGGTCAGGCGGCCCTCGATGTACCTTCCGGCGGCGTTGGAGTCACCTGTGATGACATTCCCCCAGTTACCCTGGCAGTCTATCAGGAGCTTCTTCTGCCCAATCTGGACCAGGGCACCGAGGATTGACGAGTCTCCGTGCGGGTGCAGCTTCATGGCTTCTCCGACGATGGTGGCTACCTTCGTGTAGGTGCCGTCGTCGATCTTGAACATGGTGTGCAGGACCCTTCTCTGTACCGGCTTCAGCCCGTCGTCTATGTGGGGGACAGCCCTCTGGAGTATGACGTACGAGGAATAGTCGAGGAACCATTCCTTGAACATCCCTGACAGCCGGTATTTCCGGCTGCTCTCGTTCAGCAGCCTGTCGTATTTCCCTGACGACTCCCCGTCCCCTGCGATCTCCTGCTCAAGCTCGTCGTCCATTTCTTCAGTCCTGTTGTCCACTTCATCCATAAAGTCTTGTGTTTGTTTTGATTAAAAACCTTTCCCGCGGACCGCGCACTATCATGTCCCGGCCTCGTAGCCGAATTTCCTCAGCTCCCTCTTGTTCTCCCTCCAGTCCGGGTCCACCTTCACGAACAGGCTCAGGTACACCTTCTTCTGGAAGAAGTCCTCCATGTCTATCCTCGCCTTGGTCCCGACCTTCTTCAGGGCCTGGCCTCCTTTCCCGATGACAATCCCTTTCTGGGATTCGCGCATCACGTAGATTACCGCACTTATGTCGTACCTGTCGGCCCCTTCCTTGAAGCTCTCGATTCCCACTTCGCAGCTGTAGGGTATCTCCTGGCTGTAGTAGAGGAAGATCTTCTCCCTTATTATCTCGGAGGCGAAGAATCTCATGCTCTTGTCTGTGAAGGTATCCTTGTCGAACCATGCAGGGGCGACAGGAAGGTTGCCGGTTATGGCCTCGAAGATGTTCTCGAGGTTGAACTTCTCCTTTGCAGAGGCCGGGAATATCATGGCCCCGGGAAGCTGCTCCTTCCACCACTGCATCAGCTTCATTACATGGTCCTGGGTGCTGATGTCTATCTTGTTTATGACAAGGACCACCGGGCACTCGAGTTTCCTGAGCTTCCCGATGTACTCGGCGTTCTTGTCGCTTTTCTCGATGACGTCGGTCACATACAATATTATGTCCGCATCGCCGATGGCCGTATCCACGAAGTCCATCATGTTCCTCTGGAGCCGGTAGACAGGCTTCAGAATGCCCGGGGTGTCGGAATATACTATCTGGTAGTCCTCCCCGTTGACAATCCCCATTATCCTGTGCCTCGTCGTCTGGGCCTTGGCCGTGACGATGGACAGCTTTTCGCCGACGAGGGCGTTCATAAGGGTCGACTTGCCGACATTCGGGTTGCCGATGATATTCACGAATCCGGAACGATGTGCTGTATGATGATCTGGCATAATGCTATACTATTGGTAAGAGCCCATTTTCAGGATGTTGACCTCTCCCTCCGAGAGATATCTCCACTGTCCTTTCTTCAGGCCCTTCTTGGTGAGTCCTGCGAAGTATACCCTGTCGAGACCCTTCACCTCGTAGCCGAGGGATTCGAAGATTCTCCTGACAATCCTGTTCTTCCCGGAGTGTATCTCGATGCCGATTTTCCTGTGGTCGGAATCGTCGATGTACTCGAGCTCGTCCGCCGCGATGTCCCCGTCGGAGAGGGTGATGCCGGAGAGTATCCTCTCGAAGTCTTCCTGCTTCAGCTCGGTGTTGAGGCTCACCTGGTATATCTTCTTCTTGTTGTAGGAAGGGTGCGTCAGCTTTTCAGCCAGTTCCCCGTCGTTGGTGAACATGAGCACCCCTGTGGTGTTCTTGTCGAGGCGTCCCACGGAGAATACCCTGGACTTGCAGGACTTGAGGAGTTCCATGACGGTTTTCTCCGCATGAGGGTCGCTCGTGGTGGTGACGAAGCCCTTCGGCTTGTTCATCACGATGTAGACCTTCTTTTCCCCCTTGAGTTTCTCTCCGTTGAAGCGTACCTCGTCCTTGCTTGAGCTGATCTTGGTCCCGAGCTCGGTCACTACCTGGCCGTTTACGGTCACCACGCCGGCAAGGATGAAGTTGTCGGCCTCCCTTCTCGAGCAGATGCCCGAGTTGGAGATGAACTTGTTGAGCCTTACCTCGTCCTTGACAGGTACCGGAGTGTAGTCGAAGTCGGACATGGCCTCCTCCGCCTGCTTCCTCTTCCTGTCTATCATCTTGTTGATACCGCTCGGGGCAGTGGATACCTTCGGGCGGAACTGCTGCTTCCCGGCCTGCGGTTTCCGGCCTGCCGGCCTGCGTCCAGGGGCAGTGCCCCTCCTGTTCCCGTACGGCCTTCTCTCCCCGTCTTCCTGCTGGTAGAATCTCCTTTCTCCGGAATCAGGGTAGCCCCCGTCCTGGTAGCCTCCTCCAGCATTGTACGGACGCCTGTCCCCGTACTGGTTCCTGCGCCTGTCCCCGGAGTCCCCGTAGCTCCTGCGTTCGCCGAAGTCCCGGCTTCCGTATTCCCTGCGTGGCCCGTACTGGCCGCCGTGGTCGCTGCCGTAGCTCCTGCGCTCGCCGTATCCATATCCGCCGCGGCCTTCAGGGTTCCTGCGTTCGCCGAAATCCCGGCTGCCGTATTCGCGGCCGCTTCCGTATTCCCTGCGGCTGTCGAAGCCCCTGTCGCCGTATCCGCGGCTCTCGTAGTCTCTGGAATTCCTCCTTTCACTGTTCCCGGAATAGCTCCTGCGCTCCCCGGAAGGGATGAATCTTCTTTCGTCGTTAGAGGAATAAAGCCGCTCCACACTCGGCTGCGACCTTCCTATCCTCGGTCTTTTCGGCTTGGATGGAATCCTCGTCTCTTCGTTCCCAAATCCTTTGTCGCCGTACTCTCTACGGCCTTCGTTTTCGCGGACAAATCCGCCGTTGTTGCTGTTTTCCATTTTCTTTGTGCCTCCCGGCAATTTTGTTGTAAATTAAAAACCTGTTGTTCTATAAAATGTTCTGCCGGCCCCGGTCCTTGCCGGGTTCCGGCCCTTGAAGTCATTTCAGCTTGAATATGTATGTTATTGTCCCGGCCTGCTGCACAGGTGCGTCAGGCTTCACATTGAACTGGGCATCGAGGGCGGCTTTCCTCGCGGCCTCCCACAGGGTCTTGTCGGAGACCGTTGTCCCGGTACCTCCCGGGACTGCGCTCCTGACGTTCCCCTGCCTGTCCACAAGTATGTCTACCACGACTATGCCCCCTGCCTGTACCCCGTATACCGGCTTCGGCAGGGTCCCGACAACGCTCCGGCCCTTGAGCCTGGCGTTCGGTTCCCCGGATGTCCTCCCGGTCCTGGTGTTCCCGAGCGCGTGCCCGGCCTTCAGCCTGTCCCCTGGCTTTTCAGCCGTCTGCGGGGCGAGGGTGTCCTTCTTAGTGTCGTTGTCCGCCGCATGGAAAAGGGCCCTCCTGTCTATCTCGGGCTTTCTCGGCGGCTCAGGCACTTCCACATCCCCGTCTTCCCCGACGGTTGCTTCAGGGGCTTCGTTGGCCTGTGACCCTTCCAGCTGGGCCTCGGCCTTCTGGACCAGGTTCAGCTCTTTCTGCGGGTCTGCGTCGACGGCCCTCGGCTGTGTCCCGTCTATTACCTGTTCAGGTATCTCGACCTCGTTTTCCATCTCCACGAACTCCACCAGCATGGACTGCTCCGGAGGCGGCGGGTACAGGTATTTCAGCCCGCTCGTCACCCCGATGACCAGCAGCAGGACATGCACCCCGGCCGCGAGCACGATTCCTGCTGCCGTGGACTTCCGCTCCTGGCGGGCGCGTTCCTGTTCGTAGATCCTGGACATTTCTGTTTTCTATTCAGGCGATGTCGCCAATATTACCTTGTAGTGGTTCCTTTTCGCGATGTTCATCAGCTTCACGACCTCCCCGATAGGGACGGTCT
Source organism: Candidatus Cryptobacteroides merdigallinarum (assembly GCA_017694655.1). GTDB lineage: Bacteria > Bacteroidota > Bacteroidia > Bacteroidales > UBA932 > Cryptobacteroides > Cryptobacteroides merdigallinarum. The sequence goes on from JADIMQ010000117.1 coordinate 28,682, forward strand.
CGTCGGAATATATGGAGAAAGTCGGGTCTTCCTCCGTCATGAGAAGCCCGTTGAGCTCCCCCTCTATCTGGTCGAACCGCACCGGGGTCTGCTCCCCGTTGATGTGGTAGGTGAACTTCCCTGTCTCCTGGTAATGCTTTATTGAGACGCTTACCGTGGCCTTGGCCGACACCTGCCCCGTGCTTTTCGGGAGGAGCAGCTTCAGCGCGTTAGGGTTCACGAGGGTGGATGTCACCAGGAAGAAGATGAGCAGCAGGAATACGATGTCGGTCATGGACGACATCGAGAATTCCGAAAGTACCTTTGTATTTCTCTTGATAGCCATTTCCTACTCCTCTTCCTTTCTCTCGCGCCTGTCCGGGCCGTCGTTGAGGATGTCCATGAGCTCGATGGTGTTGCTCTCCATCACGAAGACCAGGTCCGAGATGCGGGAAGTCAGGTAGTTGTATCCGAAATATGCCAGGATACCGACTATGAGTCCTCCCACGGTTGTCACCATCGCGGTGTATATACCGCCGGAAAGAAGGGTGATGTCGATGTTGTTGCCGGCGTTGGCCATGTTGAAGAACGCCTGTATCATACCCATCACCGTGCCGAGGAACCCGATCATGGGAGCGCCTCCGGCAATGGTGGCGAGCATCGGCAGCCCTTTTTCGAGCCTTGCGACCTCCACGTTGCCTACGTTTTCCACGGCTGTCTGTATGTCCTGGAGCGGACGGCCCATCCTTCCCACCCCTTCCTCGATGAGCCTTGCGATAGGCGAATCGTATCTCTGGCAGAGGCTTATGGCGGACTTGACCTTCCCGTCATGGATCATATCGTTGATGTTCTTCATGAAATTCTTGTCGATGGTGCCGGCCTTGCGTATCATCCACCATTTCTTCCCAAAGATGTAGATGGCGACGATGGACAGTGCAAGGAGTACCAGCATGAGCCAGCCTCCTTTGGCTGCCAGCTGCAGCACAGAATAAGTCACAACTTCCTGCTGAGGAAGCTCCCCGATGGTGGTCCCGGCCTCGCCGGCCATTTGTAATAGACTGAACAGCATAATTTTAAGTCGTACTTAAATATATTTGAAAACTTTTTGGCCAAAATACCCCGCAAAATTAGAAAAAATTTCGGGAAATCCTTGCCGAATCCATGTCAAGGTCTCAAGATTCTTCAGGCCCTGTCCCAGTGACGGCAGCGCACGGGCATCCTCCTCCGCAGAAACCCTGGGGTCATATTCCGAACACGCGGCGGATCTCTTCCATCACCGGATCCGAGCCGCACCGGAGCAGGATGGCCCTTCGGCCGTCTGCCAGCAGTACCTTGTCGGCGGACTTCACCGCTATCTCCACGTCGTGTGTGGAGAAAATCACGCATTTCCCTTCTTCTGACGCCGCTTTCCGAAGAATCGAGACTGTCTGGTGCTTGCCGGGGACATCCAGGAAAGCCGTCGGCTCGTCAAGGAGCATTACCGGCGTGTCCTGGGCGAGGGCCCTGGCTATCATGATCTTCTGCCTCTCCCCGTCGGACATTTCCGCTATGTCCGTCATCGCGTAGTCCTGCATCCCGACAAGCTCTATCGCCCTGTCGGTCATCTCCTCGTCCTTTGCCCCGGGCCTGCCTGTCCATCCGGTCCACGGGGCTCGCCCCATAGCCACGAGTTCCCTGCCTTTCAGGTCCGGTACGAGGATGCGCTCTGTCCCGACGAAGGATACCGTCCTGGCCGCTTCCTCCCGGGAGAGCGACCGGATATCCCGACCTCCTATAAGGATTTCCCCTCCTGTCCTTCCTCCCGTGGTGTACGGCTTCTGCAGCCCGGCCAATGTCCTTATGAGTGTGCTTTTCCCGCTTCCGTTGCGGCCGAGCAATGCTGTCAGCTCGCCCTTGCCGAACTTTGCCGAAATGTTCTCCAGCAGGATTTTCCTGCCATACCCGAGTGTAATGTCCTTTATCTCTATCATCTTTAAAGCCGGTTCATGTCCTGTGCTATCTCTGCTTCCAGGACTTCCTGTTCTTCATGACCACCCACACGACTACAGGCACTCCGCACAGGGATGTGACGGCATTTATCGGGATGGCCGTTGATTTCGCTATCATGTCGCAGCCGAGCATGAGTATCCCTCCGCAGAGGGCTGTGGCCGGGACCAGGACCTTGTGGCCGGCAGTCCTTGCCAGCAGCCGGGCGATGTGCGGCACTGCAAGCCCGACGAAGCCGAGAGGGCCGCAGAATGCCGTGACGGTCCCTGCCAGAAGTACGGTGGCAAGGAATACCAGCATCCGTGTCTTGCGGATATCCACTCCTGATGTTACGGCATAGCTTTCACCGAGAAGCATCAGGTCCAGGGACTTGGACGAGACTGCCGTGGCGGCTGTGCCGCAGGCAGTTGCGGCCGCGAGTATGCAGAGCCTCGTCCCGGAGACGTTGCCGAGCGACCCCATCGTCCAAACGATATAGGCTTTAAGGGACTGTTCGTCGCTCAGGTACTGCAGTATCTGTACAAACGCGTCGATCCCGGCCCCGAGCATCATTCCTAGTATAAGGATGACGGTGATGTCCCCTATTTTCCGGCTGGCTGCAGCTATGACCAGAAGAACGGCCGCGGCTCCTGTCCAGGCGGCCCCGGCTATGCCGAATGACCCGAGGAGAGAATCCCGTATGGCCATGGACGAGGAGACGCCGAGTACGCACAGGGCGGCCCCGAGAGAGGCTCCGGAGCTTATCCCGAGCACATACGGGCCTGCAAGGGGGTTGCGGAACAGTGTCTGCATCAGCAGCCCGCTGACAGATACCGCTGCCCCGGCGAGCAGGGCGGTAAGCGCCTTCGGAAGCCTTATACCGGTCACTATCAGCCGTGTCTGCTCTTCGGCGCCGCCTCCGGAGAGAACCTTCCACACCTCTCCCGGGGGTATCCCCGCGCTTCCGGTCATTATGTCAGCCGCAAAGAGTGCGGCAAGCAGGAATATCCCGCAGGTCCACAATATCCCAGGTTTCATTTTCATGGCAGGTAAATCTTTTCACTTGTTATTCCAGTTTCATGTAATAGTACAGCCCGTCGTCCCCGTCCGGGCTTCCTGGCCCGTCTCCGGTTCTCTCCTGACCGTTCTCCAGGGCAGCCTCTTTCCCGCAGGCGAGTTCCGGATGGAAAATCTTCATCAGGTCCCCGAGGACAAGGTCCGGCCTTGCCGGGCCGGATTCCCAGAAATCGTTCCCTCCGCCGGAGTTGACCCTCCTGTTGCAGTTGTACACCTTTTTCTCCAGGACACACCCGGTCCCTGCGAAGCCGGGATATCTTCCTGTCAGTTCCCTGATAGTGGCAAACTGTCCCGGATTCAGCCAGAAATCCGCCTCCGACACAAGCAGGAAGGCCTTTTCGAAGTCTATGGGCAGACTTTTGTCCGTATGGTTCTCACGGTAGATGTACTCTGCCCCCGCATCCTTTATCAGCCTTGCCATAGCCGATTCGGCCGGCGGCATATACCATATATCCCCGTATGGCGCGTTCAGCATCACCGTTGGCCTGGTCCGCACGCCTCCTTCCGTCCCGGCAAGGTATTGCCGCATGAATCCCGCGAGGGAGTCATACCTCTCCCTTATCTTTCCGAACTCTGCCTCTCCCTTCTCCCTGCATCCGAGTATCTCGGCTATCGCGACCATCCATTCAGCCCGTCCCAGCGGTATCTTTTCCAGGTATTCCCCTATGTAGACGAACGGTATCCCGAGCTCCCGGAGCCGGCCTTCCATGGGGCTGGAGGAGGTTATCCCGTAGAGCAGTACCACATCGGGACGGACCGCGGCCAGCTTCTCGAAGTCCGCGCCGGCTTCGCTGCCTATGTCGGCTATCTCTCCACTGTGTTCCCGGATATGGCTGTTGCTGATGAATTCCAGTCCGGAAACGGCTTTGACGCGTGCTGTCTCGCCCACAAGGTCTATCATCGCTATGTGTGATGAAGACATCGCGACGACCCTTTCCGCGCTGCCTTCCATGACCTGTCCCGTGAAGCCCTCGGGCGGCCTTTCACCACCGCGTGCAATGAAGATCTCTGTCGCTGCCCCGTCGTCTCCCTGCCAGGAATGCACTGTCCTCAGGACCCGGCTCAATGAGTCCCGCATCCCGGCAATCTCGAACCCTTCAGCATACTCCGGTTCATAATATACTGTGTCGAAAACATCCGTCTGCACATTCCTGCTGCAACCAGCAGCCGCTGCAAGGAGGAATGTGCAGACGACTACGGCCTGCCTGACTTTAAACTTAAACACGTCCATTATATATTGTCCTTTTTGAGGGTCCAGCATACCTTTGCCGGCGCAACCCCTGCCGTATGCTTCCATGCAAGGGATCCGTCGGCATTGAAATAATATACCGTACCCTCGGCCTTGTAGTCTCCGGCGTCCGATATTACGAAATCACCTGTGGCGGGGTTTATGTCGAGGCAGTAGCATGATTTCAGCGTGATTCCGGAAAGGTCGGCGAATCCTGATTCTGAAAATGTGCCTCCGGTTATCTTGCCGAACATGGCCGTCTCGTTCCAGGAGTCGTCATATATTGTGGACTGGGTATAGACAGTGCCGTTGAAATAGCTCCAGTTGGAGACCGGCTTGTCCAGGACGGGCGTGATGCCGTCCGTTTCCGGGTCGAATATGAATACCGCCCCGGGATCTTCATCGTAGTCTCCCCTGGAGGTCACATATATGGTGCCGTCGGCATACAGTATCTTGTACAGGTTCCTGTATCCTGTGTCGACGGTCCTGTCTACGGAGAATCCGGAGAGGTCCACGACAGTTATCGTGTCGTCATATTCCTGGTAATGGAGGCCTCCCGAGTTAAGGATGTACAGGAAGCCGTCGAGGCAGAGCAGCTGTTCCGGTTCGTATCCTGTCTTCAATGTGGCGACGACCTTGTAGTCTGCCAGGGAGATTTTGTAGAGGGTCCCCTCGGAGGCGTAGGAGGTCACGTACAGATAGCCGTCCGACACGGTCCCGTAACGGCAGTTAGGCACTTCTACCTGCGCGATATGCCTTGCATCGTCGGCAGAGGCAATCTCCACTATGCCGGACCCGTTCATGATGATGAAAAGCAGTCCGCCGGAAATGAAGATGTCGTTCCCCGTATCCCCGAGTCCGTATGCCATGTCAGGATTCCGGGATTCGAAATAGCCGGTGTGATACTGTCCCGTGGCGAGGTCCACATAGTCGAGAGTGGCGTTGTTTGAGCCGTATCCCCCCTGGTTAAGGATGTAGAATCCTGACACTTCCCCCGACTCCACCGGTATGATGCCGGTGTCCGGCAGGTCTTTGTCCTTGGTGCATGAGCAAAGGACGGATGCTGTAAAAAGGACGAGCATCACGGGAAGCCTGGAGGCTTTTGTGTAAAATCCTGTGGCCTTGAAGGCCGGATGAGTGAATTTGACCATATAATATTTATATTTTGAAAATCAGTCCTGCCCTGAAATTGAATCCCGGGAGGGGATATCTTGACACTATTTCGTACCTGGTGCCGAATACATTGTTCAGTTCCACTTTTGCCCTGAGCCATGAGGTTACCGCCCGTGAGACTGTAAGGTCGCAGTTGAGGTAGGCCTTTAGCCTGTTGGCGGCTATGTTGGCCACGGACCTGTACCGGGCTGAATTGTAGATGCAGTTTACGGCGAAGGCCCATTTCCTGTAGTCGAGGGAGACTGTGGAGGATATGGAGTGCAGCGGAGAATACGGGATCAGTCCCCTGTACCATTGTGAGGACGGGTCGGTGAAGTCTTCCGATACATTGAAATCATAGTTGAAAAGGAGGGACAGCAGGAGGTCTTTCCTGAATCTGACGCTGTTGTCTATGCTGAAGGAGAGTCCGCAGGCCTTGACAAGGCCGTAGTTCAGTATCGACCATTTGAACTGGTTGGCGGCGGGAATGCCCACTATCTTGTTCCGGACCCTGTTGTACCAGAGGGAGAGAGAGACCGACCCGGCGATGATCCTTGACGAAATGGAGCGCGATACCGTGAAATTATACTGGTCTGCGGTCTCCGGTTCAAGTGCGGAATCCAGGTTGGGGGAGGCGGAGTAATAAAGCTCGTTGAATGTCGGCAGCCTGGACGAGTTCTTGTACCACAGCAGGAACCTGAACGAGGGCAGGTCATACTGCACTGACAGGAATGGGGATACCTTGTCGAAGGCCCTGGAGGAATTCCCGTCAGTGTGGTTGTAGACCGCCGAGCCGGATACTGAAAAGTTCCCCAGGCTGAAGTCGGCGCGGAGGGACAGCAGAGAGGAGAAACGGTGTACCGGACTGAACTGCGGGACATCGGTGGAAAGGCGGGTGAACTCCCCGTCCCATGCGGCGGAGACGGCGAATCCCCCATGTCTGTAGAACGATGACAGTGACAGGTATGCATCCTTCTGCCTGTAATGCAGGTTGAGGTACTGGACGGACTGGTTTCCTGTGGTGTCCTGGAGATACCTGCAGTAGTCGTCCGAGTATTTCGCCTGTATCCTGGCCCCGTAGTCCGGCTTTATGAAGGAATACCTGCCCTGGACGAACAGGTTCCTGTCCCACTGCCTGTCCCCGTTCCTTATCTGTCCCGACTGCCGGATTACAGGCCCCGGAAGCCCTCTGGCCGAGGAGTACCAGTATGCTTTCGCGGAAAACGAGTGAGGGGCGTCCGAGTAATGGAAAGCGGACTCCAGGTGATATGAGAACAGGTCGGAGTTCTTCCTCGTCTCCGTCGTGTCGGCACCGTATGCGTTGGTGTATGAAAAAGGATAGTTCCCGGCTGTCGACCTGATGTCTCCGAGAACCTTGAGGTATGTCTTCCCGGAAAGCCGTCTGGAATATGAGCAGTGGACTGCCGGAGATATGAACGAGCCGTAGGACAGGCTGGCGTCCATCCCGGAAGCTCTGGAGAAGTCCGGCATCCTTGTGGTAAGTATCACTGCCGACCCGGCTGAAAGTTCCGATGCCGAGGCGAGCAGCGATGACGGCCTGGATGAGTACAGAGTGACGGACTGCAGGTCGTCGGCGGAGTATCTTCCGAGGTCCACCTGCCCGTTCTGGGCATTGTTCACCTTTATCCCGTCGATGAACACCGATGTGTGCTGTGAGCCTAATGACCTGACGTTCACGGTCTTCAGCCCTCCGAGTCCTCCGTAGTCCTTTAGCTGGAGGGAGGACGAGTAGCGGAGCACGTCGGCGGCGGAGCTTGCGGACAGGTGCGAAATCGTGCTTTCCCCGATTGTCCTGATGTCCGGAGTTCCGGTGAACGAAACGACCTGGGACGAAGCAATGGAATCCCTTGCCGCATCATTCCCGTGTGCGGTCAGGAGAAGTATCGCAGATATGAGGCTTGCTATATATCCCATAAGCTTAATTTGACGGGGATATACGGACGGCATACGGCATATCGGGAAAGGCACGGTGAGGGACGGCTGCCTTTCCCGGTACGCATGAGGCGACCGTAATCCCGCAGTGCCTTGCGTATATGCATCCCGGCAGGTCTTCTGGCTTATCCCGTCTTCCGCGCCTTCCCGCCTGCAGGCAGTGGCATGATGCGCAAGACCCCGCCCTTGGGCGGATATGGGAAATACAGCAACGGGTATTGTTCCGGATTCTCACCGGATTCCCTGTTAGGCCGCGTTCGGCGGCACCGGACTGCGCTGCAAATTTATAATCTGTCTTGAAATTTTTCAAGAATTTTTTTAAACTGTCTCCTGCCGTCCCGGATCCGGCAATAATGAGTAACTTTGGCGCTGCATACACGGGCAAGCCGGGCTTGTCCTGGCAACACAGGAAGACATGTTCAGTTTCATCGAAGGCAAAAGATACAATTCGTCCGTGGGATATTTCCGGCGGATATATGGGGAAAGGCTCCAGAAAATAGTGATTGACGCGGGTTTCACCTGCCCTAACCGGGACGGCTCACTCGGTACAGGAGGGTGCACCTACTGCGACAACGCCGCATTCCATCCCGGCTACAGCACCCCCGGGAAGTCCTTGCGGCAGCAGATGGACGAGGGGATAGAGTTCCACAGGGGACGGTACAGGAACACCGGCCGCTACCTGGCCTATTTCCAGTCATATTCCAACACCTACTCTTCCGTGGACCGGCTCCGGGACCTGTATCTCGAGGCTCTGTCCCATCCGGACGTGGCCGGTATAGTGATAGGGACGAGGCCGGACTGCGTGGATGCCCGCAAGCTGGACATGGTCGCCGATATACGGCGCGGCGCATTGCTCCCGGAACCGGGGTGGAGCCGCATGGTGGGCGGGAAGGAGCTGAAGGCCCCGCTCGTGACCATAGAGTATGGCATAGAGTCCTGCTACGATGCCACATTGGCCAGGATCAACCGCGGGCATGACTTCGCTTGTGCGGAAAAGGCTGTCCGGATGACGGCCGCGAGGGACATTGATACCGGGGCGCATTTCATACTCGGCCTGCCGGGAGAGACCGTGGACATGCTCCTGGACCAGACAGAGGCCATCAACGCCCTGCCCCTGCGCTCCGTCAAGTTCCACCAGCTGCAGATAGTGAAGGGCACTGCAATGGAGAAGGAGTATGCGGAAAGGCCGGGGGACTTTCTCCGTTTCAGCCTGGACGGATACATAGACTTCATCATAGATATCCTTGAACGGCTCCGCCCGGACATCTGCGTCGAGCGCATAGCCGGAGAGGTCCCTCCACGTTTTGTCAACGAGACTCCCTGGGGCCTTGTCCGCAACTTCGAACTGCTCCGGATGCTCGACAAAAGGCTTGAGGACAGGGACACATGGCAGGGCCGGCTATGGGCTGCATCCCGGTTTTGTCAGGATTCTGCCCGGACATGAACCGAAAAAACGTGGAAATATTGCACATAAAATAGTGCATATTTTGCATAAAATTGCACTGAAGTTAGTTCAATTGTGTATATTTGCTTCATGAAACAAAGGCAAGAAACATGGATACATTGTTACAGGCATATAGAATCAGGCTTGATCTGACTCCTGTCGGTTATGTCAGGTCGTTCCATGATACGGTCAACTGGAAAAACCGTCTGATCGGCATCCTTGGACAAAAGGGTGTAGGGAAATCAACAATGATTCTCCAGCATATCAAGTTGAATGACAATATAGAAGAATCATTGTATGTGCAGGCGGACGATTTTTATTTTGCAGGTAACAGAATTTACGACCTTGCGCTGGCATTCTTTCAGCGTGGAGGCAAGAAACTGTACATCGACGAGATACATAAGTACAGGGGGTGGACAACCGAGATCAAGATGATATATGATCAGCTGCCGCTTCTGCAGGTGGTGTATTCCGGCAGTTCAATACTGGATCTGAAGAAAGGGGGCAAGGCGGACCTGAGCAGGAGGGCGGTTGAATACACAATGCCGGTTCTTTCCTTCAGGGAATACCTTAACATTTCCCAGGGGTGGAGTCTGAAACCATCTTCGCTGGAAGACATATTGGAGGGAAAAGTGTATTTCCCGTACGCAGAATACAGGCCGCTGAAGTATTATCATGAATATCTGCATCATGGCTGCTATCCGTATTTTACAGAGGAGGACTTTCTGATAAAACTGAAACAATCCATCAATGCTACCGTCGAAGAGGATATTCCGAAGTATGCGGAGATGACAGTAGCCGCGGCTGTAAAACTGAAGAAACTTATGTATATGCTTGCCCAGTCCGTGCCTTATAAGCCGAATCATACAATGCTTGCCAGAGATTTGGACATAAGCAGGAATACACTTCCGGATTACATCGGATACCTCGAAAAGTCAGGATTGTTCAATGCGTTGCGGGAGAAGTCTACAGGGGATGGCCTGTTGCAGAAAGTAGAGAAGCTTTATCTTGACAATTCGAATATCATATATGCCTTGGGGCTCGGTAAGGCTGATGAAGGCACAATAAGGGAAACCATGTTCCTGACATGGACAAAGGAAAGATATTCAGTGAATTCTTCAAAAATTTCGGACTTTGAGATAAATGGGATTACATTCGAGGTGGGCGGAAAGAACAAGAAAGGAAAGCAGCTGAAGGAAGCAGTCAGGGGCTATATCGTGAAAGATAATATAGAGTACGTTGCCGGCAATAATATACCTATCTGGATGTTCGGGTTTATTTACTGATTATGCCTGTATCCAGACAGGGACACATGGCAGGGCCGGCTATGGGCTGCATCCCGGTTTTGTCAGGATTCTGCCCGGACATGAGCCGAAAAAACGTGGATTCGGGGATATTCCGAAAGTTGGAAAATGTTCCTTGACGGATTCCGGCAAAAATTCATATCTTTGCAGAATATAAAAAATTCAAGATGCAGACATTTACCAATTATGAGATTCCCGAAGGCCTGACCTTCGATGATGTTTTGCTGATCCCGGCCCGCTCGGAAGTCCTTCCGCGGGAAGTAGACGTCACCACATGGTTTTCAAGAGACATCAAGCTCCATACCCCTATCGTTTCCGCCGCAATGGATACCGTGACGGAGGCTGATCTTGCCATAGCCATGGCAAGGGCCGGAGGTATCGGGGTGATACACAAGAACATGACCATAGAGGAGCAGATGGATCAGGTGAGACGGGTGAAGAGGGCCGAGAACGGAATGATATACGACCCTATCACCATCCGTCCGGACGCTACTGTCGGGGACGCTCTCGGCATGATGGCCAAGCATCATATCGGCGGAATCCCGGTAGTGGACGAGAAGATGCACCTTATAGGTATAGTCACCAACAGGGACCTGCGCTTCCAGGACAACATGAAGCTTCCGGTTTCCCAGGTCATGACGTCAGAGAACCTCGTGACCGCCCCCAAGGGCATAGGCCTCGCCGAGGCCACGGGTATCCTCCGCCAGTACAAGTTCGAGAAACTTCCGGTGGTGGACGAGGACGGGCGCCTCGAGGGCCTCATCACCTACAAGGACCTTATGAAAATAAAGGACAACCCGATAGCGTCCAAGGACTCCAAGGGCAGGCTCCTGGTTGCCGCAGCCGTGGGCGTGAAGTCGGACACTATAGAGAGGATAGAGATGCTGTCCCAGGCCGGGGCTGACGCCGTGGTCGTGGACACTGCCCACGGACACTCCGTAGGGGTGCTCAACGTCATAAAGAAAGCCTGTGAAGCCCTCCCTGACATACAGATCGTTGCCGGGAACGTAGCCACTGCCGAAGGTGCCAAGGCCCTCGCGGATGCAGGGGTCAGCGCAGTGAAGGTCGGCATAGGCCCAGGGTCCATCTGCACCACCCGCGTGATAGCCGGGGTCGGGATGCCGCAGCTCTCGGCAGTCATGATGGCGTCGGCAGCCCTGAAGGGCACGGGTATCCCTGTCATAGCGGACGGCGGTATCCGGTATTCCGGGGACGTGGTGAAGGCGCTGGCCGCAGGGGCGAGCACCATCATGGCCGGCTCCCTGTTCGCCGGAGTGGAGGAGTCTCCAGGGGAAACTATCATACTCAATGGACGTAAGTTCAAGTCGTACAGGGGTATGGGATCTCTCGAGGCCATGCAGCAGGGCTCAAAGGACAGGTACTTCCAGGATATGGAGGACGATATAAAGAAGCTTGTCCCTGAAGGCATCGTGGCACAGGTCCCTTACAAGGGTACCCTTTCCGAGGTGGTGTACCAGCTCGTCGGCGGACTCCGTGCCGGTATGGGCTATTGCGGGGCCAAGGACATAGAGGCTCTCCGTTCGGCAAGGTTCGTAAGGATTACCCACGCAGGTTTCGTGGAGGGGCATCCTCACGATGTCACAATCACCCGTGAATCCCCGAACTACTCAAGATAGAGGGCGGATGAG
>JADIMQ010000118.1 GCA_017694655.1 Candidatus Cryptobacteroides merdigallinarum
CTCTTCCTTGGAAGCAACAGACCCGGCAGGGATAACGGCCACCCCGGCCCTTGAACGGACTTCGTTGACATATCCTATGGCCGCGTTGATATCATCCTGCTCATTGGCACATTCAGCCAGACACAGCAGCACGTCCGCATAACGGTAGACAGGGCAGTCCACCGGGTTATAGGTGGAATTCGTGTACTCAACCCCGACGGTGACGAACTTCCTGATATTGTACAGGAACTTGTCATTGGACTTCGTCTCGAGGTCATAGGGGGAATTGTTGGAATCCCTGAAAGGCCACCTCAACGTATAGTCTATGGCCGTACCTGTAAATCCTCCGCTATGGGATGAATAAGGGGTGATGACAGAAGCCGAGAGGCGCGGGTCCCTATCCTCGAACGCCTGCATTATGCGGGCCTCATTGCCGGTGGAAAGGTATTTTGTCATGTCGGCGCCGTACTTTTCCATCTTCTCCTGTTCTGCTGCCGTGAGACCGTCCCTCAAGAAATAAACGCTCCTCGCCCTGGGGGACATCGAACTGTATCCCGGTATGATATCGTCATACGAGAAATCGGTCCCGTCTGCATTCTGGTACGAATCCACGAAATTGGTGTTGGCAAAGAAAGTGTTGTTCCCTCCACCGCCGGCTACGTGAAAGAAACCGTATGTCCTGGTGAACACATTGCCCTGGGAAGCTTCCGCCCTCATCTGGACAGAAAACACCATCTCCTCGCAGCCCTCGTTGGCTTCCTTGAACAAGTCCGCATACGACCCCTTGAACAGGCCGTATCCCAGCTTACCTATCTCAAGGAGGTCTTTTTCAGCCAAATCCCACTCTTTCAGCCACATATAGGCCTTCGCCCTTAACATATAGACCATACCTTTTGTCACACGTCCGTAATCGCTGTCCGACTGGTTGTATTTTCCCGGCAGAGCCTCCACGGAGAGAGCATCAGTACAGTCGGCTATCACACGCTGCCAGACATCGGCCTCTGAACTCCGCCCCTTTGTATATTCTTCAGGGGCAAGATTTTCCAGATAAACAGGGACACCTCCCCACAAGGCATTGAGCCGATAGTAGAAATAAGCCCTGAGGGCAAGGCACTCCGCTTTCCTGACAGCCTTTGTTTCCTCTGCCATATCGGGGACCTGGTCTATGTTGGCAATCACGTCGTTCGCCCTGTAGATCCCTTCATAAAAACGTTTCCAGTAGTTGAGGAAGCTGGCGTCGTCAGGCTGGATTACACCTGAAAGGTATTTATAATTGGAATAATATGCCGCTTCATACGCATCCATGACCGTCGAGAACGCATCCCAGTTCAGGGAGGAAAGATCTGCCGAATTATAGTCCGACTTGATATTGCTGTACACACCGAGCACAGCCGCCTCCGCCAGTGTAGCCTGCGAATATACAGTCTTGGATGTCACCTCGTCATACGGATACCTGTCGAGAAAATCGCAGCCATGGAACAACAGTGCCGAAAAAGCCGCTATATAAATTATATTCGCTTTCATGTTGATTAGAATTTGAAGTTAAGACCAAATGAATACTGCCTCAGGTTGGCATAGAAATTCATATTCCCGGTTATTTCCGGATCCATTCCCGGATAGTTGGTGATAGCGAACAGGTTCTCTCCGCTGAAGAATACCCTTATGCCTTTCATCTTAAGCTTGTTGAGGACCTTCGAAGGCAATGTGTACCCTATGGTCAGGTTCTTGAGGCGAAGATAGTCGGTCTTGTAGAGCCACAATGTAGAAGTAGAACGTGTCTGTTCCGAACCGAGATTCAGGGTCAGGCGCCCATGCTTTGAATCCAGGTTCGTACGTGGGTCCTGTGGATTTTCAGGATCATAGAAATAATGGTCATACCCGATATGCTCCGGGATGGACAGGTCCGACCTCATCCCGTATGCATTCGCACCGCCGAGGAACCAGTATGTGGCACCGCCGCCGGCCCCGGCAAAATTCATGGACAGGTCTATTCCCTTGTAGGCAAGATATATCTGGAATCCATAGTAGAACTTCGGCGTAAGGGAGACATTCTGGAAAGAATAGTCATTCTCGTCACCGTAAATGCCGTCACCGTTGATATCGGCATAGATATAGTCGCCATACCAGATGCCCGTCTTGCTTATCTGCTCGTTAGGCAGGAAGGTGTTGCCGGCATCTACCATGGCCTTGAGCCACTGCATATCTTCCTCTGTACGTATCATACCGTCTTCAGGGCCTCCTCCAGGATTCACGGAACCGTCAGCGAAGAAGTGCGAACCGTCACCGCTATATGTTTCAAGAAGATAATATTCGTTGATGATCTTTCCTTCCATTACCCTCTGGGTCGACCCGGTCGACACGTCTCCGATATTGGTCGAGTAATGCCTGTGCCCGTTTTCATCGGTCACCCACCCAGCTTTCAGGGCCCCGTTATATTTTGTCACCGCATTCCAGTTCCTGGAGAAATTACCGCTTATCTCGTATGAAAAATCCTTTATGGTGTCCTTCCATCCTATAGACAGTTCGAAACCTTTGTTGGTAACCTGGCAGAGGTTCTGGTACGGGGCGGATTTGCTGCCGATGGTCGCATAGACAGGGGCCTTGTAGAGGATACCGTCGGTAATCTTGGCATACAGGTCACCCTCGAAAGTGAGACGGTTGTTGAAGACTCCCAGGTCCAGGCCGATATTGTAGGATGTGGTTGTCTCCCACCCGAGCATATCATTGGAAAGGGTGGATACAAGCCCTGTCTGGAGAGCATCCGTAGGACCGAGAGGATAGGCGATACCGTCAGAGGCGTATGTGGAGATATAGTCATAGTTGCCTATACCGTTGTTTCCCAGCATCCCCCATGAGGCCCTCAATTTCAGGTTATCTATCCCGCTGTTCTCCATAAAGCCCTCTTCCGAAATGCGCCAGCCGGCCGACACGGAAGGGAAAAGTCCCCACCTGTTCTTGCTGCCGAAACGGCTGGAGCCGTCATAACGGAGATTTGCCTCGAACAGGTACTTGCTGTCGTATGCGTAAGTCACCCTTCCGAATACCGACATTGCGGCATTGTCATATTCGGTACCGTCCAGAGAAACAATCTCGGTGGCATTGCTCAGCTGATGCAGGGTGAAGTCAGTGTAGTTCTTCTTGGACCCGCTTATGTTGTTATGGTGGTAATACTGCATTTCATATCCCACCAGAGCAGAAACATCATGCTTGGAGGCAAAGGTCTTCTGCCAGTTCAGCTGCGACTGGAATACCCAGCGGAAAGCATTTGTCACGGCCTCGTAGCCCTTTGAGTTCGCGAGGCTCTTGTACTCGTATGCGACTTCCCCGGTCCGGAAAGAATACCCGTCCTCGAGGTTGACATGGTATTTCCTCTCATTCTGGGTATGGGCATAGTTGAACGAATTGCTCCACTTTATTCCCAGAGGAAGTGTAAAGTTCACAAATGCAGTGGCATTCTGATACCTGGTCTTGTCATAGCCCTGGTATCTGTTTATGTAATACAGGGCATTACCGCTGTTCTTGTTCTGTTCAGGGTTTTCATTCCACCCGTACTTGCCGTCATACCTCGGGTAGAAGCCTGGAGTGATACGGCGTGTCATAAAGTTCGAAGCTCCGTCTATGTCGCACAGGTCCCTGTCGCTTTCGAATCCATAGACCTTCACGCCCAGCTCCAGCCATTTCCTCGCCTGTACGGAGACATTGGCCCTCACCTGGTACTTCTTCATCGCCGTATTCTCTATGATACCAGGATTGTCGGTATAGTTGGCTGAAATCAGATAGCTGACAATCCCTGCACGTCCGTTTGCGGAAAGGGTATGCTTGTGGTAGATTCCAGGACGGTACAGTCCATCGTTGAGCCAGTCGGTATTAGGATAGGCCATATAGTTCGGGTATCCGGACTCGGAAATACCGTACGGGTCAAGGGACTTTTCCCTCCACAGGGAAATCATGGCATCGGAATAAGGTTTCGTGGCATCTATATTCTCTGCAGCCTCATTCATCATGGACATGTGGTCGGCATAGTTGCTGACCACATTGAAATGGCTTGCAGGCTGGGTAATCGCCACCATACCGCTGTAGGATACGGTGTGCGAGTCCTTCGTACCGGAAGCCCCCGTCTTCGTCGTGACAAGGATCACTCCGTTGGCACCCCTGTTACCGTAGATGGCGCAGGCGGCGGCATCCTTCAGCACGGACACGCTTTCGATATCGTCAGGAGAAACATTGTCGAGGCTGCCTTCAAATCCGTCCACTATCACCAGAGGAGATGTACCGCCATTGAGGGTACCGACACCGCGGACCCTTATGGTCAGGGACTCTGCTCCCGGCTTGCCGGACCCCTGGGACACCATAAGGCCCGCGTTCATACCCTGGAGTATGGATGCGGTGGTAGTTACCGGACGCGACTGTACCTCGTCGGCATAGTTGACCATGGATACGGCACCGGTAACATTTACCTTTTTCTGGGTACCGTACCCGACGACAACTGTCTCTTCCAGATAATTTTCTTCAGGTACGAGGGATACGACAATATTGTCACGGCCATTCAGGACCACTTCCTTCGTTGCATATCCGAGGAAATATACTGCGAGAGTCTCGGCAGGCTCTACCTCGATCTCGAAATTTCCGTTGTTGTCTGCCACGGCACCCCTGTCCGTGTCAAGTACGGAGACAGTTGCCCCGGCCAACGGTTCATTGTTTTCGTCCAGGACCTTTCCCTTGACGGTAATGCCCTGCGCATAGACAGACGTGGCAGCCGCCGTTGCGACCAAAGCCGCAAGGAGCCCTTTTATCATAGTATCCATAATAAAGCAATTCTTGGGTTATCAGTTCAATGTGAATGTAATGGCCGTCTCGGCCTTGAAGGATGTCGTAGTTCCGGAATGTTCGCCAAAGTAGAAGTTGCCCTGGCATTTGCCTGAACTGTTATAAGGCTGTGCAAGTTCTGGCCGCAGAGTGTTCGCAGCAGACATCACGATGGTACCGTCGACACACTCAAGCCTTATCTTGATATAGCCGCTCTTGACCTCGTTTTCAAAAGTCATGTTTACAGTCTGCATGGCGGATCCGCCAGCCGCACCTCCGAACGGCAGGGCCCATGTCGCGAATCGCTTGACATCACTGCCTTCGTATGCAGGTATTTCCTCCTTGGCGGTTGTCTTCCAGACCTCTCCGTCCAGATATTTAACCTCCCAGAATACAGGGGAATTCTTGCAGCAGATAGGGATGCTGAATTTAACCGTGCTGTTAGCCTTGAATTTCTTGACAGGAATATTGAATTCGAGATAGTCGCCGGTCCAGGCACCCTTTACGCCGACCGTAGAAATCTTACTGCGTGCACTGTTGACGGTCTCCAGGAACGGCGCCGGGCTGAAAGTTCCGCTTTCCGCACCCCAGTTCCACTGGGCCCATGCCTGAGGCTGGTCCTGGCAGGACCAGTAGCCTTCGCCCCTGAGGTCAGCATTATTGCACCATCTCGTCTGGATGCTCTTGTTGCACCAGCCTGTCTCGGATGTGTTGCCGTCCGGATATCCCAGAGGGAATACAACCGGCCATTCCACCGGGACAATGCCGTCACTGATACCGTCGACAATCACCTCGACGACCTCACCGCCTGCTATTTCCCGGCCGTTGTCATCCGTGGCAGTGAAAACCTCCACCACCGCCTCGTTGTCTGCCATATCCCTTACGGTCAGTTCAAACCCGCCTTCCGGCACAAAGAAAGGGTTCACCAGCACAGGTATCGTCGTAAACTCCTCCTCCAGGGCATACCCCTCGCTGCCGAACTCTACGGTGATGCTCTTTTTACCTGTGGCCATGTCCGGGACAAAGGTCATCTCGACTGCATTGCACACCCCGTCCACGGCAAGAGGGTCTTCAAGAAGGGCTTCATTCACAGGGGCAAAGGTCATACTCTTCAAGACAGCAGGCGTTCCTTCCTCTATAATGTCACGCGCAACCTTGAAGTTAATTACGGAGAAGAAGCTCCTGAACTCAAGTTCCTGGGTAGGGACCACATTCGTGGAAGTCTTCGCGGCGACAAGGGTCATCTGCGACTTTATCCCTTCCGTGAAATCCTGGACAGCAGGGACAGACATAGGTATAGCCGTCACATCAAAATCGCCGTCCATATACGGGTACACCCCGTAGAACCTGAAATTATGATCCCCTCTCCTCGCCATGACAGCATCCTGCCCGGTGGCTTTCTTCAACAGGACAGGGCTTCCGTCAGAAAGAGGGACCTGTCTGGACATCGACGAAGTACCGTCGTTTTTCATAAGGTAGTTTTCACTTCCATCCCCGGTCGTGCAATAGGCAAGGATGCCTATTTCGTCCCCGGTAGAGAAAGTGACAGCATTGCTCGATGCGCTGAAGTTGACTTCGATTTCATCGTAGTCGAGATCCTGGTTGTTGTCAAGGTTAGGCTTGCAGGCACAGACCATGGCAACCGTCAGGCAGCACAAAAGAATGTTATTAGCTTTCATGATAATTTGTGATTAGTGATACCACAAATTTATCATATTTGGATGCTGCCGGATGCAACAAAACAATCAAAATACTCTACAAATCCACTTTGTCGGACAGGACTTTCCTTACATATTCCTGAGGAAGGCACCCATATTCCTCCTTGAAACATTTGGAGAAATACGAGGCCGAATTGAAGCCGACATTGTAGCTTATCTCGCTTATCAGGCATTTCCCGGTAGCAAGCAGCTGGGCACCCGCATCCATACGGTATTTACGGATGTACCTGTTAGGTGTCAGCCCGGTAAGCGACTTTACCTTCCGCTGCAATGTAGGTACACTTATGTTAAGATGTCTCGCCATTGACTCGTTGTTGAGGAGAACATCCGAGATGTTATCCTTTATATAGTTGTCCACGGCGGCAAGGAAGAGCTTGTCACTCTGGGACAGCAGCTTCAGTTTCTGGGAAAGGGGCTTGGAGACGCCTTCCGTCGTAACGACGCTCTTGTTCAGCAGGTTCTCCACATTGGCTGCAAGATAGTCCATGTCGAACGGCTTTTCAAGGAACAGCACGGCTCCGTTGTTGATGGCCTTGACCTTTATATCGTCTGCAGTAAAGGACGACATGATAATCACAGGGATATGCGAATATTCGAATGAAGTGCTTATCTTCTCACAAAGCTCGAGCCCGGATGCCCCCGGCAAGGATATGTCGCTTATCACCAGTGATATCCTTCTTCTTTTCAATATCTCGTACGCCTGTCCGGTATTGTTGGCTATGACGACCTGATATTTTCCTGAAAGCCTTTTCTGCAGATACTCGCAGAGCCGGCTGCTGTCCTCGACAACCAGTATCGTCTCCTCGCATCCGGCATCCTCCACGCCGGACTCCTGATCCTGGAGGGCCAGGCCTGCCTCTGGAGGAGCCAGTTTCAATGTAAGAACAAAAGAAATGAGCTCCTTGTCATCCCCGAGGACCAGTGAACCTCCAAGTCCGGTAGCCAGGTTACGGGCAAAGGCCAGGCCGATACCGAAACCGCGCCTGTCAACAGCGGAATCCTTGGAGACATACTGGACGAACGGCTTGAATATCTCCTCCCGCTTATCCTCCGGAATTGTGTCACCGTCATTTGCAATCACGATTTTCACCTCCCCGCGCTCCCTGTTTTCAGACACACTGACATCTATCTTCGTCCCGGCATATTTGACCGCATTATGGAGGAGATTATTGAAAATCTTTGTCAATGAAGACTCATCAGCCATGACAACCACGGACTGTCCGGGGACAGTGAAATTCAGATTGAGGTTTCTTCCTGCAGCCGCTCCGGCAAACTCCAGCTTCAGGCGGTCCAGGATATCATCGAGATTGACCGGAACGATATTGATGGCATACCTGTTCTTTTCATTCCTTATATAGTCCAGCAGCTCGCGCACCAAGCGGGAAAGATAATCCACATTCTGTCTAATGATACCTGTGTCATCCGTATACTGCGCAGGAATATTATCCGACTCAAGAAGATGCTTCAGGGACGACTTTATAAGCATTATGGGAGTCCCGATCTCATGTATCACATTTGAAAAGAACGTGAGCTTCTCGTCAAACTGCTTTTCTTCCTGCCTGCGGCGTGTCCTCCTGGCTGAAAGCGCATAGAAATAACGTGCGACCATAGCGATTATCGCCACCAGGATGAAGAAATACAGTATGAATGCCGAAGAGGTAAGGTACCAATGAGGCCTTATGCATACAATCAGCGGAGCATGCCCGCTGACCTTCAGGGTATACAGTCCTGGCGGAAGATTCCTGTAGGATATGACACCATCTTCCGGAAGGGCCTGGCCTCCGTCATCATATCCTTCAAGGGTATATTCAATCCCCGCCTCGGACAGGTTTGACAGACGGCATACGGATACAGTGACGGTAAACGAGTTCTCCTCCGGGCCAAGGTCTATACGCCCTGTCACATCTATACTTCCGGCAAGCGGGGAACCTTCATCTCCGGCGAGAATCTTCCGTTCACCTGAAAGATAGAGGTTCGTGAATACCGGCCGGCAATAATCATCATAGATATCATGCTCCATACCGAAAGCATCCGGGTCAAAGGAAAAGAAACCGTCCGAAGAACCGAAAAACAGTTCACCGCTTATGGATTCCCACTGCGCATAATTCGTAAGGTTGTTGTCCAGGAGTCCGCTGTTGAGGTCAAATACGTAGAAACTGCCGGACGAAAAATCGCACTTCACCAGGCCCTTGTCTGTCTTTGCCCAGTAATTCCCGTTCTTGTCATTTATGACACCGTAGAAGCAGTTGGACGGCAGGTTGGGGTGAGTTTTCAGGTTGTACCGTGTAACCTTACCTCCGTCTATCCTGCAGAATCCCGAGCCTATGGTACTTACCCATATATTGCCGTTATTGTCTATATTTACACAGCTGCACTTGTTGTTCGGGATGGAATTGTCATCATCCGGGTTGAAGAAATAATGCTCCGTGACTTTTCCTGTCTTCAGGTCCAGACGGAAAACGCCGTCATTCATCGTGGATATCCACAGGCTTCCGCCGGTGTCATCCACAAACGAAGTAATGGAACAATCCCCGAGCCCTTCCACCTTGTCGAAACTCCGGGCTTCAATGTCGTAAAGGAACAGTCCCAGCGTAGTTCCGATGACAATGGCACTCTTATCCGAAAGACAGTCTATCCTGCTGATGTTTATCTGGTTGAATGCCCGTTCCTTGGCCAGGGTCCCAGTAGTAAGGTCATATTCATACAGGCCAACAGGAGAACCGATGAGGATGATGCCGTCATTGCAGCAGATGCTCTCGACCGGCTTGGAAAATTCAACGAGACGGGTCAGGGACCTGTCGGAAAACGAATATTCCAGTATTCCCTTGTATGAGGTTGAGACATACAGTGAATTCCTGTCCTGATCGTATGAAAAATCCGTGACATTGGCACCGTTGAGACTCTCTTTTCCGTCTGCAAGCAGGACTTTCTCAAACTTGTCATTGTCCGGCACTGAAAAATTGACGCCACCGGTACCCGTAAGGCCTATCCACAGTCCGTATTCGGAAGAATATTCAACATAATTGATGTCGTTGCTCCTCAAGGAATGTACATTATCCGGATCAGCCTGGATATGGTCCACTGTATTGTCCGACAGGTTATAGATGTAGAGCCCGTCATTCGTTGCCATGAAAAGCCTGTCATCCCTGAAGATGACCATACTTGGAATAAAAGAATTGTCTACATTTGAAATCAGCGTCTTGCACTCACCGTTCCTTACATTTACCACGCAAAGCCCGTGATACAGGCTCGTGACGGCAAAATTACCTGAACTTATATGGCATACCGATGTTATGTGGTCCTTGCTGAAATAATCCGACAAGGATCCCACTTCCATATAGCTTCCGTCGGCAAGACTCTCCTTGTCAAAATAATAGAGATTGTCCTGATACAGGGAAGCCAGGATCCCGCCGCTCCCGTCAAAGGCAAAGGAACTGATTCCCCTTTCCACAGACATTCTCGAATTATGGTAGAAGAACTGTTCAAGGACCGAGGTCTCCTTGTCATAACTGAAAAGTCCCTGGTCTCCAACACTTATCCATATCTTCCCCTCGCCGTCTTCACCGATGCAGGCCACTCTCTTGGAGATGGAGCACCCTTTGTCGCTCTGGCATGAAATAGGGACAAATATGTCCATATCCCTGTCGTACATCGAAAGTCCGCTGTCCGTGCCTATCCACACGTCACCTGAAGTGTCCTCATATATGGACCTCACGTAATCCGTATGCAGCCCCAGGTCATCTTCCCTGAACGTCTGTATGTTATGGGTATCGAACCTGTTAAGTCCGGATGCCGTGCCTATCCATGCGAACCCGTACCTGTCTATGCATATTGCCGTAATATGGTCATTGCTCAAGTCGCTGTTCATCGAGGAAAGCGATGACAGGTATATATTGGCGGAGGCCGCAAAATCGAATAGAATAACCGACAGTATTATGTGGATTAGTCTTATAAACCTCATGTCCTGCTCCTGTACCTGAAGTTCTGCCCTTATTTACAAAGGTATATAAAATTTAATGATTATCCCGGCACATATATGGGACTATCTACGATTTTTCGTATTTTTGAGCCCTTGTAAAACGAACATACATAAAGCGATGAAACTGCCGGTACCCGTTGTAGCCGCCATATTGACACTTGTTCCTCACCTTGCCTCCGCGCAGTTCTACCTGTCCGGAGACGACCCGGCATCCTCAAGATGGTACTATATCGAAAGCCCGCATTTCAAGGTAATATATCCGGACAGGCTCGACTCCATGGCGAGAAGCTATATACTTGAACTGGAAAAATACCGGATCCCGGTGTCCAGGAGCGCAGGCTTCATACCCGGGGAGGCGATAAGGGGGAAGATGCCGGTGGTCCTGCACCCGTTCAACGCGGCATCCAACGGCTCGGTGGCCTGGGCCCCGAAAAGGATGGACCTGTACACCTCCCCTCCGGCATACGAGCCGGAGCCTATGCCCTGGACGACTATGCTCGGGATACATGAGTCGAGACACGTGGCGCAGATGCAGTTCGGGCTGAGCAACTGCTTCAGGCCGTTCAGGTATATACTCGGGGAAATGTTCGCCGGAGGCATGGCCGGTATCTATCCGGACAAATGGCTGCTCGAAGGCGACGCTGTTGTGGCTGAAACGGCATTGTCAGGCTCCGGAAGAGGACGGACGAGCAATTTCATGAACTACTACCGCATAGCATTCGACGCTGGGGACTTCAGGGATGCCGACAGATGGGCCTACGGCTCATACTGGCACTATACCCCGGACCACTACGCGTTCGGATACATGACCCTCAGCGGGATAAGGTATCTGTACGATGTACCGGACTTTTCCGGGAGGCTCTTCACGCACTACTCGAAAAGGCCATACGACATTGTTGCAAGGAATACGGTAAGCAAGGAGACCACGGGCAGGAAATTCAGGACCCTCGTCTCGGAGGCGGAAGCCCTCTACCACAGTATGTGGACAAAGGATGCCGAGGAACGGAAACCGTTCCTGCAGGGCAGGAGACTGACGGAAACCCCGGTTGTGTACACCTGGTATTCCGGCAATGTCATCGCCGGAGACACCATATATTCCCTGAAGGAAAGTTTCAACAGGGGCAGGAAGCTCGTGAAGATAGGTCCGGACGGAAATGAAAAGACAGTGACGGCCTTCGGGAGCGACGTCAGCCGGCTCTGCCTGTCGGAAAGTCTCGGAAAGATATTCTGGAGCGAGACAGTCCCGGATATACGCTGGTCCCTGAAATACGGCTCCTCCATCCGCAGCCTCGACCTGGAGACAGGGGAGAAAAGGACACTCACCCGGGACGGGAGGCTGTTCAACCCGGCCGCCTCGCCTGCAGGAAAATATATTTCAGTCACTGAATATACCGACGACGGGAGGTCCCGGCTCTGCATACTGGACGGGAATACCGGGAAAATGGAAGCCTCCTTCATGCTTCCGGACACCCTGCAGCTCATAGAGACAGCATGGCTCGGGGACGGGATCTACGCCACCGCAATATCTGGTGACGGATACGGGATATACCGGCTCGATACGGGAGAAGACTGCAGCATAAGCACCGGCAATGGCTGGCTGCAGGAGGGGAACGGATACTTCTGGACAAGCATCCTTGCACCTTCCCCGGTCATGATCTTCAATTTCGGCAGGCACGGGGAATGCCTTATGTTCACTTCGGACAGGACCGGTACCAATGAAATGTATCTCATGGACCCGCACAGCGGAGAGGTGTTCCAGGAGACATCCATAAGGTACGGAGGCACGGACTTCACCTTCAGCGGAGACGGCAGCCGTCTCCTGTACTCGGCACCTGACAGGACAGGGGAGCCGTTGGCAGTGACAAGCGCCGGGGACCTCCTCCACAGGAAGGTAGACTTCAGCGAGAGGTACAGGTGGGAGGTGGCGGACTCCCTCGGGACCCAGGAGAAAAGGCTGGCGGAAGAGGGCAGCACAGGCGTTTCCGGACAGACGGAAGAGGAGATTGAGATTTCCGCACCGGAAAGATTCAGGAAGTTCCCCCATCTTTTCAACCTGCACTCCTGGGCTCCGGTGTACTTCAACTACGACAACATCAGCAGGGGCAGCTATGACGACTACTACAGCTACGCCTCGGTGGGAGCGTCAGCCTTTTTCCAGAACAGGCTCGGGACATTTACCGGGTTCGCCGGATATTCCTTCCACGAAGACCCGGTGACGGACGGGGCATACCTTGCCGGACAGAATAGCAAGTGGAGGCATTCGGGACACCTGAAACTGACATATTCCGGACTCTTCCCAGTCATAGAGGCAAGCCTTGACATCAATGACAGGACGGCGAGGAACCTCCGAGGCTCCACAGTCCTGTACCTTCTCACGGGAGAGATGGCCTCGGCCTACAACTACAGCTACAGCAGGACCACTCCCCTCGTCTCCGGGAGCCTGTCCATGTACATCCCGTTCAACTTTTCTTCAGGAGGGTGGTCACGTGGACTGATACCGGAAATATCCTATTCCATAAGCAACGACACCTTCGATTCAGGGCACGATACCATACTTTCAGCCCCGGACATGGCCAACGGAGGCGAGACAAGGCACGTGGTGAAGATAACCTCGGGCAAGAAATCCTTCTACCAGGCCATCTCGGCATCGCTCAGGTTCTATATGATACAGCCTGCTGCCCATGCGGACGTATATCCGGAATGGGGCTTCGGGATAGAGGCGGGGGCTTCGGCACATCCCGGGATAACTGACATGGTGTCACCTTCAGCATACCTGTACTCCTACGGATATATTCCGGGCATATACGGCAACCAGGGACTGCGTCTCACGGCCCTGTTCAACCGGAAACTGAGCGGAACTGCCACCCCGCTGAACACTACAGTGAACGTCCTGCCGAGGG
This sequence comes from Candidatus Cryptobacteroides merdigallinarum, assembly GCA_017694655.1. GTDB lineage: Bacteria > Bacteroidota > Bacteroidia > Bacteroidales > UBA932 > Cryptobacteroides > Cryptobacteroides merdigallinarum. Next base: position 13,383 of record JADIMQ010000118.1, read on the forward strand.
GATTCACGTCCGGCTCATGGACAGGAGGTATACAGGACTACAGCAGCCTGAGTTCCTGGGCTGCCGGACAGGCCTCCGGAGTAAAGCTCACCGCCGACTATGCCATGCCCTTCCCTATGGGCGATTTCCATATCGGGAACCTGTTCTATGTAACAAGGGGCATAATCACCCCCCATTTCGACTGGTCCTTCATAGGCCGCCAGATGCTCTTTTCCGCCGGGGCCACCCTGGAGATAGAATTCGGGAACTTCATAGGGCTCCAGTTCCCGACTACTCTCGGTATCACGTACTCCTTCAACGGAGGGCCGTCTTTCGACAGGTTCCGCAATGCCGGGCTCCGGCTCGGACGACATTTCGTAGGGCCGGTTTTCAACATGAGCTTCTGACAAATGCGGTACAGGACACTTTTATCCATATTCGTGCTCATTTCGTGCATGCAGGCCGGACGTGCCCAGATAATCACGGCAAGCCAGGACCCTGCACGCATAAGGTGGAACCAGATCCGGACGGCCAGCTACAAGTTCATATATCCTGAAGGATACGACAGCCTCGCCGTCTCCTGCGCCAGGCTCTACGAAAGTTTCAGCATACCGGTCTCGGCCACGTCAGGATTCACCCCGGCAAGGATTCCGGTGGTGCTCCACCCTGCGAATGCATCCACGGACTACGGGATGACCCTCCTGCCGGCAAGGATAGACATGCCTGTGCTCCCCCAGGGCCACCTGCAGTTCTCCCTGCCTGTCACGGAAATGGCGGCAGTCTACCTGTCGAGACGCGCGGCCCACCTCCAGTACGGACAGTCCAACGTGTTCCGCCCTTTCAGGCAGGTTTTCGGGGAACTCGTCCCGCTGGCGGCCATGGAGCTTTATACGGACCAGTGGATGCTCCACGGAGATGCAGCCATAGCGGCCACCACCCTCGTCCCCGGGGGTTACGGGCGGTACGGAGAGTTCCTGAACTACTATATGGCAGCACTTGATGCCGGGGATGTCAGGAACTGGAAGTGGGACCGGTGGGCCATCGGCTCCCCGAAGTACTATACTCCCGGACAGGATGCCTTCGGATACATGATAATGAGCGGGCTCCGCACCATGTACGACTCCCCGTACTATATCAGGGACTATCTCGAATATACCAGCAAAAGGCCCTACGACATCTTCGCGGGCAGCCGTCTCGACAAAAGGATCACCGGAGGGAGCCTCCATAAGGATGTGTTCAGGAAAATACTCGACTGTCACGGGAAGATATTTTCCAGTGAGCTGGAGGGAAGGGCACCTTTTACCGTTTCCGCACCGGTCCTTGAGGACGTTTCCGGAAAATATGCCGAATATTCCTCCACCGCAGTGCTTCCGGACGGGACACTGTACACGGTGAGGAAGAGTCTTGACAGGAGCCCGTGCCTGGTCAGGATATCACCTGGAGGGAAACAGAAAAGGATATCCTCCTTCACTGAATCATGCAGCCGTCTCGTTTGGTCGGAGACACTGGGACGCCTCTTCTGGAGCGAGACGGAGGACGACCTCAGGTGGAAACAGAAACAGGTGAACATCATCCGATACTACGATCCCGGGACGGGCAGGACAGGCAGGCTCAAGACCCCGGAGAATGTATATAACCCGGCCTTGTCTCCGGACGGCACCTTCCTGGCGGCAGTCCGCGGGTCCGGACCGGGGAGAACCTCGGTAGTCATAATGGACGCGTCTACCGGCAAAGTCCTTCGGGAGCTGCCGGAATCGCCATCCGGGGTACTGTTCGGGGAATGCGCCTGGGCCGGCGGGGACATATATGCCTCCGGAGTGTCCCTGGACGGGACATACATCTTCATGCTATCGGAAGGAGGGGAGACGGGAAAGACGTGCTGGAAAGAAATCATCGGGCCCGTAAGGTGCACGGTAAGGAATCTCGGGGCATGGAAGGAGGGACTTGTCTTTTCCTGCGACATATCCGGGGTCTTCGACCTGTACCGGATACAGTGCGGGAAGAGTTCCGGCAGCGTTGTACAGAAGCTCACTTCGGAAAAGTTCGGGTCCAGGGATTTCGTCTTCGCCTCTTCCGGGGACACTCTCTATTACAGCCGTCTTGACAATCTGGGCTACAGGCTGCGCAAGACTCCGGCAAGAAACCTGTCCTGCACTCTCATATCCCTGTACGACAGGACGGTACCGGTCATATCCCGGGAACTGGAAGAACAGGAGGAAGCAGCCCTGGCCGTTTCCGGGACGGCCACGGTGGACAAGGGTCCAGACATAACGGAGCCGCGCAGATACAGGAAAGGTCTCCATCTTTTCAGGCTCCATTCCCGCGCCCCCTTATATTGCAACATAGACAGGCTTGACGACATGAGCGGGGAAAAGCTCTACAACATCATAAGTATCGGGGCCACGGTACTGAGCCAGAACACGCTCGGGACGGCGTACGGCAGCGCAGGATATTCATGGAAGCCGGACCCGGACGGATACGGATGGGTGCACGGCGGACACCTCAGCTTCACATACGCCGGGTGGTATCCGGTCATAGCCGGCAATCTCTATATAAATGACAGGATGGCATGGAACTATACCCTCCTGCCGGACGGAAATATTGCAAGGCAGGAAGCCTCGGGCCCGTCCATAGCAGGGAAAATAGACCTTTATGTCCCGCTCTCCAGGGAGACCGGAGGGAAATCCTGCAATTTTGTACCGGTAGTCTCCTGGGAACTCGACAACAGCAGGTATGACGGGCACCTGAACCACCGCCTCACCTTGTCCGGAAGGTTCTGGCTCCTCCGGGACAAGGCCAAGGCCGAGATCTACCCGCGATACGGCATCGGGGCGGAAGCCGGAATAACCATGGCCCTCTCCGGAGGCCGCCAGGGGAACTATGGAATAAAGCTCAGTGACTCATGGTATTTTCATTCATACGGATATTTCCCTGGGTTCTTTCCCGGACAAGGAGGGAAATTCGCTGTAACCACACAGATGAGGCTAAGCAGGGGTATATACAACCCGGCTTCGGAAATACTTCCGAGAGGTCTCGAGGGAAGCATCACGAGGGGCTTCTACAATCCGTCGTTCGCCACCCTTCTCTCCCTTGACTATGCCGTCCCAGTGTACCTCGGGGACATAAACATAACCAGGCTGATATACCTGAACCGCATGGTAGTCACACCGCATTTCGACTACGGGTTCTCGGCCTACCCCAAGATGCACCTGTGCTCGGCCGGAGCATCCCTCACCTTCCAGCTCGGACGTCTGCTCTGGGCTTTCCCGGTAGAGATAGGGGTGGACTATTCATATAATTTCGGGACCCTCTTCTCCGTCATGGAAGAAAACGGTTCCCGTGTCGTAAGACATTCCGTCAGGCCGGTTATAAAATTCAATTTTTGAAAAACGGGCACCTCCCCGGAAATCTCTCATAAAATTTATATTGATAAAATTTTAAGCAGTCTTTAAGAATATGTTCAGATTATAAAAACAGTTTTTTAGATTTGCCGTGGAATTGAAAATATACGATATATGTCAATAACAGCCGAAGCCCTCGCCCCATGCAGCAAATGCGGGGAGAAGTCCAGAATAAAGATATACAGGAGCATAAATATTTCCGAAGACCCGGAACTGAAGGAAAAGATCCGGAACGGATCGCTTTTCGTCTGGGAATGCCCGCACTGCCACCAGGCCAACCTCGCAAAGTATGAATGCCTGTACCACGACCCTGAAAACAGGATAATGGTATGGCTTGTCCCTTCTGGGAACTTCTCCGAAAGCCAGATGCAGGCCATCTCGAACCATACGAAGGCAATGGGCGGCTACAGGCTGCGGATGGTAGGCGACGTAGGGGCCATGATGGAAAAAATCCTGATCTTCGACGAGGGGCTGGACGACATGGCCATAGAGATGTGCAAGTATGTCACACGGATGGAGATGATGTCCAGGGACAGGGCCGCCGCAGAAACCATGGCGGAAACCCCCATCCATTTCCACCGTACTGAGGAAAAGGACGGCGTGAAGTACATAGTGTTCATTTATCCGTCCGGAGGCAGGATGATGAGCCTCGACGTGGGATTCAATGTCTACGAGGACTCCCTCGGCATTATCGGCCGCAACCCTGACATAATACCGCAAGGTTCCTTCCTGAAAATAGACAGCGACTGGATTTCCTCGGTACTGAAGTAAGTCCTTCCTGCCCATTCTGACAGAATTGAAAAGAGGGTGACTCAAAAGGAAATTTGAGTCACCCTCTCTCGTCTTTCTTCGAAAGACTGGACCCATCCTAACCCCCTGCACCCCCTGTTAGGGGGATTTCGCACCTGCCCGGTGCGGTCCTTACGGGACTTTTTAGGGGCTTTTGGGTTTCACCCTCTCTTTCTTTTCCTGCTGCCCGTTATTCAAGCTTCCTGGCACCGTCGCTTATGACAACGTCATAGACCTTCGGCTCATGTCCGAACTTCTCCGCAAAGGAAGCCTTGGCCTTGGAAATGAAAGCATCGTACAGCTCATTCTTCACGAGGTTGATCGTACATCCGCCGAAGCCGCCGCCCATTACACGAGAGCCGGTCACCCCGCATTCCTTCGCCACGTCATTCAGGAAATCAAGTTCCTCGCAGCTTACCTCATAGAGCTTGCTCATGCCATAGTGTGTCTCGTACATCTTGCGCCCTACAGTCTCGTAGTCATCCCTTTCAAGGGCATCGCAGACGTCCAGCACCCTCTGCACCTCTTCAATCACATACTCTGCACGCTTGTAGTCCTCTTCTGAAATAACGTCCTTCACTTCCCCGAGCCATTCCATCTTCGCATCCCTGAGGAACTCGACTTCCGGGTGGTTCTTCCGGATTGCTTCAGCCGCACGTTCACAGGATTCACGTCTCTTGTTGTACGCCGAGGAGGCAAGCTCATGCTTCACGACCGAATCCAGGAGAACCAGCTTGTACCCGTCCGGATGGAAAGGATAGTATTTATATTCCATTGTCTTGCAGTCAAGCCTGATAAGGCTTCCCTTGCGGCCGAATATGGATGCGAACTGGTCCATGATACCGCATTTCACCCCGCAGTAGTTATGCTCGGTGGACTGGCCTATACGTGCAAGTTCGAATTTGTCTATGCCGAGCCCGAACAGATGATCAAGAGCGAAGGCGAATGTGCTTTCAAGGGCTGCCGAAGACGACATTCCGGCGCCGAGAGGAACATCTCCGGCAAAAACAGTATTGAATCCGGATATCTTCCCACCCCTCTTTATGATTTCACGGCAGACACCGAACACGTACCTGGCCCAGCTCTGGGCAGGGGCATCTTCCTCCTTCAGCCCGAATTCCACATATTCATCCAGGTCAAGGGCGAAAACGTGCACCTTTTCAGTACCGTTCAGCTTTATTTCAGCCATGATACCCTTGTCTACGGCTCCAGGGAAAACGTATCCCCCGTTGTAATCCGTATGTTCCCCGATAAGATTGATCCTGCCGGCTGACGTAAAAAAGTCGCCTTCCTCTCCGAATAGAGTCTTGAATTTCTCTGCTATCTTAGCTTTCATGACGTTTGATTAAAAGATTTTTAATTTCAAAACAGATTTCTCAAAGTTAGGAACTGTTTTCTTTTATTCCAAAAATACTTCAAGCAGCGTTTATTGTATACGAAGTTTAAAACACAAGTACGACAGGAAGGTGGTCGCTTATACCTCCGGAATACCTCGGTCCGGTATAGGTACGCAGCGGCTTCAGCCCGGAATGGGCATTGTCCGGCACGGAAAGGAAGCCCGGAAAACATATATCCATCCTGGCCCTGCCGGAAAGTCCCGCATCCACGAGGAACATGTCTATAAGTTCCCATTTCCCGTCATACCTTATGGTACCCAGCCCCTTCTCCGCCAGAGGAACGGCAAGGTTGACGAGGACTCCCCCGGCCAGGCTGAAGGCTGTCCCGTCCGGAGTGTCGTTGAAATCGCCCATGCACACGATGTTCCTTTCGCCGCACTTCAGCAGCGAATCGCATATATGTACCATCCTCCCCATGGCTGCAAGCCTTCCGGGGGCAGACCGCTTCTCCCCTCCGTATTTGGACGGATGATGGTTCACGAGGAAATGAAACCTCTCCCCGTCCCTTTCAAGGCACACGTAGAGAATATCCCTTGTCTTCATGGCCCCGCCGCATATATCCCTGTCCACGGCGATGGCCCTCCACCGAAGCATCCGGAAGACGCTTTCCCTGTACAAAAGGGCCACGTCTATCCCCCGCTCGTCCGGAGAGTCGGCATGGACCTGCACATAGTCATACTTCCTTAGCAGTGTACCCCTGGCCACTGACTGCATCACCCTCCTGTTCTCCACCTCCGCCACCCCTACCACATCCGGCATCCGCCCGTATCTCCCGCACATCCAGAACATGGCCTTGGCAACCCCGTTGCATTTCCTCCAGTACCTCCCGGAAGTCCAGTACCTCTCCCCGGAAGGCGTGAATTCCCTGTCAGTCCCGCCCGTTCCCCCGTCCTCCGTATCGAAGAAGTTCTCAAGGTTCCAGAAGACGGCCACAAGGGAGTCCCTCTCCGCAGACACAGGCATGCTGCAGACACACAAGAACAGGAATATGGCCGGTATTGTCCTCATGGAATATGGAAAACCACAAGGGCGAATATGGACATAAAAGACGGAAAAGGCTTTAAAAAAGAGAAATTTTCACGTAAATTTGCCGCCTGAATCAAAATATCCTGACATGTCACTGAAATGCGGTATAGTAGGCCTTCCGAATGTAGGCAAATCCACCTTGTTCAACTGCATAAGCTCCGGTAAAGCCCAGAGCGCGAATTTCCCTTTCTGCACAATCGAGCCGAATATCGGGTCCACCATAGTTCCGGACAAGAGGCTTGAGGAACTCGAGAAGATATGCAAGCCCAGGAGGGTGGTTCCCGCCACTGTGGAAATAGTCGACATCGCAGGTCTCGTGAAGGGGGCAAGCAAGGGCGAAGGCCTGGGGAACCAGTTCCTGGCCAACATCAGGGAGACAGACGCCATCCTGCATGTCCTCAGGTGCTTCGATGACTCCAATATTGTCCATGTAGACGGTTCCGTGGACCCTGTAAGGGACAAGGAGGTGATAGATCTCGAACTGCAGATGAAAGACCTCGAGACCGTGGAGAACAGGCTTGCCAAGGTTCAGAAGCAGGCCCAGGCCGGAGGTGACAAGACGGCAAAGAGGCTCTGCGAGATACTGCAGAAATACAGGGAGACCCTCCTCGAGGGAAAAAGCTGCAGGACAGTGGTATTCGACAATCCTGAAGACAGGCAGCTGGCCAGGGACCTTTATCTCCTGACCAACAAGCCTGTGATGTATATATGCAACGTTGACGAGGCATCAGCCGCCACCGGCAATGACTATGTCAAGAAAGTCCGGGAGGCCGTCAAGGACGAAAACGCAGAGATACTTGTCATCGCCGCCAAGATAGAATCCGACATCGCCGAACTCGAGAGCTACGAGGAGCGCCAGATGTTCATCGAGGAGATGGGCCTGAAGGAGTCCGGAGTGGTCCGTCTCATACAGGGCGCCTACTCCCTCCTGAACCTCCAGACCTTCTTCACGGCCGGTGCGGACGAATGCCGTGCCTGGACAATAAACAAGGGCGACAAGGCACCCAAGGCCGCCGGCGTCATCCACACCGATTTCGAGAAAGGCTTTATCCGGGCAGAAGTCATCAAATACGAGGACTTCATAGAGCTGAAGTCAGAAGCCGCCTGCCGGGCCGCCGGCAAACTCGGGATAGAAGGCAAGGACTACGTGGTCCAGGACGGTGACATCATGCATTTCCTTTTCAATGTCTGATGTCCTCCGGCGACAGGCACATTACCTCGGGAAACTGTACCAGAGAGTGTCCTTCCCGTCTTCAGGAGTGACTACATATACGTTTACAGTATTCCCGGCCACATCCACTATATTGTAGGAGCTGCCCTCCTGCGACGACACATCTATCAAGGCAGGATACGGATCCTCGCTCCTTACCTTGTTGTACCGCAGGTGGCCTGCAAGCCACAGGACTATGTTTGCATCCCCGAAGGCCTCGTCTACAGCCTCCTCATTGTATATGAGGTCTGGAGTATAGTGCACCCCCACGACGACAGGACTGTCTCCTGACGTCTCCGATTTTATCCATTCCAGGTCCTCCTGCCTCACTGAAGCCCGTTTTACAGTCTCGAACGGCCCCGTAGAGAAACCTATGAACCTTACACCACCCGACTCGAAGCTGTACCGGTCAGTACCGAATACCTTCTTGAATGCTTCCCTCCTGTCCGGCCAGCGTGCATCGTGGTTGCCTGTCGTAAAATAATAAGGCACTTCCAGTCCGGACAGTATCTCCCTGGCATAAACCAGTTCCTCTTCCGTACCATGGTCCGAAATATCCCCGAGCACGAGCACAAACCCTATTTCAGGATTTGAGTTGATTGACTGCACGGCTTTCTTCAGCTTAACGTCAGAATCTCCCCTGCCGATATGCGTATCGGTAAGAACAGCGAACCTGGTACCTCGTACATCCAGACTGCAGGACAATGGAAGGTCCGCACTTGAGCCTCCTGCAAGGATTTCATATTCACCCGGCTCCATCTTCCAGGCATCATGGTCCTCATCCCAGTACGAGAAAGAACGGGCATCGAGTTCAAGCCGTACGGTCTTTCCCTCCCCCGGCAGGAGCCCCACTTTCGCAAACGCCTTCAATTCCTTTTCCGGGCGCTCTACCCTGCATTCCGGGTCGCTGACATACAGCTGTATGACTTCTTTTCCCGCCACTTTTCCGGTATTCCTGACCGTAACGTCGACATAGACTTTCCCTTCCTCCGACATCCTGTCAACGCAGTTCACCGATTCATACTTGAAAGATGTGTATGACAGTCCGAATCCGAACGGGAAATGCACAGGAATATCATGCTTGTCATACCAGCGGTAACCGACATAAAGGCCTTCAGAATACGGTACATCTATGGTCTCGCCCGGAGAAATGAAATCGGAGAATCCCTTGACCGGCTTGTCCTTGATGCCGAGCCAGTAGTTCTTGTACTGGTTGTTGCCGTCCCAGTACGGTTTCCCGTCTATATAGTTGAAATCAGGATCCGGCGAGTCACTGAAATCTTTCTCTACCGTAAACGGCAATTTGCCTGAAAAATTCTCGGCACCGCTCAACAGTCCTGCAAGCGCCGTACCCCTTTCCTGCCCGAGGAAATAGCACCATACCACACCCTTTACCTTGTCAAGCCAGTCCATAGGCATCACATTGCAGGAACTTATCAGCACTACAACATTCTTATTCAGGCCTATGACCCTGCTCAACTGCTCAAGCTGGTCCACCGGTTCCCCGTACGGTATATCCTTGCCCTCTCCTCCACTTTTGTTAAGCCTGAACAGGACCACGTCAGCGGAACGAACCGCATCGTCATCAGGAGCTGTATCGCATACGAGATCTTCCCCGAAAACGGCCTTCAGCCCATCCTCGAAGCTTACATGGTCGTAGCCGGATACAAAGCCGCTGCCTGTCCCGCTATGGATTTCTTCTGTCCCCGTGAGAAGGATACGCTGCCCGGGCTTCAAAGGCAATATCCTGTCATTGTTTTTCAGCAGGACCATGGCCTCGGTCGCGCATTCCGCGGCCACAGCCTTATGCCTGCCGAATGTCCCGAGGTTTGCTGGAACACTTAACGGCCTGTCATAGACACCTGTCTTGAACAATGTGTACAAAGTCGGGAAAATCATCCGTTCCAACAGGATCTCAACCTCCGCCTTCCGTTCTTCAGACAAGGCGATCTCTTCCGTCACGTATTTACTGAAAGCCTTGTTATCAGGCATCAGCAATGTCTCCCCTGATGTAAGGACCAGGTTCTGCAGGCCCGGATAATAGCACGTGTTCTGCCAGTCAGTCATGGCTACACCTGTAAACCCGTATTCCTTCCTCAATATATCATCTATCAACGGCTTGTTCATCGGGCACGGGAGGCCGTTCACAAGGTTGTTGCCTGTCATCATCCCGAGGCATCCCGCTTCTGTCATCATCTTTTCCCACGGAAGAAGGTATATTTCCCGGAGAGTCCTTTCGTCAATCACACTGTTCGCTATATGCCTGCAGAAATCCTGGTCGTTTCCTACAAAATGCTTCGGTACTGCGATGATCCCTCCTTTCTGCAGAGCCCCGACATAAGCTGCAGCCATCTCCGAAGTCAGGTACGGGTCTTCCCCGAAATACTCGAAGTTTCTCCCGCCCACAGACAGGCGCTGTATATTGGCACCTGGACCGAGCAGCATATCCACGCCGAATGCCCGGCACTCTTCAGCAAGGCAGCCTGCCATCTCCTGTATCAGCCCCACATTCCATGTGGAGGCCATGGGAAGCATTCCCGGGAAAGAGGTGGACTCCCCCTTTATCACCGTAGTCTGCATCCTGATGCCCTGCGAAGCGTCGGCCATTGACACCGGCCGGATTCCCAGCCTCTCCACCCCGCTCACCATAAACCTGTTCCACCCGCCGGTAAGGGCAAGCTTCTCTTCAAATGTCATCCTGCGGATAAGGTCTGCCGCCCGGTCCGCAGCAGGGGCGGACACGTCCGCGTATATCGCACCAGCAACGACAGAATCAGCTTCAGACAGAGGCTTCAGTCCCTTGATGTCTACAGAATGCATACCTGGAGAATATGATCCTGAAACCGGTACATTTCCATGCGATGCCACAGGAATTGAAAGGATACATATTCCACATAATATGATAATCGACAAAATACCAGGATACCTAATTTTCATTGTGTTCATCGTTATTGAATTTTTTTGCATAATTCTTTGGAGTAATCCCGAACTGTTCCCTGAAACATTTCGAGAAATAAGACCTGTGGTTGAAACCCACGTCATACATCACATCTGTAACGGACATTCCTCTGATCCTGAGGAGCTGTGCAGCCTTCTTCAGCCTGATCTCACGGATGAGGACATTCGCACTTGTCCCTGTTATTGACCTCACCTTACGGTAGAAATTCACGTGGCTTACGGCCAGTCTGTCGCAAAGGAACGGAATGTCAAGTTCGGGATCCGCTATGTTTTCCTCTATGATAGACACGACTTTCTTTATGAAAATCTCGTCAGGGGATTGCCTGTCCACAGGTTCAATCTCGATAGTATCCCGTTTCAGTGCATTCCTTAGATGTTGCCTCTGCTTCATCATATTGTCCGAACGGCTCAGCAGCACCTTCATGTTGAACGGTTTTCCTATGTACTCGTCAGCTCCGGCATCGTAGCCCTCTATTATGTGCTCTTCCGCAGTCCTGGCTGTGAGCAATATAACTGGAATGTGGTTTGTGACAAAGTCTCCCTTGATCTTCCGGCAGAGGTCGATACCGCTCATGCCAGGCAGCATTATATCTGAAATAACGAGGTCAGGCATCTCATCATTGATAACCTTCAGGCCTGCCTCGGCGCTTGTCGCGGCATATACCTTATAATGCTTGCCGAATTCAAACTTGAGGTAAGACAACATGTCCTCGTTATCCTCGACTATAAGCACAGAATATTCATGACCGGAATCTTCCTCCGGCACATTTTCAGGCAAGGACGTGAAACCGTCCCTGTCAGCAGATTCGTTCACGATAGGCAATGTGACAATGAATGAGGATCCCTGGTCAGCTTTGCTCAACACCTCAATATGCCCGTGATGCATATCTACAAATTCCTTGACAATCATAAGGCCTATCCCTGTCCCCTCGCCTCCTAATCCGACGTGCTCCTCCACCTGATAGAAGCGTTCAAAAATATGAGGGATGGCATTATCCGGAATACCTACACCGGTATCTGCCACCATAATCTCCACGCTGTCCTCATCTTTACGGACAAGGCTAACCAGGACCTGGCCACCGTCATTGGTGAACTTTACGGCATTCGATATAAGATTCACGAATATCTTGTCTATCTTATCCTTGTCAAAGTCCATGACAAGATGTTCTTCCCCGGACTCAAAGTGCAATGAAATTCCCCTCTTGTCAGCAATTTCCTTGAACGACCAGCAGATTTCCCCAATGGTAGAAACAAGATCCCCGGAAGACATGCAGAGCTTCATTTTCTGCTCCTCTACTTTCTTGAAATCAAGGATTTGATTCACAAGCCTCAGGAGCCTTCTTGCATTCTGTATCACAATCTGCAGCTTTTTCTTTTTGTCAAAATCCGTCTCGTTCTCGAGCATTGACTCTACAGGACTGATTATCAAACTCAAAGGAGTCCGGAAATCATGTGATACATTAGTGAAGAAATGCATCTTCATTTTGCTTATGCCCTCATTCTTTTCCTTTTCAAGTTTCTCTTTCTGCAGTTCCTCTTCGGCAATTCTCCTTTTACGTACCATTACCGCAATATAATAGACTATGGAAAAAACCAGCAGGAAATACATGAATACAGCAATACGGGAAATCCACCAAGGTGGCCTTATCTTCACATTGAGTGCCAGTTCATTCGACGCCTTGAGTCCGTAACTGCTTACTGAACTGACTTTCATAACATAATTTCCGGGCTTCAGTTTAGTGTATTCAACATAATCCTGCACACCGGTCACCGTCTTCCACGAGTCATCATACCCTTCCAGTTTATACGTGTATGTAGTTATATCGGGAGCCGTATAGTCGAGCATTGAAAAACAGAAACTGATCATATTCTGGTCATGGCCCAGCTCGAGATTGTCAACAGTATATACCGGAACGTTGAAATATTCGCTGAACGGCCTGTTGTCTATCTTTATATCCGTGATGCAAAGCGGGGCGGACCTCATTTGTTTCCTTATGTCTGTCCTGCTCATCCTCATAAAGACGTCCATCCCGAAGATAAAGACATCCGCTCCCTTGGATATTGACACCGGGCATATAATCCTGCGGCTGTCAAGCCAATGGTTAAGAGGAAATGTCTTGAAGACTGATGTAAGGCTGTCATAACAGATGACACTGCAGGATGTAGTAATCCACAAGAGGCCTGAATCATCTGCGACAATGGAATATACAGGCATACAGTGAGAAAGTCCAGGAACTATGGAAAACAAGTCCATGTCAGGATCATAGACAAAGATACCCTTGTCTGTCCCTACCCATAAGGAAGATGACTTACGGTCACAGTATATGCAATTTATAACTTCAGGGACAAGCTTATCCCCTATATTCTTCATATAATCCACATTCCCTGAACGATGTCCGGAACTGTCATATTTCAGGAGACCTCCGGCAGCAGTCCCGAACCAGAGGAAATTGCCATCGTACTCCATGGCCTCTACCGGCTCACCTATGGAGAATGATTTCTCTGAAACTATGTCAATCTTGCGGTTCCGGGAGTCGAATCCATATCTAATTATCTGTACCCGCCCGAAAACATCACATACAAGAATCCCGTTATCGTCAAGATTCTTCATGACATTGATGTACTTCAGGCGATTCTTGAGATGTGGCTGTATGGAGACCTCCCTGTCAAGGCGTGTATCATAGCACAGTACACCTTCAGCAGTCCCCACCCACAGGATGTCATTCCTGTCAACGTACAGGCCGCGTACAAAATTATATGTCCCCGGGACAGCGGTTGACAGTTCAACCCATCTGGTCGTATTGCTCTCCCTCGAATAGGACGCCAGCCCGAAACGTGAGCCGAGCCATATCCTGCCGGACCAGTCCGATGCTGCCGCAAAGAATGAAATGCCTACGTACGGATTCCCGGTGGATTCAGTCAAATCATACTTGTCGAAATTAGGCATTCCCGCATCATAGTGCGCCACTCCCCCTTCAGTTGCAAGCCAGACGATATCGTTCCTGTCCTTGTAGACCTGCCATACGATATTGTTCGGAAGAGAATGCAGGTTGTCCGGGTCGTACCCGAAACTGGAAAAGCCTCCATCACGGTAAATCATGACCCCCTCCTCGGTTCCGAGCCAGAGCTCATCCTTTACCTGACATATCGTCTTGACCGTATTGTTGCACATATTCCTGTCCGAAGACATATCATGGACAGAATATTCCATCGTATTCTTGTCAAGGACACAGAACCCGGTCTGCATCCCTATATACAGGACATCCATGTCCCATGGAGACTGCAATATAGACAGGACAAGATTATTCTGGGGAAGTTTGATATAATACTTCTTGAGATTCAAGTTTATCCATTTCCCGGTACTTTTCTCCATCCGGCTTACACCGTCAAATGTGGCGACAAAGACATACCTGTCATCTGCATAGATTGCACGGACTATATTGTGACTTACGCCGCTGTTGGACATGTTGTAATTTATAATCTCGTCTCCAGCGGCATCCACCCTGTACAATCCGCTGTTTGTCCCTATCCACAATGTACTGTCCGGTTCCTCAAAGAATGTCCTGACATTCTCTCCGCCTGTCACCTCGGAAAACCAGCTTGCAAATATGTCTTTTTCGGGGACATACCTGCATATCCCGTTCTCCGTTCCGGCCAATAAGCCGAAACAATCCGAATATATAAGACAATTTATAGTAGAGCTCGTAAGCGAAAAGTTGTTCTCCGAATCATGTACATAATGCTTGAGCGTCTTTCCGTCATACCTGTCGAGGCCATTGTCTGTCCCGAACCACATATACCCCACCTGGTCCTGGACTACGGCATAGACATTATTGCTGCATAGTCCGTCAGTAACCGAAATGGTTTCCATATTGTAAGGCAGGTGGCCTGCCGCTGCAGGGACGGCGGCAAGCATCAGAAGTAATATGAAGGCGGGGAACAGAGGTTTCATGGCAAATATTATTCAATCCAGACAGGGGCCGTGTATGCTACCGGATCCGGTGAAGTAAAGTTATATATTTTCAGATAATAGCATCCCTTTCTATAAGGGACGGACAAAGAACATTCTACATTATTGCTGTCGAATGTCCCTGATGCCACTACACTGTCTGAAAAATTCACAATTTCTATCCTGCCTATTTTCCCTGGATCCGGAATAGAAACCTCTACATCAAATACCAGTTCATCGGATGATGTATTGAAAACCGACCCCATGACATGATTATTCACATAGTAGATTACCTTCAGTCCCGATTCCGATGTTGCATACGTTCTTCTGTTGCGCATGGCATCATAGATTCCTTCTCTTGTAAGCTCCTTCACTGCCAGTCCTGTCCTCGGCATCCATTTCCCTATCGCATTTACAGCATGGTTGTCACATCCGGCAACAGGAGAAACTTTCCAGCCCAGGGAAAGGGCTTTCTTATATGAATCATAGTAAATGTCAGTACCGTTTATGACCTCGAACATAGTTATACGGTCTCTTGCGCTGTCGTTATAGCACGCAAAGCCAGAGTACTGGTCAATCTCCGGATGATTCATGGAAACGGCGACCGCAGAATTCTCCGGACTGGACAGCCAGTCATGGAAAAACTGCATATCTACACCCTCTTCAAGGGCATTAAGCCAGGACGTGGAGTTATAGACATTAAGATGTCCTTTAGCCCCAGGTCCGTTATTTTCAGAATGTTCATATCCGCGTACAGCCACGAATTCATCATCTGTATATGTTTCCGATGCTTCCAGTATATGATTCCAGGCATCTTCGGTATATGTATCATACTGGGAATGATCTGTCACGCAGTAGAAATCATATCCATTTTCTTTTGCAAGCTGGAAATGCCTCTCCACTGTATTTTCATCAGTCTGTACCGCATCCCCTGAATACCTGCAGTGAGAATGTGTGTTGCCGAGGACAGACAGGAATTCTTCCTTTTCCTGCGGATCGTCATAGACCTTCCCCTGAGGTCTCGTTTCAGGGGAAGGTGCTGTCTTGCCGCAAGACGACAACACGGCAATGAATATGACTGCCAATATGATTTTTTCCATTACCGTGACTACCTTTCAATCCATACAGGTGCTACGAATGCTATAGGGCCGTCCTGCCGGGAAGCATTGTAGACAAGGACGAAATAGTAATCCTTGCCCGTATCTTCTATTACAGGCCTCCATTCCACATTATAGTCCTGGAACTCGGATGATGCGACAACTTCTCCCCCGTCAGTGACAATTTCTATCTTCGTTATCACCTGGTCCTCCTTGCCGGAATCAGGTTCATTGACACTTATGTCAAACCTGTATTTATCTGCCTTTTCTATATCTGACCCCATTATCTTCCTGTTCACAGTATAGCTGATTTCCAGATTCTTGTCAAGGGTAGCGTAGGTACGCCGGTGTGCCATGGCATCCAGGACGCCATCCTGACTCAATTCCGTCACAAGGAGCCCTGTACGGCAAGGCCATTTCGAGATTCCCTCCCAGCCATGGTTGTCGCATCCGGCAACTGGGGAAACTTTCCAGCCTTTGGAAAGTGCGTTAAGGAAAGACGGGTAAAAACGAGGTTTGCTCCCGTTGATAAGCTCAATTATCTTGAAATTATCCCGCGCACCTTCATTATAGCAATGGAAATCATTGTATGCATCCTTGGCCGGGTGATTGAATCCTACTATAACATCTTCATTCTCCGGCCTGGCAAGCCAGTCATGTAAAAATTCTATGCTGACACTGTCTGCCAGGGCATTGAGGAAGATGGAGGAATTATAGACATTCATGTGTCCGGTCCCGTCCGGACCGTCGTTCTCCGAATGCTCGTACCCCCTGAGCCCTACAAAGGTATCATCAGTAAAGGCATCAGCCTTGGCCTTCACATCAGCCCATGCCTCAAGGGTATATTCCGGATACTGGGAATGGTCCGTTACGCAATAAAAGTCATAGCCGTTTTCCTTGGCAATCTTGTAATGATTGTCTACCGTATTCTTAGGATCGAGCTGCAGACCCTTTTTTGCCTTGAATTTGGCAATATCGCCGGAATAGTTGCAATGTGCATGCGTGTTCCCGAATACAGTCTTGTACTGAACATCCGGAGCGGACTGGCAGGCAGAGGCTAAAATAGCCAATACCGGAAAAACAAAGAATCTGTTCATAATCGTTGAATTTTATTTGGGTTTCGGTTACAGTGTAATAAACGTCAGGGAATAAGGTTTAAGCCGGATATATCCTGTTTTCGAACTGCAGGAAGGAGTGTGCTCCAGATTCCGGAGGTCCGGAGACATGTGATAATCTTCAATCCCGGCCTTCTTCTTTCCGCCGTCAATGTCAAGTCCAAGACTCACTTCCCTGTCGTTTTTGTTCAGAATACAGATATGAATACCTTTATCTTCTTTATCCCTCATCACTGCAGCAACTATGTTTTCCTGCATACCGGACAGCGAGAAATCCATGACATCCATTCCCTGGAACTGCCCGAAAATCTTCATTATTTCACTTATAGGCTGCGGCTTGCCGGTCTTCTTGTCGAAAAAGCTCCTGAATCCGAATTCAGTGTCCCAGAACAGAGGCCAGAATGTAGCCATGTCAAGTCCTCCGCGTATGAACTGAATCAGCATTTCGGACTGTATGAGGGCGCTCTGGTCCGGAGTCAGCCTCGGTCCTTCCGCCTTTTTTCCGGGCCCGACATTCCATTCCAGGCTTGCCAGCTTGACATCCGGATAACCGTTTTTCCGTGCTATTTCCCGGAAACGGCCTATCTCACTTTCATAAGAATCTCCCGTAAATACACCACATGGAGTCCTTGAAAGCCACTGTTTCCATGATGCATTGCCCCACATGCAGTACCAATGGACATCCACCACGTCAATATTCTTTCCAGCCACGGCAAAAAGTTCGTCATACTGGCTCCCGTGCTTGCGGAAAGTGGCATGCCAGTTGGCTATAATCTTGATGTCAGGATCGAACTCCTTCATCCTCGGAACGAAAGCGTTTATCATCTCACCATACTCCGCAGGAGTGGATGCCCCTCCGTTGCAGTCATGCATATATGGCTCGTTACCCATATACCAATACTTTACATCGAGCCCGTGATCCTTGCAGTATTTCATGAGCCTCAAAGCCTCCTGGATTCCTTCCTCCACACGGTTCCACCTGAATCCGGAATTTATGTTGATACCGACAAGCGGCTCTGCACCGGTCTTTTTCACCAGGTCGATATACTCGTCAATATCCATATATTCAGATGCAGGCCTGTCCCTTGAAACATCGTAGGCCGGATCCCAGAGGTCTTCCCATCCGTTGCCGGTAGGGTGCTCCCAATGGAAATAGGTATTTACCGTTCCTCCTGGGTAGCGCAGGAAGCCTGGGTTTACATCTGTTATGGCCTTTGTCAATACTCCTGAAGTCCACAATGAATCGGGATTCTTTGCATACACTATGTTAAAGCCGAGCAGACGGTCGCTGACAGTTCCGGCAGGAGCCGTATTCTTGTCCGCACTTAACGTCAGGTCACACTCCTGTGCCCGGCAGCCGGAGATCATCCCGGCAGAAAACAGTGCAGCGATGCTTGCTGCATAGAGAATCTTTTTCATAAATATCTTTTTACCATCCTGGATTCTGTACATATTGAGGGGTCTTGTTCATCTCATCTTCCTGTATAGGGAAAAGATAGAACTTGTCATTCCATGT
This sequence comes from Candidatus Cryptobacteroides merdigallinarum, assembly GCA_017694655.1. Classification (GTDB taxonomy): domain Bacteria; phylum Bacteroidota; class Bacteroidia; order Bacteroidales; family UBA932; genus Cryptobacteroides; species Cryptobacteroides merdigallinarum. The sequence continues at coordinate 31,820 of JADIMQ010000118.1, forward strand.
CTTTGTAATCAGTTCAGATATGGAAAATGTATAGTTATTCCCATCTTTCGTTATATCCTGCTTGTAAATAGTCACAGGAGTCCTTTTTTTCCACCTGTTGAGGTCGAAATACCTGAATTCTTCCTGG
>JADIMQ010000119.1 GCA_017694655.1 Candidatus Cryptobacteroides merdigallinarum
CTCCATGAGGTTGTCCCCGTACTTGCCCGAAAACTTGTATTTCTGCCCGTACTGCACCCGGAAGCTCTTTATCTGCCTCTTCCTCTCTTCCTCGACCATCCTCGTGAAATCCTGGGGGTCGACGTACGGCACCATGTTGGTGCCTATATGCACGAACCTCACCTTCCCGAGGAACTCGTCAACCGAGGTGGATACAGTATCCACGGGAACGTCGCTCGCATTTATTATCTTCACGGCACTCTGGTCCTCGTCGCCGGAAGCCGACGGCATCACGAAAAGCACGTCGACATCATTGGCGGCAAGCCCCTTGGTCATCCCGTAGCAAGCGGTCCCGAGCCCTCCCGCAATATGTGGAGGGAATTCCCATCCGAACATCAGAACTTTCATCGCCATTCCTCCTTCCTGTTTTTATTCATCAGATAATCCACCCTGAGCAGAGCGGCCGTACTGCATGCCGAGGCAATGGCACCGTGGGCCTCGTGAGGAGGGTCCCCGTCATAGAGTTCGGAGAATGCGCCTACACCGTGCTTGTCGATGTCGGCATAGAAACCTTCCGTCAGGTACTCCGCCTTCTTGTAGAAATTGGACCCCATCATCTTGAAACAGATGCTGACATACGGGTCGAGAAGGTTAGGGAAGGCGCAGCCCTGGTGATATGCAAGGTCGCGGTCGGTCTGTGAACCCTCGTACACTCCCCTGTACATCATGTTCCTCGGTGAAAGGGTCCTGATGCCGCGGCGGGTGACAAGCTCGTTGTTCACAGTCATCACCACTTCGGACTTCACCATGTCCTCCACAGGGGAATAGTCGAGACAGACGGCGTAAAGCTGGTTAGGACGGACGTCCATGTTCTGGCCGCCATTGTCCACATAGTCGGCGAGATACCCTGCCTCCGGATTCCAGAACGTCCTCTGGAAATTCTCCTCTATGAGGGCTTTCACCGGGGTCCAGCGGGTTATGAACTCGTTCCTCTTCGCGCCGTACTTCTTCTCCATGTCAAGGGCGAAGCATACGGCGTTGTACCACATGGCGTTGGTCTCGACCTGGTATCCTGCCCTCTCGGTGACCGGGCGTCCGTTCACGTACGCGTTCATCCAGGACAGGGCCACACCGTCCATCTGTGCCCAGAGAAGGCCGTTCGGATGCATGGCCACCTCGTGCCTCTTGCCCGGGGCATAGCTCTCTATGATGCCCTTGAGGGTCTTCCCGTACTTTTTCCAGACACGCCTGGCGGCAGTGGCCTCCCCCTTCTCGTCCTCGAGATAGTGGATGTACTGCTGTATGGTGTCCGTCAGCAGGAGAGGCGCCTCGACCTGGGTGGTCCTGCGGAAAAGCCTGTCCTGCTCGTCCGATATGAGGTTGTCAAGTATTTCCTCGAACTCCGCGCAGTTCCCGTCGGCGTACAGGGTAAGGCCCGGGAGCGACATTATGGTCTCCCGCAGAAGCCCTGTCTCGAGCCATGAGAAGCCTGCGTTTATACGTTTATGGCCGTTCCTCGCGCACTTGAGCATGTCCGCGTTCCTGACGAGGAGGTCATGGTAGTTGTGGATGTGTCCGAGACGGCGGATGGCGTCGGTGAACTTGCGCTTGAGGGTCTTCGGCTCGTCCTCCTCCACGGAGGCGGAGAAGACTATGCTGTCCCCCGGCTTCATCGTTGTCGTGAAGAATCCCGGCACGAACAGGTCCTCCTTGCAGCTGAACCCCCGGCGCATCTCGTCAGAGTAGGTAATGCCGTTGTACCAGTAAGGGAGGGACTTGAACTGTGCCTTGGAGCTCAACTGGAGGTTCAGGTCAGGGAAGTCCCCGTAGAGCCTGAACGAGACTCCGTTGGCTATCTCCCTGTACTCCGTCCTCGCCTCCGGGTTCTGGCTGGTGAGGCTGTGCACGCTCCTGAATGCAAGGAACGGCTTGAGCACCAGGGTAGCCTTTTCCGGGGCAGCCACGAGATGGTACTTCACAAGCACCTGGTCAGAGTCGGGAGCCATGAGTATAGTCTTGGTGAAAACGATCTCCCCCACCTTGTAGGTAATCTCTGGTGCAGGATCCGCATCGAAGTCGACAATATACTTATGACCTCTCGGTTCATAGACATCACCGTAGCAGTGGATGCCGAGATTGAATTGCTTGCCGCCGATGACCAGACTCTCGTCCAGGGCCGACAGGAGGATGAAGTTCCCTCCGCCCAGCTTGTCAACGGGAACAGCAAGAAGTCCATGGTAACGCCTTGTATTGCAAGTCACTATGGAAGTGTTGCAATAGGCCCCCGTCTTATTCGCCACAATTATTTCCCTCTTGAGCGAATACTCCAGGTTTACCAGTTCCGACTTGTTGAATTTCAAAAAAGCCATAATTTAATATATTATTAGGTTAATAATTTTCAATCAATTCTCTTCAGGACTATCGCACAGCGGCTCGGCAGATACAGATACAGCGTATTGTCATATTTTCGGCTCCCGTTAGGGGACTTGAGAGGCATGGATACATGCTCCTCACCCTTCCTTATCCTTGAAAATCCACCGTACTCGGCCTCGTCGCTGTCCAATATGACTCCGTACTTCCCTGACGGGGCGGAAAACCCATAGTCTGAAAAAGATAGACAAGGATTGAAATTGAACGCAAAGATACAATTTATTCTTTTGAATACTAATATTTTTTTCTCTTCATCCTGTACAAGCAGCTCCGGAGGGGCGCTTAATATGGATTCCGATTTCCCGAGCCTTATCATGGCATTGTCGAACTTCAGCAGGGACCTGTAGCGGAGGTAATCCGGCTCCGCGAGAGACCATTGCCGGCGGGCGTACTTGTAGGACCACCCGTTCCCCTCCCTCGGGAAATCAATCCACTCGGGATGGCCGAACTCGTTGCCCATGAAGTTGAGATACCCGTCCCCGGCGGTGGCCATAGTGACCAGACGTATCATCTTGTGCAGGGCTATGCCCCTGTCGATGATGTCCGACCGCGAGTCCGTGTTCATCGAGAAATACATCTCCTTGTCCATCAGACGGAAAATTATGGTCTTGTCACCGACCATGGCCTGGTCGTGGCACTCCGCATAGCTTATCGTCTTCTCGTCCGCCCGCTTGTTGGTGAGCTGCCACCACATCTCGCCCATGCTCCACTTCTCGTCCGGGAGCTCCTTTATCCACTTTATCCAGTGGTCGGCCACACCCATGCTCATGCGGAAGTCGAAGCCTATGCCTCCGGCCTGGAAAGGCGAGGCGAGGCCGGCCATTCCGCTGACATCCTCGGCAATGGTGAAGGCGTCCGGGTCGAGCTCGTGCACGAGCATGTTCGCGAGGGCAAGGTAGGTCACCGCGGACTCGTCCACCCCGCCGTTGAAGTAGTTGTCATAGCCTACGAAATCCTTCCCGAGACCGTGGTCCCAGTACAGCATGCTCGTCACTCCGTCGAAGCGGAAGCCGTCGATATGGTACTCCTCCATCCAGTATTTGCAGTTGGAAAGCAGGAAATGCAGGGTCTCGTGCCGTCCGTAGTCGAAGCACCTCGAGCCCCAGGCCGGATGACGGCCCCTCGGACCGGAGTAGAAGTACATGTCGTCCTTGCCGTCGAAATTGCCGAGCCCCTCCAGCTCGTTGTCCACGGAATGCGAGTGCACTATGTCCATGACCACGGCTATGCCGGCCCCGTGGGCCTCGTCCACAAGGGCCTTGAATTCCTCCGGTGTGCCGAAACGGGAGCTCAGGGCGTAGAAATTGGAGACCTGGTAGCCGAATGACCCGTAATAAGGGTGCTCCTGCAGGGCCATTATCTGTATGGTATCGTACCCGTCCTGTATTATCCTCGGGAGGACATCCCTCCTGAACTCGCTGAAAGTGGACACCTTCTGCTCCTCGGAGCTCATGCCTATGTGGCACTCGTATATGAAAGGATGCTCCCTCTTCCCGGGCTTCCCGTGCTTCCAGACATAGGGTTTCTCCGGATCCCAGACCTGGGCCGTGAACAGTTTGCTGTCAGGGTCCTGCACAGCCCTGGTAGTATATGCCGGAAGCCTCTCGCCGCCCCCGCCCGGCCATTCCACATAAAGTTTGTAGCAGGTCTTGTCGGAGATGAACATGGAGCTTACACGTATCTCCCAGTTCCCGTTCCCGACAGGCTTGAGGGCGTATGCCTCGGTCCTCTTCCAGTTGTTGAACTCCCCTATCAGGTAGATCTTTGTCGCATTGGGCGCCCATTCCCTGAAGATCCAGTCGCCTTCCGCCGTCTTGTGCATGCCGTAGTAGAGGTGGTTGTTGAGCCCCCTGGAAAGAGAGCCGTCAACCTCGATGTCGGCCCTCGCCTCGAGTATCCTGCGGTGCCTCGCGTCTATGGCCTCCCTGTAAGGGGCCAGCCACGGGTCGGTCTCGTAGATCATCGGTATCTTTCCCGGATGTTTTTCACTGTTCTTGTCCATGTTGAAGGTTTTATGTGGTTTCTATGGAATCTGTCTTCTCCCTGGCCGTACGCAGATACCTGCGGCATTCCGCCACAAGGCGGCCGGCCTCCGAGATATATTTGTCTATGTCGTCCAGCCCTGTAGCCGGGTCTTCCACCTTCGCAGCTATCTTCTCAAGCTCCGCTACCGCTTCCTGGTAGTTGAAACCTTTTTTCTTTGCAGGCATAACCTCATCCTTTAATCTTTATCTTCTCCACTTCGCATTCCAGGGTGCCGTCGGAGAACATCAGCGAGACCCTGTCCCCGGCCTTCCTGTCAGCGGCCCTCCTGAACGGGACCCCGGAGGAATCCACGGCCAGGACATACCCCCTCTGCAGTATGTTCCTCGGGTCAGCGGCCCTGATCCTTGCCTCGAGCAGCTGCAGCCGGCTTTCCATTACATGGATCTTGTTCACGAACGCGAGCTTCAGCCTCGAGGCGAACGAGAGCAGGCGGGCATCCTCGTCCTCGTAATATCCCACGAGCTCGTCCGCGAGGGCGGTCGGTGTCTTCAGGTAATGGAAAGCGACCATGTCGCATACATGGAAATCCTGGTCGTGTCCCACCGCCGTGAACACCGGCACCGGGAACCTGGCTATTGCGGCGGCGAGGGAATAGTCGTCGTAGCACGCAAGGTCGAGCTTCGCACCCCCGCCCCGCATTATCAGCACGAGGTCGTACTGTGTGCCGGAGGAGGCAATGCTGTCCAGGGCGGCCGTGATGGAGGAGGGGGCCTCGCAGCCCTGCATAACGGCCGGGAAAAGTTCCGGGCAGAAGACAAAGCCGTACCCGTTCCCGAGCAGATGCCGTATGAAATCACGGTATCCCGCCGCGTCAGGGGCGGAAATGACTGCGAGCCTGTAAGGGAGCACGGGCAGGGCGAGTTCCTTCTGCCGGTCCATCAGCCCTTCTTCCTGCAGCCTGGCGATGGTCTGCCGCCTCAGCAGCTCCTTCTCCCCCAGGGTAAATTCAGGGTCTATGTCGTCGATGACAAGGGAAAGTCCGTAGAGCTGGCTGAAATTCACGGAGACCTGCACCAGTACATTCATCCCCTCGGACAGGTCCGAGCCGGTCACGGATTTGAAAAATGGAGCCAGAAACCTGTATTTCGAACTCCATATGACCGCCTGCGCCTTGGCTATTATCCCTGAATCCGAGCTCTGGGAAAGCTCCATGTAGCAATGCCCCGACGGACGTGCCTTGAGGGCGCTGATCTCGGCTTTCAGCCATACCTTCCCCGGGAAGGTGCTCTCCACCCCGGCTTTCAGGCGGCTCTGAAGCTCATATAGATCAATATATGTTTCAGTCATCTGATGATAGTCGGTTATTACTACAAAAATAACAATTTTTACGCAACACCCGCGGCCTGACGGGACTTTTTCGACATTTTGCCTGAAGCATCCGCCGCACCGCAGGAAAATATCCCGGGAGGGAGACCCCAAAAAACCGGATTTTAAATGAATTTCTTGTAACACCGGATATAATTTTTTGTTATATTAGGCGGATAAATGTTATCTTTGCGCCGTTTTGGATAGTCCGGAGCCGGACACAAGGATAGACAGTCAGAAATGAAGATAACCGAAGCATTATTCGCAGGGAGCAGCACCCGGATTTCAGAAAGGCCGAAACAGGTTTTTCCGGAATTCGCTTTCATAGGGAGGTCAAACGTTGGAAAGTCCTCCCTCATAAACATGCTCTGCGGCAACAGGAAGCTTGCACAGACCTCCTCGACTCCGGGAAAGACCCAGCTTGTGAACCACTTCCTCATAAACAGGAAATGGTACCTGGTAGACCTCCCGGGCTACGGCTACGCGAAAATGTCCAGGACCGGGCAGCAGAAGCTCGCCAAGATAATACGCAACTACATAAACCTTTCCCCGGACCTCGTGATGCTGTTCGTCCTCCTGGACTCGAGGCACGACCTCATGAAGACGGACCTCGACTTCCTCATGGAGCTCGGGGAGAACAGGATACCTTTCGCCATCATCTTCACCAAGGGAGACAAGAGCGGGAGCAACGTGAGGCAGGAGCAGATAGAGAAGACAAAGGGACAGATACTCGAATACTGGGAGGAGCTTCCGCCGGTATTCGTAAGTTCCGCGACGACAGGGATGGGGAAGGATGAAATCCTCGACTATATAGAGTCTGTTCTTAATCAGCTAAACAACAACTAAATACCATATTCGAGATGCACAACGAACATAAAATGAAATTATTTGCGTGCAGGAGTTCCAAGCCCCTTGCGGAAAGAATTGCAAAGGCTCTGAACATAGAGCTGGGACAGTCGGATGTCCTTACCTTCAGCGACGGGGAATTCCAGCCGTCTTTCAACGAAAGCGTCAGAGGCGCTACCGTCTTCATCGTGCAATCGACATTCCCTCCCGTTGAGAATCTTTTCGAGCTGCTTCTCATGATAGATGCCGCGAAAAGGGCTTCAGCACACTGTGTAATCGCCGTGATGCCGTATTTCGGATGGGCACGGCAGGACAGGAAAGACAAGCCGCGCGTATCCATCGGGGCAAAGCTCGTCGCCAACATACTGCATGCAGCCGGCTGCGACCGCGTAATGACCTGCGACCTGCACGCCGACCAGATACAGGGATTCTTCGACTTCCCTGTGGACCATGTATATGCAAGTACGATATTCCTGCCTTACCTCAGGGAGAAGAACATAGAGAACCTGGCCATAGCCGCCCCTGACATGGGCGGCGCAAAGAGGGCGAACGCATACGCCCGCTATCTCCAGTGCCCTGTCATCATCTGCCACAAGTCCCGTGAAAGGGCTAATGTCGTCGGCTCCATTACAGCCATAGGTGACGTGGCGGGGAAGAACGTCATCATAGTGGACGACATGATAGACACGGCCGGCACCCTCACCAAGGCGGCCAATGTCCTGAAGGAGATGGGAGCGCTCAGCGTACGTGCCTGCGCCACCCATGCGGTGTTCTCCGGCAACGCCTACGAGAGGATAGCCACCTCCGCCCTCGAGGAGGTGATAGTGACGGACACAATCCCGCTGTCCCAGGACCAGGACAAGGACAAGAGCAAGATAACAGTACTATCCGTGGCTGACATGTTCGCGAGCATAATATATAAGGTCTACAATGACGAGCCTATCAGCCCGGACTTCATCATCTGACACCTTTTCAATATATGGAAATCTTCATAGCGGCACTCGTATTCGTCGGGCTCAGCGTGGCAGGGCTCTGCTTCAACATAATCTTCCGCAAGAACGGCAGGTTCCCGGAGACGGAAATCAGCCGTAACAAGGAGATGCGGAAGCTGGGTATAAAATGCGCCAAGGAGGACGAGATGAAGCTGTGGGGGAAGAAGAACGGGAAAGGCTACCCTGACTGCAGCGACCTCGGATGCGCGGACTGTGCAGGTTGCGAGATAATTTCCAGGAAAGACCATCATAAAGAATGATATTATGAGCCTTGTAGCCATTGTAGGAAGACCTAATGTGGGAAAGTCGACGCTTTTCAACAGACTTGTGGGAATGCGTCAGGCGATTGTTGACGAGACCGCCGGAGTGACACGGGACAGGCATTACGGGAAATGCGAATGGTGCGGGACCGAATTCTCGGTAGTGGATACCGGAGGCTACACCTCCAATTCCGACGACGTATTCGAGGAGGAGATCCGCAAGCAGGTAGTGATAGCGATAGAGGAAGCCGACCTGATACTCTTCATGACAGAGGCGGCGACCGGCATCACCGACTACGACGAGGAAATCGCCGACCTGCTCAGGCGTTCCGGCAAGCCGGTGGTTGTCGCGGTAAACAAGGTGGACAGCGGGGCAAAGATGTACGACTCGTACCAGTTCTACGCCCTCGGCCTGGGAGAGATATGGAGCATATCCTCGGCCACCGGGAGCGGGACAGGGGACCTTCTGGACGAGATCGTGAGGCAGCTGCCCGGAGACAGCACGGACGAGGACTGGCAGTCCTCCCTTCCGCACATTGCCATCGTAGGCAGGCCGAACGTAGGGAAATCCTCGCTCACCAACGCCCTGCTCGGCACTGAAAGGAACATAGTGACCCCTGTCGCCGGCACCACACGGGACTCCATCGCCACATACTACAACAAGTTCGGACACGAGTTCATGCTTGTGGACACTGCCGGGATGAGGAAGAAGTCCAAAGTCCACGAGGACCTCGAGTTCTACTCCGTGATGAGGTCCATCAGGGCCATAGAGCATTCGGACATCTGCATACTGATGATAGACGCCCAGACCGGGCTCGAGGCCCAGGACATGAACATATTCAACCTCATAGTGAGGAACCTGAAGGGCTGCGTGCTGGTAGTCAACAAATGGGACACCATAGAAAAGGACAGCAACACCTTGAAAAGGTACGAGGAGGCCCTCCGGTCGAGACTGGCCCCGTTCAATGATGTCCCGGTCATCTTTACATCCGTGCTGAAGAAGCAGAGGATTCTCGACGTGCTGGAGGCGGCTGCAAAGGTGTACGAAAACTACTCCAGGAAGATACCTACCTCCAGGCTGAACGAGGAGATGCTCCCTGTAGTGGAGGACTACCCGCCACCTGCATGGAAAGGGAAATACGTCAAGATAAAGTATGTGACGCAGCTCCCTACCAGGAACCCGAAGTTCGCGTTCTTCTGCAACATGCCGCAGTACATAAAGGCTCCCTACAAGCGCTTCATAGAAAACAAGCTCAGGGAGAAGTTCGACTTCACGGGCTGTCCCATGCAGATATTCTTCCGCCAGAAATGACGGCATGACCGTACGAAAATGAATTTTTCCTCTTTGAGAATTGAATATCTGGAACCGGACTCCATCAGGAGCACGAATAAAAAGAGGGCGAGTCTGACTTTTGACCCGCCCTCTTTCCTTGAACTATAACCCTATTATTAACAACTAAACTAACCGATTATAGGAATTTGCAAAAGCTGTGCCAAAACTATTCCAGGCGTTCGATTTTCAATTGCTGTATCTGAAAGGAGCCGTTGTTGTAGTTGACGAAAATCGTCACTATGAACCTCTCCCCGCCGGCATTCAGTATCCCGAGCGCATACTTCATGTTGCACTTCCCGGCCTGGTGAGTGATGCTGAAGGCACTCGGGTTGTATGCGCTGAAGAAAGACTTCATTATCTGGCGGGCCTGGCTCCTGCTGGAATCGTTTATCCTGGAAATGATTTCCACCTCGAGATTGTCCGCGAACCATGCAGACAGCTTGTCGGCATCCCCTATCCTTATATATTTGGCGATAGGGGTGAAGACGTCAAAGTCCTGGGCCTTGGAATCCAGTCCGAGACCGAAAAGAATCGCAGGGGCGAGAGCCACTATTTTCACCAGCTTGTTCATCACTCTGAAAAATATCAGCCCCGCATTATTGCAAATTCCGAGCCACATAAGTATATTTGCGTGACGGTGCAACTCCGAAAATGACAATGAAAATCAGACTGATAACGACAGGAAAGACAAATGTCGGCTGGGTGAAGGCCGGGCTGGACCTCTATCTGTCCAGGATCTCGCATTACGCGAACTTCTCCATGACCGAAATCCCGGACATAAGGAACGCCTCCCAGGCGGGACGTGAGGTGCTCAAAGTCAAGGAAGGGGAAGCCATACTGAAGAACATATCCCCCGGGGACTATGTGATCCTGCTTGACGAGAAGGGACGGGAATACACCTCGGCAGAATGGGCGTCGAGGCTCGGGAACAGGATTGCGCATTCTTCCTCGGACATTGTATTCGTGATAGGAGGGGCATACGGATTTTCAGAGGCTGTATACGCAAGGTGCGACGAGAAAATGTCGCTGTCCAGAATGACTTTCTCACACCAGATGGTGCGTGTGATCTTCGCGGAGCAGCTGTACCGGGCTTTCACCATAATGAGGGGAGAGCCGTATCACCACGAATAGGAGACGGGAATGGGAAACGGCCTGCTGTCATATCACTTCAGTTTCAGGAAACACGGGTGGAACATCTTCTTCGCCCTTGCCGTCCTGCTGTTCCTCATATCGCTCACGTTCAGGATAACCTCGGAAAATGCGGAAAAGGCCGCCGAGGCCTTCGGGAACAGGATAGAGAAACGCCTCAGGATTCTCGACGGCTATGCAGAGGAAGCCCTGCACGGGAAGCACGACGAGTGGCTGGACTTCAAGGACCTGCCCCGGGACATGGTCATCTACCGGTACATGTACGACACCCTCCAGTCCTGGTGCAACCAGTTCCCGGTGAACAACGACAACATAAGCGCACGGATGATAGTCAAGAGGCTGTCGAACCTGAGGGCCGGAATGTCCTCTCCCCTGTCCGACATCCCGGCCGGGCCGAGCTACATGAACCTCGGCTCGAAGTGCTACATAATGAAGACCATATCCGACCAGCTCGGCTGCAAGATCGTCTACGGGCTCGAGGTACAGGACATACTTCTCGCGGACAGGCAGAATTCCGACTCCGGGGTGAACCCGGCACTGAGGCTGCCCAAGAAATATGTCGTCACATCCCTGAACCATACCGGAGGTGCGCCCGTGATGGTGGGAGGGGAACCCCTGCTCAAGATAATCTCGGAGACGACCAAGGACATCCCCTTCCCGATGAACGCCCTGCTGAGGTGGCTGGCCCTCGTGTCCTTCGTGCTCTCGGTGCTCCTTTATTTCAGGCAGCACGCTTCAGTGAAGACATTCCCGGCGGTACTGCTCATACTCACCGCAGCATTCGCCGCAGCCTACAGCTGGGGACTGCAGATGCAGAATGTCTCTGCCTTCTTCTCCCCTGGAGTATATGCAGACGGGCAGGTGTTCTTCTCCTTCGGGGCACTGTTCATAATAAACTGCCTCGTGTTCTGCTACCTGCTCTGCGTGTACCTGTGCCGCAAGCAGTTCATCAGGATGGCATTCCGGACAGGACGGCTCCGGAGCAGGATAATCTACGCGGCTGGAATAATCCTCACCTTCCTGGCAGCAGGGGCCTACGTGCACCTGACTCTCGTCAGCCTCATAATGAACTCCAGCATCACCCTGGAGCTCTACCTGTGGTTCAACCTGTCGGTATACACAGTAATAGTGTATATCTCCTATATCTCCATCATGTTCTGCATGATGCTGCTCCTGCAGCTCCTCCGGCCGGTGGTACTGGAATGGACGGGATGCCGCTACACAGTGTTCTCGAGGAAGTGGTTCTTCGGTTTTTCCCTGGTCAGCGCCATGTACCTGACGCTGACCTCCGGCATACTGGGGTTCAGCAAAGAGCAGGACAGGCTCATGGTCGTCACCAACAGGCTTGCCGTGGACAGGGACCTCTCCCTGGAGATACAGCTTCGCTCGATAGAAGACGCGGTTGCTTCCGACCCGATGGTGGCCTCTCTCTCGGGGCTGGACAGGAGCGACATGATAATTCTTAACAGGCTGAACGAGAACTACCTGTACCGTATTTCCCAGGACTATTCCGTCACCGCCACCCTGTGCAGGGACAACGCGGAACGGCACTCCGTGGCTGGGGGAAAGGAAGCCCCGTGCCTCGACTATTTCGGGAGGAAATACATGTCCGGCAAGCCCATAGCCCCGGACTCAAGGTTCAGGTTCGTATCCGACAACCTCGGGAACTCCAACTACATAGGCTCCTTCATATACTATTCCCCGGCATCGGGCGTGGTGCACATGTTCCTTGAGATAGAGGGGAAGGAGCACCTCGGGGAAAACGGGTACATGAGCATCCTCGGCAGGCCGGCCAGGCCGGACATGGTGAAGCTGCCTCCATTCTACTCCTACGCAAAGTTCCTGTCCGGGAAACTGGTGAGCTACAAGGGCAACTACCCTTATCCATCCAGGCTGAACAAAGCCGTCCTTGAGGACATCCACAGCGGGGCACGGCATTTCAGGGCCGACAAGTACATACACTTCGTGAACAGGATTTCTGACGAGGAGGTGATAATAACGTCCAGGCCGACAAGGGGGTGGCTGGTCTACATCATCAATTTCTCGTACCTGATGATATTCACCTACGGGGCCCTGTACATCATATCCTACCTCCGCCGCAAGAAGCAGGACTCGGCTTTCAGGAACTATTACAGGGCAAGGATAAACTCCGTGCTCTCCCTCTCCCTGCTGCTGACACTCATCGTGATGACCTCGGCCAGCGTAGCGTTCGTCTACAAGAGGAACAACACCAACATGTACAACCTGATGTCCGACAAGATAAGCACCATACAGGGGCTCATGGAGGCAAGGGCCAAGTTCGTGAAAGACTGGCATGACATGAACTCCCCGGACATTGTGGCGGAGATGGAGGACATAAGCAACACGACCATGTCCGACATAACCCTGTACACGCCGGGAGGGAAGGTATTCCGGTCCACGACCCCGGAAGTCTTCGAGAAAATGCTGCTCGGTACAAGGATGAACCAGGACGCGTACCGGGACATACGGTACGAGAACCAGCGTTTCGCGATATGCAGGGAGAATATAGCCGGCTACACCTACTATTCCCTGTACGCACCCCTCTTCAACGGGGAAGGCACCCTGGTCGCAATACTGAACTCCCCGTACACCGACCAGAACTATGTCTTCCGGCGTGACGCCTTCCTCTACAGCGCCATCATCATAAACATCTTCATAATCCTCCTGCTCGGCACGATAGTCCTTAGCACGACTGTGGTAAACGCCATATTCAAGCCTATAGTGGAGATGGGGGAAAAGATGGCGGCGACGGACATACACTCGCTCGAGCACATCCGGTACGACAGGGACGACGAGATATCCACCCTTGTCAACGCCTACAACCGTATGGTGACCGACCTTTCGGAAAGTACCAGGAAGCTCGCCCAGGCTGAAAGGGACAAGGCCTGGAGCGAGATGGCGCGGCAGGTGGCCCACGAAATCAAGAACCCGCTCACACCTATAAAGCTGGAAATACAGAGGCTGATAAGGCTAAAGCACAAGCAGGACCCGAACTGGGACGAGAAGTTCGACAAGGTGTCTGCCGTGGTCCTGGAACATATCGACATACTGACGGAGACGGCTAACGAATTCTCGACCTTCGCCAAGCTGTACAGCGAGGAGCCAGTGCTGATAGACCTCGACGCCACCTTGAGGGACCAGCTCGTCATCTTTGACAACAAGGACAATATTAACATCTCCTACCTCGGGATGCCGGATGCCTTCGTGGTCGCCCCGAAGCCGCAGCTTATCCGGGTGTTCGTGAACCTGCTGACAAACGCCATACAGGCCATAGAGATACAGCAGAAGGCAAGCGAGGAGGAAGGAAAGCCGGTAAAGGCCGGCGAGATTCTCATCTGCCTGAGGAACAGCACAAAGGACGGATACTACGACATAGTGTTCGAGGACAACGGCCCAGGTGTCAGCGAGGAGAACCAGGGCAAGCTGTTCACCCCTAACTTCACCACCAAGAGCGGAGGTACGGGGCTCGGCCTCGCAATATGCAGGAATATTGTAGAGAAGTGCAACGGGGAGATACTCTACCGCAAGTCCTACAATCTATACGGTGCATGCTTCACAGTAAGGCTCCCCAAAAAGAAGGACTGAAGGGGCGGTTCCCCATGACAGAGGCCGGGAAGGATTCATGAGCCAAACCTCCCGGCGCAGTGTCAATATACGTAGTCGCGGACATCCTGTGCGGTGATGCTCTCCCCGGAAAGTATAAGCAGCCTCTCCACGACATTCCGCAATTCCCGGATATTCCCGGACCAGGACTTGTCCACCAGGAGCTTCATCGCGTCAGGCTCCACAGGCCTCCGCTGCATACCTGTCTCCTCGCATATCTGCCCGATGAAATAGTCAACCAGCAACGGGATGTCGGTCTTCCTCTCGTCGAGGGAAGGCACATTGATGACAATCACGCTGAGCCTGTGGTAAAGGTCTTCCCTGAAGTTCCCCTTGGCTATCTCGTCCTTGAGATTCTTGTTTGTGGCGGCGAGCACCCTCACGTCTACAATGATGTCCTTGTCGCTGCCCACCCGGGAGAGCTTCTTCTCCTGCAGCACCCGCAGCACCTTGGCCTGGGCCGCGAGGCTCATGTCGCCGATTTCGTCAAGGAAGAGGGTCCCGCCGTCGGCCTGCTCGAACTTCCCCTTGTGCTGCTTTATCGCGGAGGTGAAGGCCCCCTTCTCATGCCCGAACAGCTCGCTTTCTATGAGCTCTGAAGGTATGGCCGCGCAGTTGACCTCGACATAAGGCATGGAGGCCCTGGCGCTCTTCTGGTGCAGGCTCCTCGCGACGAGCTCCTTCCCGGTACCGTTCGCACCTATGATAAGAACCCTCGCGTCAGTCGGGGCAACCTTGTCTATTATGGAGCGCACATGCTGTATCGGCGCCGATTCCCCTATCATCTGCTGCTGACCGTAGACCTTCTTCTTCAGGGTCTTGTTCTCCGCGGCGAGATTCCTGTTCTTCTCCACCAGGTTGACTTTCTCGGTGGCGTTCTTTATGGTGACGAATATCTTGTTCAGGTCAAGCGGCTTCTGGATGAAGTCGAAGGCGCCTTTCTTTATGCATTCCACGGCCGTGTCTATATCCCCGTGGCCGGAAATCATGATGACCGCCGAATCCACCCCGGACTCCGCAAGCCTTCCGAGCACCTCGATACCGTCCATGTTCGGCATCTTTATATCGCAGAAGATAACGCTGTATTTCTCCTTTTCGGCCATCTCGCAGCCCTGTACGCCATCCTCGGCGACATCCACCTCATAGCCTTCGTCCATAAGTATTTCCCTGAGGGAGTTCCTGATGGACCTTTCATCGTCTATTACCAGTATTTTCATGACATCAAAATTTTCCAGTGCACCGCACCGGATTACAAATATCGGACTTTTTTGAATTTTTTTTGTACTTTTGCCGTTGAAACGTGTACAAATGCTTATACCGGATATCATCATAGCCATAGACGGATATTCATCCACCGGCAAGAGCTCCTTCGCCAAAATGATAGCGAAAGAGCTCGGGTTCCTGTATCTCGACTCGGGAGCCCTTTACCGTGGGGTCACCCTTTATGCAATGGAAAACGGGCTCACAGGCGAGGACGGGAGCGTGGACGAAAACGGACTGCGCCAGGCCCTCGGGAGCCTCGACCTCCATTTCGAGAACGGACAGGAAGGCTGCCTCACGTATATGGGCAGCCGGTGCATAGAAAAGGAGATACGCTCCCTCGCCGTCTCGAGGAAGGTAAGCCCGGTATCTGCTGTCCCGGCCGTAAGGGAATATGTGGACAGCAAGCTCCGGGAGCTCGGCAGGAGGAAAAGGGTGGTGATAGACGGCAGGGACATAGGTTCAACCGTGTTCCCGGATGCCGAGCTGAAGATATTCATGACGGCGGAGCCGGAAGTGAGGGCGGAGAGGAGGATGAAAGAGATGCTCCAGAAAGGCGAGAAGGTTGACTTCAAGGATGTGCTCGAGAACGTCAGGGAACGGGACTACATAGATTCGCACCGGAAGACCTCCCCGCTGACAAAGGCAGAGGACGCGATCGTGCTTGACAATTCGGAGATGACCCTGGAAGACCAGATGGTATGGATAAAGGGGATCATCGCCGGAAAATTCAGTGCTAAAAGGTAGACTGCGATGAAACTCACTGTTGACATTGATGCCAATTCAGGATTCTGCGCCGGTGTGACGAGGGCCATCAGGAAGGCGGAAGAGCAGCTCGACGGGCCGGAGGGGAAGCTGTTCTCCCTCGGGGCCATAGTCCACAACGACGCTGAACTGTCGAGACTCGGGGCAAAGGGCCTCGTAACCATAGACAAGGATGACCTCGGGGAGATGCAGGACGCCGCCGGGGAAACCCTCCTGATAAGGGCTCACGGTGAACCGCCGTCCACATACGCAAAGGCGGAAGAGCTGCATTTCAGGATAATCGACTGTACCTGTCCAGTGGTGCTGAAGCTGCAGGAGAGCATCAGGGAAGCATATTCCAGGATAAAGGACGGGAGCATTGACGGGCAGATTATAATTTTCGGGAAGATAGGCCATGCCGAAGTGCTCGGGCTTGTCGGGCAGGCGGAGGATAACGCCCTTGTGGTAGAGAATCTCCGGATGCTGGAAGAAGCCGTGAAGGACAGGAAGATAGACCTGAAGAAGCACATAGAGATATTTTCTCAGACGACGAAGAGCCCGGCTGAATATGCGTCCCTGTGCTCGAGGCTCCAGGAGCTGATGGCCAAGGAGAACGAGCTCCCGATGCAGAGGTTCGCCGGCAGGGGGCTGCTGACTGTCCACAACACCATTTGCTCCCAGGTTGCCACGAGACATGCCAGGCTGTCGAAATTCGCCATCGACCATGACATACTGATTTTCGTGTCAGGCAAGGCGAGCTCGAACGGGAAGGTCCTTTGCGACCGCTGCAAGTCCCTGAACATACGCACTTACCACATCGAGACTCCGGACGAGATAAGGAAGGAGTGGTTCCGGGAGGACGACAAGGTAGGGGTGTGCGGGGCCGCCTCCACCCCGAAATGGCTGCTGGAGGATATAGCCAACAATATCCTGGCCTTCAATTCGGAGACATCCGGAGAGTAGACAGCTGCAGCCCGCAGGGCCTCATGGCCCCGGCCCTGGCAAATCTGGCAAATCTGTAGA
>JADIMQ010000120.1 GCA_017694655.1 Candidatus Cryptobacteroides merdigallinarum
GGCCGGGACTTTCGGGACCGGGATTAACCTGTCGGCAGCGGTGGCAGCACAGGACAACACCCTCACGTTCCGGAACCTGTGCGGACTTGTGACAGTTGAACTGAATTCAGTGCCGGAAGGGTATGAACTTGAGGGCCTGGTGCTGGAGGGCCGTAACGGGGAGAAACTTGCAGGCCAGGTCAGCATCACTGCTGACGGCACAGGGCTGAACGCGGCTCCGGCGGAGTCATCCTCTACATCTGTGACATTGAAGGCGGCGGACGGCGCACCGCTTGCTGTGGGGACCTATGTCTTCACGATACTTCCGGCGGACTTCACGGGAGGACTCAGGATAGTCTTCGACTACGGGGAATCCGGGAGGTCGGAAGTGTTGACCGGGAAGCCGGTAAAGGTGTCGGCCGGGGAGAATCACAGGCTTCCGGCGGTGTCTGCCAAGGCTCCGGAGGGGACGGCCGGGAATCCGTACAGGATTTCGACGGCTGACGAGCTCCTGGCCTTCGCGGCTGCATCCGGCGAGTATTCGTCAGATGATGTCGTGGCCCTGGATGCGGACATCGACATGTCCGGGAAGACGTGGACGCCGTTTGTCCTCGGGTGTCAGTTCGACGGGCAGGGCCACAGGATCTACAACCTGTCCGCCACAAGCGGCACGGTGATCTCTGAAGTTGCGTCCGGTGCGGTGCTGAAGGATGTTGTCTTTGGGTCCAAGGACGGGACAGCCTATGACGGAACCAGTGTCATCAGTCTTTCCGGACCGTCCGAGAACACGGGCCTTGTCGGGAGGAACAGCGGCACATTGGATAATGTGACCTCGTATGTTCCCGTAACGGCTGAGTACAGCGGGGAAATCGCCGGCAACGAGGTCAGGATAGGCGGGCTTGTGTCCAGCAACTACGGGACAGTCAGGAACAGCCGGGCCCACGGAAACATCACGGTGACCGGAACCATCAACAAATACGTCTATGCCGGAGGCATAACCGGGTGGTTCTCCTCGTCGGGGATATCTGTAGAGTCATCAGTGAATACTGGAGACATCACGGTCAATTCTGACAAGCTCCAGGGAGTCGGTGGCATTGCAGGCATGTTCCAGGGCGGGAACATCACCGGCTGCGACAATTCCGGTAAGATAACAGTCACGGATGCTGACAAGGGGAGCTATTGCGGAGGCATCGTCGGCTTTATCCAGATACGGTCCGAGTCTCCATCCACGATATCGGACTGTGACAACACAGGTGAATTCGACATGGACAACGATGATATCCGCGGACTTGGAGGGATAGCCGGGGTTATCCACGGTTATGCCCAGTCCGGAGTCACGATCAGCGGCTGCACGAACAGTTCCCCGGTGTTCATCAGCAAGGGTCACCGCAACCTGTCCGGGGATAAGGGCATCGGCGGGATACTCGGACTGTCCACCAGTTCAACCAACAAGCAGCACAGGATAGTCTCCTGTACCAATTCGGGAGCAGTCTATTATAAGGACAACAGGGGGCTCACTGCCATTGACGACGTGACCTATACTACGGCAGGCGGCATAGCCGGTATCCTCGTGGAGCAGATGGAGGTAACGGACTGCATCAATACTGGAGACGTATCATCAGACATGGCGTCCAACAACAATATCGGCGGGATTGCGGGTCTGATGTGGAATACGACGAAGATATCGGGCTGTACCAACAGCGGGAAAGTTACCCTTGACTTCGAGGTCGGGACAGCGGAAAACCCGGGAGCCGGAGTACGGGCGGGTATCGGCGGAATCGCTGGCCTGATGCGTGGGTCGTCCTCACTTGAAGGCAATACAAACAACGGCTCTGTCAGCATGACCCTCCGGAATATCGGGAACCACTGTTCGGCAGGCGGCATGGCTGGAGTTGTCGAAGGCAGCATCACCCTTGCGGACAATATCAACAACGGTGCGGTCTCGAGTGATGTGGCCCAGACCTACAAGTCGGTCGGAGGAATCGTGGGGCACGTGATGCAGAGCCTAACGATGACAAGGAATGAAAACTATGGAGACGTGACTGCGGTATCTTCTCTCACAAACGATGTCTTCGCAGGCGGACTTATAGGCCATATAGACTCCGGGTCAGCTTCAGTGCCGACCGTAGCCAACTGTACGGAGTGCGTGTCAAACAGCGACGTCACTTCCCCTGCAAGGGCCGGGGCACTGTTTGCGATACTGTTTAATTCAGAGTATTCTTCCGGATTGTTCAAGGATTGCCGGATAGGAGGGACGGTCACCGGACTGGTCTTTGACGCCGATCTCGGGACCGGAGCGCATACCATCACTGCAGAGAACCTTTCCGACTGCGCCAAGAGCTATCTCGGAGGGAATGCGACGTACATCGAGGACAATCTCCAGCTGGCTGAATAGCGACGTTCCATCCCGTGGAGAGGGGCGGGCCAACTTTTGGCCCGCCCCTCTCTCTGTTATAGTTATTTCAGGCGGTTCTTGTGCAAGCCTCATCTATTCCTGAACCCGGACGCGTGACCCGTACAGGGCATAGAAAAGCATCACGAGCTCGCAGACAAGGGCTATGGACCAGGTCCACTGCCAGCTGCCCCAGACATCTGCCAGGATGCCCTGCAGCACAGGGAATACCGCACCGCCGAATACTCCAGTCATGAAGACTCCGGAAGCCTTTGAGGTGTATTCCTTCAGGCTCTGGACAGCCAGGGTGAATATGCAGCTCCACATTACGGAGTGGCACAGCCCCACTGAAACCAGCACCCAGAGGTTCTCCGTTGCCATGCCTGTGGCAATGAGTACTGTGGCCACGATTGTGACCCCGGCCAGGAGCCATCTCGGGGAGATGTTGTTGAAGAAACTGAATATCAGCCTGCCCACCATGAGGCCGCCCCAGTAGAGAGTCGCCAGCAGTGCCGGTATCCCCAGGTCCATGCCCCAGAGGACCAGCCTCCCGTGTCCGAAGAACGAAAGCCCTTGTCCGGATTCCGCAAGCTCCATGGCATGGAGATTCACGTTCACGCCTACGGATACTTCCGTGCCGACATAGAAGAAAATGGCTATCACACCCAGGGTAAGATG
This sequence comes from Candidatus Cryptobacteroides merdigallinarum, assembly GCA_017694655.1. Taxonomy (GTDB): domain Bacteria; phylum Bacteroidota; class Bacteroidia; order Bacteroidales; family UBA932; genus Cryptobacteroides; species Cryptobacteroides merdigallinarum. The sequence goes on from JADIMQ010000120.1 coordinate 3,050, forward strand.
GCGGAAAGACCAGATGCTCCGGGTCAGCTTCTTTTCGTCCTCGGCCCTTGTCCCTTCCAGGTCCGGCAGGTACAGCCGCGATGTCACGGCGGCGGTGACGGCTATGCACAGTGCCACGAGCAGGAAGGGCACCATGAGCTGTCCGGCCGTGACGCTTTCCAGGGCTACTCCGGAAAATATTACCCCCGTCACGAAGAACGGGGCTATGGTCGTCCCGAACGAGTTTATGGCACATACGATGTTCATCCTCTGGACCGGCTGGGTCCCCGGCAGGTCGTAAGCCGACACATAAGGGTTTATGACTACCTGGAGGATAGCCGCCGATGTACCCATCAGGAAGGAGCCGAGCAGGAATACGAAATATCCGTACGGGATGCTGTCTCCTGAAATCCGCACGCAGGCATCGCCGCAGTGCACGGCAAGCCAGGACGAGAAGGAATACATCACCAGCCCGGCAATCATGATGCCCAGGGCCCGCAGCAGGGTGGTCTTGTAGCCGCGGGCGTTCACCCATTTCCCTCCGAGAGAACTGTTGAGCAGATACCCGAGAAAGAAGAAGAACGAGATCATCGTGGTCAGAGTGTTCCTGAGCTCGTCCGTCTGCGAGAGGAAAGCTATCTTCATGGGTCCCTGGAACTGGCCGTTCACGGTAGTCAGGAACCCTACGATGAAGTATATGAAGGTAAGGACCGCGAAGGGCCCGAGCCCGTATTTTTTCCGAGTGCTCATCATCCGTTCCTTTTAGCAGCCCTGCAATATGCCCTCAAGAGTGGCCATGGCCCCTTTCTCCCTGATGCTCTCCGTCATCTTCAGGTAAAGGCCTGTGAAGGCCGGGGCAGCTTTCAGGTCCGTGCTGCGGAATGCCGACATGCCGAGGAAGTCGAGCGGGTCCCCGCTTCCGGTCAGTGCCTCGTCCTCCGGGGTCATCCATGGTTCAGCAATCTCGAATCTATCCCCTCTGTCGTCCGTCCTGTATTTGAGGTAATGCCTGTAGGCCGCTATAAGATAGGCGACCCTTGTCAGGTCCGCGTTGTCCCGTATCATCTTTATGAGGTTGGGCATCACATATACCGGGAACTTGGATATGCCGTCGAAGCACAGCCTGGCTATCTGGTCGCTCACGCTTCTGTTGCCGAAACGCTCTATCAGGGTCTGCTTGTAGAGCCCGAGGTCAGTGTTGCCCGGGGCAGGGACGTATGGGGTTATGTCCTTGTCCATGAACGTCTTCACGAAGTCCGCTATTCTCTTGTCATGCATAGCGTCATCCACTTTCCTGTAGCCGCCCAGGAATGACGGGTAGGAAAGAAGAGTGTGGGATGCGTTCAGAAGGCTCAGCTTCATGTTCTCGTAGGCAGTCACATCCGACGTGAACTCTGCCCCTGCCTTTTCCCAGGCCGGCCTCCCGGCGATGAAATTGTCCTCTATCACCCACTGGATGAAGTCCTCGCAGTAGACCGGGGCCCCGTCTTCGGTCCCGTTCTTCTTGTTCAGCCGGGCTATGTCCTCCGGCCTTGTGGCAGGGGTGATGCGGTCCACCATGCTGTTCGGGAAGGTGACATTCTTTTCCGTCCATCCGGCAAGTTCGCTGTCCTGGGCCTTTATGAACGAGGTGAAGGCCTTGCGTGCAGTGTCACCGTTGTGCTGCAGATTGTCGCAGGAGAGTATTGTCACAGGGCCGTTGCCCGCGGCTTTTCTCCTGCGCAGCCCCTCGGCTACAAACCCGAATACTGTCTTCGGTGACTGCGGGTTCTGCAGGTCGTGCCGGACATCTTCATTGTCCAGGATGAATTCACCGGTGGATTTTTCCATGTTGTACCCTCCTTCCGTGATGGTCATCGTGATTATGCGGATGTTCCTGTCCGCAATCTTCGCGAGTACCGCCTCAGGATTTTCGACACCCCAGATGAGTTCCACGAGGGAGCCGATGCGGAAGACTTCGTCGTGGCCGTCCCGTCCGCACACAGTCAGGGTGTATTCGTTGTCCTGCTTCAGGAGCGTCCGGTACAGATGTTCGTCGGACGGGAGCAGCATGGCCCCGCAGATGCCCCAATCCTGCTGCCCGCCGGTCCCGAGCAGGCGGTCCGTATAGAATTCCTCATGTGCACGGTGGAAATTGCCGACGCCGATGTGCAGTATGCCCGGCGTAATCTTGCTACGGTCGTAGCTGTAGTTGTTGATGTTGGATTCCATATTGATTGTCATTGGTTTTTGTGTTATTATTTATGGCGCTCCTGACAAAAATAAGAATCTCGGGGTACGGACGTTCAGTTTTTTCGGTAATTTGACGCAAACGCGTTCCGGGAACGTTCTCAAAACCTGCAAACGTTACCGGAAATTCCGTTCAGGTTCCCGTCCCCGTGTTAGGATTTGTCGCGTGAAACTGGTAATTTTGCTATTACAACCTGCAGGACAATGAAACATACTACGATAAAGGATATAGCCCGTTATCTGTCGATATCGGTATCGACGGTTTCCCGTGCATTGGTGGATGACAAGAATGTCCGGAAGGAGACGAGGGAAAGGGTGCTCGAGGCGGCCAGGATACTGGAATACAGGCCCAATCCAGTGGCGACCAACCTGAAATACGGGCACACCAACACTGTCGGGGTCATTGTCCCGGAGATGGTAACGCCTTTCGCCTCCACCGTGGTGGGCGGCATCCAGAATGTGCTTTACAGGAACGGCATAAAGGTCATTGTCGCCGATTCCCGGGAAGACCCGGCAAGGGAGAAGGAGAATCTTGAGCTCATGGAGCATTTCATGGTGGACGGCATCATCATCAGCCTGTGCAGCTACCGGAAGAACAGGGAGGACTATCTCCGGTTGCAGAAGGCGGAAATGCCGATGGTCTTCTATGACCGTATCCCGCACGGTCTCGATGTCCCCCAGGTCATAGTGGACGACTACAGGAAGTCTTTCTTCCTGGTGGAGAAGCTCATTTTGGGCGGACGCAGGAGGATAGTGCACATCCAGGGCCCGGATGACATATACAATTCGGTGGAGAGGGCCCGGGGCTACAGGGATGCACTGGAGAAATACAGGCTGCCTTTCGACGGGCAGACCATGCTGATGAAGGCCGGCATGACATTCGAGGCCGGGGCCAGGGTGGCTGACGACCTTGTCGGAAGGGGTATCCCTTTCGATGCCGTCTTCGCCTTCACGGATACCATAGCCATCGGGCTCATGAACAGGTTGAGGGAACTCGGCCGCAGGATCCCGGAGGATGTGGCTGTCGCCAGTTTTTCCGGGACCGAACTTTCCACCATAGTATATCCCAGGCTCACTACCGTGGAGCCGCCCCTGTTCCAGATGGGGGAGAAGGCTGCCGGACTTATTCTCGAAAAAATCAGGAACCATGGCTGCCCGGACCGTACCGAGGTGGTGAATGCCGAGATAAGGATGCGGGAGTCTTCAGGACCTCCGGCCCCGTAAACATGTGACTTGCAGCCGGCCGGTATCTATCTGGCGCGGCGGAGCAGTCCCTCCGGGAGAGCCGGCATGGCCCCGTCCATTGTGCAGACGAATGCCGAGACATCCACTGCCAGCCGGTGCGCTTCCCTTACATCCTTGCCGTTGAGCAGCGCGGCGATGAAGGCCCCCGTGAAAGAGTCTCCTGCACCGACAGTGTCCGCGACCTCTACTTTCGGCGTTTCCTCGAATGACTCCGACCCGGGCGTGAAGACGTGGCTTCCGCGTGTCCCGCACGTCAGGATGAGCATCTTCAGCCCGAATTCCCGTACCGCCGACCTGCAGGCTTCCTTCATGTCTGCTGCGGGCAGGCCGAACATTCGGCTGACTATGACAAGTTCCTCGTCGTTTATCTTCAGGATGTTGCACCTGTCCAGGGATGCTTTTGCCGTCTCGGCGGAGTAAAAGTCCTGCCGTAGGTTTATGTCGAAAATCTTGTATGTGCCTTCCCCGTCAGGCATTGTGTCCAGAAAACGCTGTATGGTCTCCTTCGATACAGGGCTTCTTTGTGCCAGCGAACCGAAGCATACGGCACGTGTCTCTCTTGCGAGCTTCTCAAGTTCCGGCGTGAAAGGTATGTTGTCCCAGGCCACGTTTTCCCTGATTTCGTAGCGCGGCACACCGGCACCGTCCAGGGTCACCTGTACCGTTCCTGTGGGATGGTCTGTCCTTGCTATGAGGGTGTGGAGGCCCTTCCCCCTGAAATTCTCCAGGATTTCGTCCCCCAGGGCGTCATTCCCGACTGCGCTGACCACAATGCTGTCCAGCCCGAACTGCGATACATGATAGGCGAAATTGGCCGGGGCCCCTCCTATCTTCTTCCCTTCGGGCAGTACGTCCCAAAGGGCTTCGCCGATGCCGACGATGTATTTCCTTTCCGTATCCATAATAAGTGAGGTCAATAATTCCAGTGTCCGGTGCGGCTTTGTCACGTTGCTGCTTCAAAAGCCGCAGCACCTCAAAAATAAGGGAAAAAAGGGAAACGGATGTCCTGTGGCGGCAGAATTTTCTTCCCGCCACCGATTTCAAACGTTTTCTTTCCTGCAAACGTTCCCGTAAAGAGAGGAGTGTGACACGGAACCATTGACGAACGGGGAGCAATTGTGCTTGCACAAATTGCAGCTTACAGGTTATCCTTCTCGATGTCCTTGAAGTACCTGTAGGTGTTGACCTTCAGCTCTCCGGCCGCAAGCTCGTCGCATACGATGATACCGTGCGGATGGGCCTGGAGGGCGGAAAGCGTGCAGGATTGCGAATATGCGCCTTCCACTGCCTGCTGCAGGGCACGGGCCTTCTTGTGCCCGAATGCGAGCACCAGGACCTCCTTCGCCGACATCACTGTCCCTACGCCTACGGTCAGGGCCAGTTTCGGCACCTTCGTGATGTCGTTGTCGAAGAACCTCGAGTTCACGAGGATGGTGTCATACGTAAGGGTCTTTACGCGGGTGCGGGAAACGAGGGAGGAGAAAGGCTCGTTGAAAGCCAGGTGCCCGTCCTCGCCTACGCCGCCCATGAACAGGTCTATGCCGCCGGCAGCCTCGATGCGGGCCTCGTACGACTCGCATTCGGCCTGCAGGTCAGGTGCATTGCCGTTGAGGATGTTGATGTTCTCCTTCGGCACGTCCACGTGGTCAAAGAAGTTCCTTGCCATGAAGGAATGGTAGCTTTCCGGGTGTGATTCAGGAAGGCCGACATATTCGTCCATGTTGAAGGTGATGACGTTCCTGAAGGACACTTCCCCGGCCTTGTTCATCCGGATGAGCTCCTTGTAGGTCGCTATCGGGGTGGAGCCTGTCGGGAGACCCAGGACAAAAGGCCTGTCGGTCTTCGCTGCCTTCTCCTTTATTTTAGATACTATGTAGTGCGCTGCCCAGACCGCGCCCTTGGCATCGTTTTCGTTTATGATTACTCTCATATACTGTGTTTTAAGACTGTTGAAATTCCTTTTCTGCGTTTTCCTGGAGTGTCAGAACAGCTTGACGAAGACCTCGATGGCCTGGTACTCCGCCATACCCAGCTCGTTGTAGAGCCGTGCAGTGTTCTGCGTCCTGTCCTCGGCCCTCTGCCAGAACTCGCGGGAGTCGTCGCCAGGGAACGGGACTATGTCCTTCTGGGACACGTGCCTGTATATCGCATGGCGCTTCTTTATGAGCTCGTCCGGGCTCAACGGCACGGCCATGTCCACCTTGCCAAGCTCCCATTCCATCCATGCGCCCCTGTAGAGCCATACGTGGCATTCCTTAAGCCAGGACTCGTCCTTGAGCTGGTCGAGGGCCTCGAGCACGGCCTCGGTACATACCCTGTGCGTGCCGTGAGGGTCGGCGAGGTCGCCGGCGAGGTAGATCTGGTGAGGCTTTACCTTGTTCAGGAGGCTGATTATTATGTCTATGTCCTTCTGCGTCCGCTGGCCCTTCTTGATGCCGCCGGTCTCGTAGAACGGCAGGTTCAGGAAGTGTGCGTTGGTGTTCTCGTTGAGCCCGAAGGACCTCACGGCAGCCCGGGCTTCCGCACGGCGGATGGCACCCTTTATGTCGAGGAGCGCCCTCGGCTCCGGCTCTCCCGGCTTCTTGCTTGCGACGATGGCCTTCACCTCGTCGAACTTGTCGGCGAACCCGAGTTCGTGGGCGGTGTCCATGTGCTGGAGCACAACGTCGTCATGTACGGCCACGTTGCCGGAAGTCTCGTATGCCACGTGCACGTCGTGTCCCTGCTCCACGAGACGGATGAACGTACCTCCCATGGAGATTACGTCGTCGTCAGGGTGAGGGGAGAATACCACAACCCTCTTCGGGAACGGCTCGGACGAGACCGGCCTTGTGGAGTCATCGGCGTTCGGCTTTCCGCCCGGCCACCCTGTGATGGTGTGCTGCAGGTCGTTGAATACGTCGATGTTTATCTTGTCGTAGGCCCCTTTCTGCTCGAGGAGCTCTCCGAGGGAGTTCTGTATGTAGTCCTGGTGGGTGAGCTTCAGGATAGGCTTGTGGACTGTCTCGCAGAGCCATACGACAGCCTTCCTGACGAATTTAGGAGTCCACTCGCAAGGCCCGACAAGCCACGGGGCGACTATGCGGGAGAGCATGCTGGCGGAGTTGTCGTCCGCATAGAAGCAGATGTTCTCATGCTTCTGGAGGTAGGAGGCAGGGCAGGCCGCAGTTACAGGGCCTTCCACTATGTCCTTGACTGCCTGTGCCTTGTCCTCGCCCCAGGCCATGAGGATGATTTTTTTCGCGCTCATGATGGTGGCGATGCCCACGGTGATGGCAGTCTTCGGGGTGTCGGCTATGTTGCCGTTGAAGTTCCTCGACTGGGCCTTGCGGGACTTGTAGGACAGGAGTACTGTCCTGGTGCGGCTCTTCTCGGACGAGCCGGCCTCGTTGAAGCCTATCTGGCCCTGTTCGCCTACGCCTATGACCAGGAGGTCAAGCCCGGAGATGGCCTTGTCGTACTCCGCGCAGTATGCGGTGATCCTGTCTTTCGGGACGGTCCCGTCAGGTATGTGGATGTTCTCCTTTGGGACGTCCACGTTGTTGAGGAATTCCTCATGGAGCCTGTGGTTGCGGCTCTGTGCTTCCGCCTTCCCCACGGGATAGTATTCGTCTATGCTGAAAATCTCGACATTCGCGAAAGATATGGCCCCTTCCTTGTATTTTGCGGAAAGTTCCCTGTAGAGGCTTACAGGAGTGGTCCCTGTCGTGAGACCGAGCCTGAAACGCCCTCCGGTGTGCGATTTTATCGCCGAAATTATGGTCCCGGCTATTTCCCTGCTCGCATCTTCCTGGTCCCCGTAGATCTCGGCAGGAATTTTCTCGTAGCTGTGGAGAATGTCGGCCGGCAGGTCCTTCTCGATCAGGCCGCCGTCTTTCGGTAATGTAAAGTGTTTCATAATTAATGTATGTGTTAAATCGTTTCTTGTCAACAAATCACACAAATTTAGAAAAATTTTTCCGTTCCCCGGGCGGATATATGTAAAAATATCCTAAATTTATCAGATGTAACGACACTTGACTGATAACTTTAAAAATAATTGTAGATGATCGACCTGTTCTATCTGGTCCCTGCAGTGGCCGTGGCCGCTCTGGGTTTCGCATGGTATTTTTTCCGTCAGATGATGAAGGAGAGCGAGGGTTCGGCCACCATGAAGGAAATCGCGCTTTTCGTAAGGAAAGGGGCGATGGCCTATCTTAAGCAGCAGTACAAGGTGGTGACCATAGTCTTTGTCATCCTGGCCATCTTTTTCGCTGTCCTTGCCTACGGTTTCGGGGTGCAGAACAGCTGGGTGCCGTTCGCCTTCCTTACGGGCGGCTTCTTTTCCGGGCTCGCGGGCTTCGTGGGCATGAAGACGGCCACGTATGCTTCCGCAAGGACCGCGAATGCCGCGATGCGCTCCCTGAATTCCGGGCTCAAGATAGCTTTCCGCTCCGGCGCCGTCATGGGGCTGACGGTAGTGGGGCTCGGGCTGCTCGACATTTCCGTATGGTACATAATCCTCGATACCTTCGTGGAGGCCGAGGGTGCGCAGAAACTCGTGATGATAACCACCACGATGCTGACTTTCGGCATGGGTGCTTCCACCCAGGCCCTTTTCGCCCGTGTGGGTGGCGGTATCTATACCAAGGCCGCCGATGTCGGGGCTGACCTGGTGGGAAAGGTAGAGGCTGGTATCCCGGAAGATGACCCGAGGAATCCGGCCACCATAGCGGACAATGTTGGTGACAACGTGGGTGACGTGGCCGGCATGGGTGCCGACCTCTACGAGTCCTACTGCGGCTCCATTCTCGCAACTGCCGCCCTCGGGGCGTCCGCGTTCTATGCTTCGGGGGAGACCATGCAGATGAAGGCGGTCTTCGCCCCAATGCTCATTGCGGCAGTGGGCGTGGTCCTCTCTCTGGCCGGCATTTTTACCGTAAGGACCAGGGAAGGGGCCGGGATGAGCCAGCTCCTGAAGTCCCTCGGCTTCGGGACCAACCTAAGCGCGGTGCTGATAGCCGTGGCCACTTTCGGGATACTGTATCTCCTGGGTCTGGAGAACTGGCTCGGGATATCTTTCTCGGTGATAACTGGGCTCATAGCCGGGGTGATAATAGGCCAGTCCACAGAATATTACACCTCCCATTCCTACAGGCCTACCAGGAAACTGGCCGAGAGCTCGAAGACGGGTCCCGCCACGGTGATAATTTCCGGAGTGGGCCTCGGCATGATATCCACGGCCATCCCGGTGATAACCATCACCGTTGCCATAATGCTTTCCTATCTCTGCGCCATAGGGTTCGACTTTACCGGCATATTGTCGGCTGAAAACCTCAGCCTCGGCCTCTACGGCATAGGCATAGCCGCCGTGGGCATGCTGTCCACCCTCGGGATCACCCTTGCCACCGACGCGTACGGCCCTATCGCCGACAATGCCGGAGGGAACGCGCAGATGAGCGGGCTCGACCCGGAGGTGCGCCGACGTACAGATGTCCTCGATGCCCTGGGGAACACCACCGCGGCCACAGGTAAGGGCTTCGCGATAGGCTCGGCAGCTCTCACGGCCCTGGCTCTCCTGGCTTCCTACATGGAGGAGATAAAGATAGGCCTTGTCCATATTGGCACTACCGTAATAGAGGTGGCCGGGCGGAGTGTGGAAGTGGCTTCCGCCACCATCCCGGACCTCATGGCCTATTACCAGGTGGATCTCATGAACCCGATGGTCCTCTCCGGGGTGTTCATAGGTGCCATGATGTCGTTCCTGTTCTGCGGGCTCACGATGAATGCCGTGGGGCGTGCAGCCCAGAAGATGGTTGAGGAGGTGCGCAGGCAGTTCCGTGAAATAAAGGGCATCCTGACCCGCGAGGCCGTACCGGACTATGCCAGGTGTGTGGAGATTTCCACCAAAGGGGCCCAGAAGGAGATGCTCCTGCCGTCGCTGATAGCCATAATCGTCCCTGTGGTGGTGGGTCTCGTGCTCGGGGTGGCCGGTGTCATGGGCCTTCTCATAGGCGGTCTGGGCTCCGGTTTCGTGCTCGCCATCTTCATGGCCAATTCCGGCGGGGCATGGGACAATGCCAAGAAATATGTCGAGGAGGGGAACCTGGGCGGCAAGAATTCCGAATGCCACAAGGCCACGGTAGTGGGGGATACGGTGGGCGACCCGTTCAAGGACACCTCCGGACCGTCCCTGAATATCCTCATCAAGCTGATGAGCATGGTGTCCATCGTCATGGCCGGGCTCACTGTCTGGGTGCATTGATCCGGTAAAAAGGCGGAGCTGATTGAGGAACGCATCAACTATGTTGCGCGGCTGGAGTCTTCAAAATTCTTTTTTTTGAATAGGAAATTTGTGCGGAAATTCATAATTTTGCAGTCAATATGAATTTCCGCACTTCCATATCTATGATGTCCAAGCGAATGCATCGTTAAGATGCACAGGATTTTCTTTTGCCGTACCGGGCACGGGATGTGCAGGCGGCGCCGGTTTCCAAAAAGTCAGGAAGTTTTCACAACAGGTTCATGTTAAAGTATATGCCGGGGAGCGGGGATGCCGCCGGCGGAAGAAGAAGGACATTATGATACGAGAAGAATATATCCATCCCGGGGCATTCGTGCTCGAGAGCGGGGAAACCCTCGGGGAACTTACAGTTGTATATCACAGGTCGGACAGGCCGTATTTACCCTCCGGCGACCGCAGGAAGGTCGTGTGGATATGCCATGCCTTCACGGCTAATTCGGACCCGCAGGACTGGTGGCCGGGGCTGGTTGGGCCGGGCAAGGTCATAGACCCGGACAAATATTTCGTGGTTTGCGTTAATATGCTGGGCTCTCCGTACGGCACTACTTCGGCGGCCTCGTTAAAGCCGGGGACGGACCGTCCGTACTATTTTGATTTCCCGAAAATCACGGTAAGGGACATCGTGAATGCGAATATCCTGATAAGGAAGCACCTGGGCGTTTCGCGGATTGACCTCATGATAGGCGGGTCCATAGGCGGTTTCCAGGCCCTTGAGTGGATGATAATGGAGCCTGATGTGATGAAGAAGTCGCTTGTCTCGGCCTGCGGGGCCAGGGTGACGCCGTGGGTGACAGCCTACAACGAGTCGCAGCGGATGGCTCTCGAGGCCGACCCTACCTTCAGGGAGTGCGCAAGCCTTTCGGGCGGAAGGAAAGGCCTGGCCTGCGCACGTTCGATAGCCCTCATATCCTACCGTAACTATCTTTGCTACAACGATACCCAGTCCGAGCCGGATCCGGACAAGATGTTCGCGGACAAGGTCTGCTCCTATCAGCAGTACCAGGGCCGGAAGCTCGTGGACCGGTTTGACGCATATTCCTACTATTGTCTCACCTATTCCCTCGACAGCCACAATGTCGGGCGCGGAAGAGGCGGGGTGGAGGCTGCACTGAAGAGGATAAAGGCCGATACCGTGGTGGTGGGTATCAACACTGACTGCCTGTTCCCGGTCCAGGAGCAGAAGTACATGGCTACCCACATCGACGGGGCCATGTATGTGGAGATAAACTCCCGCTTCGGGCATGACGGCTTTCTCATAGAGAGCGGACCGCTCGGGAACATCATACAGCAGCTGCTCGACTTTTGACTGATTTCGGACTTTTAACGGATTTCTGATTATGGAAAAGAGAAAATACGGATTCGAGACACTGCAGCTCAGGGCCGGACAGGAAATAGACCCTGTCTCCAAGGCCACTGCAGTACCTATATACCAGAGCACTGCGTACGTGTTCGAGGATATGCAGTACGGGGCCGACCTGTTCGCCCTGAAGAAGCCGGGGAATATCTATACCCGTATCACTAACACTACCAACGACGTGTTCGAGAAAAGGATGGCCGCCCTCGAGGGCGGTGTGGCGGCGGTGTCCACTGCTTCCGGGCAGTCCGCCGTCTTCCTGTCGGTGACCAATATCTGCGGCCCCGGGGACAATATCGTGACCTCCCCCTTCCTCTACGGCGGGACTTTCACCATGTTCGAGATAACCCTGCGTGACATGGGCATAGAGGTGAGGTTCGCCGGAAGCGACCGCTGCGAGGACCTGGAGAAGCTGATAGATTCGCGGACGAAGGCGGTGTACCTCGAGATTCTTGGGAACCCGGCCTTCAATGTCCCTGATTTCGAGCCTATAATAGAGATGGCGCACAGGAAGGGAGTGTGCGTCATGGTGGACAATACCTTCGGGTGCGGGGGCTATCTCTTCCGTCCTCTCGACTGGGGGGCTGATGTGAGCATACATTCTGCCACGAAGTGGATCTGCGGCCACGGTACGGCCCTGGGCGGCGTGGTGGTCGACGGCGGGAAGTTCGACTGGACCCCGGAGAAGTATCCGCTCCTGGCGGCCCCGTCGGAAAGTTACCACGGGCTTGTCTACAAGGAGGTCTTCGGGAACGCGGCCTTTGCCGGAAGGGTAAGGGTCGATGGGTTGAGGAACATCGGGGCCGCGGCTTCCCCGTTCAATTCCTTCCTTATGCTCCAGGGCCTCGAGACCCTGTCCCTGAGGGCGGAGCGGTGCTGCTCGAACGCCCTTGCGATAGCGGAGTTCCTGGACAGGCACCCTGCCGTGGAGAGCGTAAGCTATACCGGGCTTCCGGACAACCCTTACCATGGCCTTGCGAAAAAATACCTGCGCCACGGTTTCGGTGCGGTGCTTACTTTCAGGGTCAAGGGAGGTTTCGAGGCTGCCGCGGCCCTTGTGGGAAGGCTGGACCTCATACTTCATGTCGGGAGTGTCGGGGACTCCAAGTCCCTGATTGTACATCCGGCCTCCACTACGCATTCGCAGCTTGGTGCGGAGGAGCAGATTGCCGCGGGAGTGTATCCTGACCTGTTGAGGCTGTCGGTAGGGACGGAGAGTGTGGACGACCTCATTGCCGACCTGGAGCAGGCCCTGGGGCGGTGACCTCCGCAGCCCGGCCTGCCGGAACGTGCCGGACACGGGAAGACGCCGGCACGGCGATGCCCGGGACCGGGTATGACAGATTCGTTGAACCCATTTTAAGATGAACTTTAAACAGATAGAATTATGAAAGTAGCAGTAGTTGGTGCCACGGGACTTGTCGGCACAAGAATGCTTGAAGTGCTCGCAGAGCGCGATTTCCCTGTAACGGAACTTTATCCTGTAGCTTCCTCGAAGTCTGTAGGCCGCAAGGTGGCCTTCAAGGGGAAGGAGTGGACGGTGGTGAGCGCGGATGACGCCATTGCCGCCAGGCCGGACCTGGCCCTTTTCTCTGCCGGGGCAGGTGCTTCCAAGGACCTTGCGCCGAGGTTCGCCGCCGTGGGCTGCCGCGTGGTCGACAATTCTTCCTGCTGGAGGATGGACCCGACGAAGAAGCTCGTGGTCCCGGAGATAAACGGGGATGTCATCACTGCGGACGACTATATCATAGCCAACCCGAACTGCTCCACCATCCAGATGCTCATGCCGGTGGCCCCGCTCCACAGGGCCTTTACAGTCAAGAGGATAGTCGTGTCCACCTACCAGTCCGTGACAGGTACCGGATACAAGGCCCTCGACCAGATGGAGGCGGAGCGTGCCGGGAAGAAGTGGGGTGAATACCCTGCCGTTTATCCATATCCTATAGACGAGAACATCCTCCCGCACATCGACTCTTTCCTTGAGAGCGGCTACACCAAGGAGGAGATGAAAATGGTCAACGAAACCCATAAGATCCTTGACGGGAACATCCTTGTCTCCCCGACTACAGTGCGTGTACCGGTGAAGGGCGGGCATTCAGAGTCCGTCAACCTGGAATTTGAAAAGGATTTTACGCTTGAAGAGGTGCGCAGGATAATTTCAGAGACTCCTGGCTGCGTGCTCCAGGATGATCCGGAGCATAATGTCTATCCTATGCCTCTGTTCGCCTGGGGCAAGGACGAGGTGTTCGTAGGGCGTATCCGCCGCGACCCGTCCGTGAAATACGGGCTGAACCTGTGGTGCGTGGCCGACAATCTCCGCAAGGGTGCCGCGACAAACGCGGTGCAGATTGCGCAGTACCTTATTGCGAAGGGTTTCCTGCCTCGTTCATAGGCGAATCCGGACGAAAACCTTCTTATTTTAGGCCTTGCCGGCTTCACCGTTATCGTTATCATTGCCGGGTGCTACAGGTATACTATTATATAGTACATCATCACCCCGCAGGCCACCAGCTTCATCCCGGTTCCTGCTATGAACCCGAGGAAGGAGCCCAGTGCAGACTTCAGGGCAGCTCCGCTGCCCTTTTTCGCGTATATGACCTCGGCGATGAATGCCCCGGCGAAGGACAGGAGTATCATCCCGAGAGGGGACAGGAACATTCCTATGACCATCCCGATTATGGCGCCTCTCCCGGCGTATTTCGACCCTCCGGTCACCTTGGTGAGGTACCCCGGCACCACATAGTCGAGAATGCTCACCACGATTGTCACCCCGAGCATCACGAGCAGTATCGTTGACGACATCTCCTCGCCCTTGCCGTTGGTCCCTCCCCAGAAATACAGGAGGAGCATCCCCAGCCAGCTGAGCGGAGGCCCCGGGAGTGCAGGCAGTATGCTCCCTATTATGCCGATTACACCGGCAAGGACTGCCAGTATGCTTATGAGAACTTCCATATACGTCCGTTTTCTGCAAAGTTAGGAAAATTTCAGAATCATTTTTCGCAGATATTTTCCGGGAGTTCGTAGAATTTTTTTGAATAATTTGATTTGTTGAATAATATTCCTAATTTTGGCAGTTCTATTGGAAAATGAATATGGAGCTATCTTCTGTACATACTGTCTTTGCAGCCTTCCCTGACTACTGGGGGGGGGGAGAAGGTAGAAGAATATAACCTCTTTATAATATCAGGGAGCACATTGAGGGAGCATCCTGTCTTTCGGGACAGGTGCTCCCTTTTTTTATTTGCCAGGTGTCAGTGCGGATAGGCCCGCTGCTGTACACCTGAATGCCGGTGTGCCGTGAGGCAGGACGCACCGGGAAGTGGCTGGGCCAGGAATGACGCAGCCGCTTCGTGTCTTCGGCCGGAATGCAGGGCAGGCTTGACAGGCCCTCGGTATATTGTTTAACGTAAATGTATAACCCAATTATTGACAAATGAGCAGAACCAGATTCTTTACCACTGCACTTGCTGTCCTGGCATTGCACGTGGCGGTTCAAGCCCAGGATCTCACAGTGACGGGTACGGTGACCGACAGTTCGAGCGGCGAGCCGGTACCGTTCGCATCCATCCAGATCAAAGGTACGCTGTCGGGAGGCAGTGCAGACACCGACGGAAATTATTCCATCCTTGTGGAAGAGGGTGCGGTCCTCGTGTTCTCATCCATAGGATACACGGACAGGGAGGTTGAGGTTGCTGGCAGGTCAGTCATCGATGTTTCTCTCGATCCTGACACACAGACTCTCGAGGAGACCATTGTCGTGGCGTTCGGTACGGCCACGAAGGAGTCTTTCACGGGGTCTGCGACAGTGTTGAATTCTTCGGAAATCTCGAAGGTGCAGTCTTCGGACGCCACGAGGTCGCTGGAAGGTATGGTGGCCGGTGTGCAGATGACCACGGCCTCGGGTACCCTCGGCAGTTCCCCTACCATAATAATAAGGGGTATAGGTTCCATAAATGCCGGGACCGCTCCCCTGTATGTGGTTGACGGGGTGCCTTATTCCGGAGACATGAACAACCTGAACCCGAGCGACATAGAGTCCATGACCATCCTGAAGGACGCCGCATCCAACGCCCTCTACGGGGCGAGGGGAGCCAACGGGGTGATAATGATAACCACCAAGAAGGCCAAGTCCGGGGAAGCCGTGGTGAACGTGGATGCCAAATGGGGGTGGAACTCCAAGGCACTCAGGGAATATGACTACATCACGGACCCTGCCGAATATTACGAGGCGCACTATGCGGCCCTTTACAACTACTACAGGAACGGGCAGGGCTATTCTTCTGCCGATGCCCACAACATAGCAAACGCCACTGTCGCCGGAAGCACCAATGACGGGGGACTCGGCTACCAGGTCTTCACCTACCCTGCGGGCGAGTCGTTCATAGGGACCAACGGCAGGGTCAACCCGAACGCGACCCTCGGCCGCAGGGTCCTCTATAACGGGCGCGAGTTCTGGCTGACCCCGGACAACTGGATTGACGAGACATACCGCAGCTCTCTCCGCCAGGAATACAACGTGAATGTCTCCGGCTCTTTCGGGAAAGCGACCATGTTCGCCTCCTTCGGCTATCTGGACAACAAGGGTATAGTGGACGCCTCCGACATGAAGAGGTACACCGCCAGGCTGAAGGCAGACGTGCAGGCGAAGGACTGGCTGAGGATGGGCGCGAACTTTTCCTACACCAACTTCGACCTCAACAACGGGAACTCCGACGAGGGAAGCTCGTCCAGTACGGCCAACATCTTCGGGTTCGCCTCCAGCATGGCCCCTGTCTATCCCCTGTACATGAGGGACGGCAGCGGAAACATAATGGTCGACAGCCACGGCATTACCATGTACGACTACGGTAACGGTTCCAACGGAGGCATGTCCAGGCCGTTCATGAACAACGCCAACGCCCTCCAGTCCCTGAAACTGAACAAGAACAACTCCCAGGGGAACGCCTTCAGCGGCACAGGGTTCGCGGAAGTTACCTTCCTGAAGGACTTCACCTTCACGTTCAATGTCGGCTTCGGGGTGGACGAGACCAGGTTCACATATACGAACAACCCGTACTACGGGCAGTTCGCCTCGACCGGGGGTACAGTGGACAAGTCCCACCAGAGGACCACGTATCTCAACATGCAGCAGCTCCTGAGCTACAGCAAGACCATCGCCGGCATCCATCATGTCAGTGTGCTCCTCGGGCACGAGACCTATTACGACAGGTACTATACCCTCGGGGCAGGCAAGTCCATGATGTTCCTCCCGGACAATACCGAGCTGGACGGGGCAGTGGTGGACAGCCAGTCCGCCACTTCCACGAAGGGCCTGTACAACAACGAGGGCTTCTTCCTCCGGGCACAGTATGACTGGGACGACAAGCTTTTCATCAGCGCCTCCTACCGCCGCGATGCGTCCTCGAGGTTCCATCCGGACCACAGGTGGGGAGATTTCTGGTCCCTCGGGGCCGGCTGGCTCATAAACGAGGAGAAATGGTTCGACGCGCCGTGGGTGGACATGCTCAAGCTCAAGGCTTCGGTAGGTTCCCAGGGCAACGACAACATCGGCGACTACAGGTACACGGATACCTATGTAATTGAAAACGCCGGAGGGGCTATTGCCGTGAAGTTCGACACGAAGGGTAACCCGGACATCACCTGGGAGACCAACACCAACTTCAACGCCGGAGTCGACTTCGGCTTCTGGAGGAGCCGCCTTTCCGGTACTGTGGAATATTTCTACCGCAAGACCTCCGACATGCTTTTCTACTTCTCCACTGCACCGTCCATCGGCTACGGTGGATATTACGACAACATCGGGGATATGAGAAACTCCGGAGTGGAGCTCTCCCTCAATGCCAATATCATGGACCACAGCAAGTTCAGGTGGGACGCCTACTTCAATGCCACCCATTACACCAACAAGGTGCTCATGATTCCGGACAAGAACAAGACGAGCACCGTGGAGGGGCATGCCGGATATGCCACCGGCAACAAGTTCGTCGGCGAAGGCCTGCCACTGAACACTTTCCTCATGCCGAAATATGCCGGGGTGGACCGGACTACCGGACAGGCCCTGTGGTACAGGGACGAGGAGATAAAGGACGCTTCCGGTGCGGTTACCGGCACACGGAGGGTTACTACCAGCGTCTACGAGGAGGCGACTGACTACCTGTGCGAGGACCCTACCCCCGACCTCTACGGAGGTTTCGGCACGAGCATGGAGTTCTACGGCTTCGACGTGTCGCTGTCCTTCACCTATTCCATCGGCGGACTGACATACGACAGCGGGTATGCCTCCCTGGTGACCCCTCCTGTGGGGACCAGCGTGGGAACCAACTATCACAGGGACATATACAAGGCGTGGACTCCGGAGAACCCGGATACCGACTTCCCGAGATGGCAGTACGGCGACCAGTTCGCGGCCTCCAACTCCGACAGGTTCCTCACCGACGCCAGCTACCTGAACTTCCAGAACGCACAGATAGGCTATACCATACCAGAGTTCATCACCAGGAGGTTCCATGTGTCGAGGCTCAGGGTGTACCTGGCCTGCGACAACATAGTGTACTGGTCCCGCCGCAGGGGTCTGGACCCGAGATACAGTTTCACCGGGTCGACCAACACAAGTGTCAACTCCCCTGTCCGGACAGTCTCAGGGGGCATAAGCATCACATTCTAAAGTATTCCGACAATGAGCAGAAAATTATATATGAGCATACTTGCTCCCGTTGCGGCAGTCTTCCTTCTGCAGGGATGCATCCAGGAGACTTTCCCGGAAGGCGGGGCACTGACTGCCGGACAGGTGGACGGTGCCGAGAACAGCCTCGTCGGGAAGGTCAATGCCCTCACCTCGGCCCTGATGTCTTCGGGCACGGCCGGATACAGCTCTCTTTACGGTACCCAGGTGGACTTCGGCCTGCCGGCCATCCATATAATGACGGAGGCCATGCTCGAGGATCTCGCGATAGCCGGGAACGTGCAGGCGTTCCAGTTTTACATGTTCTCCTACAACCTCGGGCAGAACGACACCGAGTGGCCGATCGCCTATTTCTGGGACTGCTACTATGCCTGGATAAAGCTTGCAAACGACATCATAGCCGAGATTGACCCGCAGACCGACGACGAGGAGGAGCAAGGCTACCTCGGCATAGCGTACGCCTACCGTGCCATGTTCTATCTCGACCTGGCCAGGATGTATGAGTTCAAGCCGAACGGATATACCTCCGTGCCGGATGACGTGCTCGGGCTCACCGTCCCTATCGTGACAGAGAAGACCACGGAGGAGGAGTCCACCTTCAACCCGCGTGTACCGCGCGAGGACATGTACACCTTCATAATGTCCGACCTGGACAAGGCCGCCGGTTTCCTGAAGGACAGGACCTACAGCTACTCGAGGCCGACGCTCGGGGCCGTCTACGGACTTTACGCCAGGGCCTGGCTCGAGAAGGGCTACTGGACTGAAGGCGGGGACGAGTCTGCATTCAGGGAGGCGGCCCGCTATGCCAGGCTGTCCATAGACACCAGCCACAAGACTCCACTGACCCAGGACGAGTGGGAGGACCCGCAGACCGGGTTCAACAGCGGCGCGTCGAACAACTCGTGGATATGGGGACTGACAGTCAGCAGCGAGATGCTTGTCAACCTCCTTGCTTTCAATGCACACCTCTGCAGCGAGGCACTCTGGGGCTATTGCTACCTTTCCAACCCGAGCGCAAGCGTCAGCTTCTACAACAACATAGACGACAAGGACTTCCGCAAGCACTCGTGGCTCGACCCGAAACGTTTCGACTACTATGACTACAAGCTGGCCGGGACCGAGACCGAGCAAGACTACTTCCTGAACGGGAACGAGGAGATGCAGATAAGCCCCGCGAGGAACTACCAGACGATAAAGTTCCGTCCTGTCGGGGGAGAGATGATGGACTATGTGTCCGGCAACCCGGCCGACCATCCTCTCATGAGGGTGGAGGAGATGTACTTCATAGAGATGGAGGCGACGGCACACTACGACCTCGGCCAGGCCAGGACCCTGCTCAACTCCTTCATGCGCTACAGGGTCACGGACGGGTCCTACAACTGCGACCCCAGGACAGCCGACCTGGATTCCTTCATAAACGAGATGTTTTTCCAGAAGAGGGTGGAATTCTGGGGAGAAGGGGTCCTCTTCTTCGACTACAAGAGGCTCGACAAGGGTATCACCCGCCACTATACCGGGACCAACCACCCGTCCATCTGGCAGTTCAATACCGACGGACGTTCTCCGCAGTGGAATATCGTGATAGGCCGGGGAGAGTTCCAGTCCAATACGGCCATCAACGACTCGAACAACAACCCGAGTCCTGCAGGGGCCCTGACTGTCCCGCAAAGTTAACGAAGGCATAAAGCAACAGAAGTATGATGATGAAACTTTTATCAAGATATATCCCGGCCGCTTTCCTGGCCTGCATGTCACTGGCTTGCTCCAGGGAGGACGGCCTTGTCCCGGACAGCGACGCCTGCTATGATGTCTACTTCGCCGGAGGCCAGTCCAGGGACTACGAGGTGGATGAATCGGGGGAAGCGTCCCTGACGTTCACCGTGAAGCGTACAAATATCCGCGGTGCCATCACGGTGCCGGTGAAGATAGAGACCGGGGAGAGGGGCATATTCGCCCTTTCCACCCTCCGTTTCGCTGACGGGGAGGGTACGGCCACCATGTCCGTGCTCTTCGACGAGGCTAAAGTGCAGCAGAAATATTCGGCGAGGATAAGCATCGAGGACCCTCTCTACGCGAAGACCTACGGCCGCGGCGACACGTCCGTCGAGTTTTCCGTGGTCAGGGAGGATTACAGGAGGTGCGCCTCGGGTGTGTTCTACAGCCCTATGCTCCAGTCCTCCTACTCTATCTGGGAACAGGACCTCGAGTATTCCGAGACTCTCGACACCTACCGGTTCGCTTCGCTTTTCGAGGACGGGTACCATGTCTGCTTCAAGTGGGATGGAGGGCTCAATGTAGTCCTCACAGAGGAGTCCTACGACACGGGCATGAACTACAATGACGAGTCCGGCAATTCTCTCGGCCACATCACCGGAGATGCCGTATCCGCCGCCTACGACCCTTCGGTGGACGTCTTCTCGTTCACCTATGACTATGTGGTGGAGGGCTACGGCGGGTTCGGAGAGCTTACCGACCAGTACATGGTGTCCCGGTGGTATCAGAATGTGTTTTAGTACGTCTTTACTCTAATCAGGAAAAGTATAATGAGAAAAACAGCAGATACAATAATACTTTCGGCCGCCGTCCTGCTCGCCGCCTGTACCAAGGAGCCGGCCCCGATGCAGGCTCCCGGGCCCGGTCTCCCGGAGACGGCTGCCAAGATTGTCAATACTCCTGAGGATGCCTCGGCCTCAAGCATACTCGTGTGCCTGGACGAGGAGTCCGCAGCCGCAGCCATGGCCGGCAGGTCCCTTCCGGAGGTGGACGGGGTGCTCGATTCCCTGGGGGCTGTCTCTTTCGAGAGGGTGATGGTCTATGACCCGAGAGACGAGGAACTCCTCAAGAAATACGGCCTGGACAGGTGGTACAAGGTGACTTTCGGCGAGAAGATAGACCCGGAGCAGGCGGCTTATGCCCTGGCCGGTTCCGTCAAGGTCAGCAAGGTGCAGTACAATACCGTATTCCATGCGGATTTCGACAGGAAGGCCGTCCGCTATGTGGCCAAGGCCCAGACAGTGCCGATGCAGGACGCGGACTTCAACGACCCTTATCTCGGGGACCAGTGGCATTACTACAACCCCGGGGACATGTCCCTCTCCACATACGCCCGTGCCGGGGCAGATGTCAATGCCAGGGATGCCTGGAGGCTTACCTGCGGGGACAACCGTGTGATTGTGGCCGTGCTTGACGAAGGGGTCCAGTACAACCATCCTGACCTTGCGGCCAACATGTGGACCAACCCCGGGGAGGAAGTCGAGGATGCCTTCGAGAACGATGTGCACGGCTACAACTTCATCACCGGTTCCGGGGAGATAACATGGGACAAGGAAGGCGATACCGGACACGGCACTCACGTGGCCGGGACCATTGCCGCGGTGAACAACAACGGTATCGGGGTCTGCGGGATAGCCGGAGGCAGCGGACAGTCTGACGGCGTCCGCATTATGACCTGCCAGATATTCGACGGGGAGGCGAGCGCGACTGCCGACGTGGCTGCCGCCGCCATAAGATATGCGGCCCTGAAGGGAGCTTCCATCATCCAGTGCTCGTTCGGGGCTCTCGGAGGGAATGTCACCAATGACAGCGACTTCGAGAAAGGGGGAGCCGAGGCCGCCGCCCTCACATATTTCATAGAGAACGCCAGGAGCTGCGACGCCATAAAGGGGAAGAACGGAGTAAAGGGGAAAGGAGGCATAGCGATTTTCGCCGCCGGGAACGAGGCCTATCCTATGGCCGCCTATCCGGGAGCCTACAAGGGGATGGTAAGCGTGACCGCCATAGGCTGCGACGGACTCCCGGCCAACTACACCAACTATGGCCCGGGCTGCGACATCGCCGCCCCGGGAGGGGAGTACTACACCGGACCTGTCTACAGCGAGTCCACCTGCATCCTCTCCACAGCTGTCGATGACGGCTATGCCTATATGCAGGGTACCTCCATGGCCTGCCCGCACGTGTCCGGGGTAGCCGCCCTCGGCCTGTCCTACGCCCTGAAGTGCGGCAAGTCCTACACGAGGGACGAGTTCATGTCCCTGCTGCTCACTTCGGTGAACGACATAGACGGGCTGCTCGTGGGGACCAAGAGGACAATGTACAACAGTACCATAATGCAGATGCCTCTCGACCAGTTCAAGGGGAACATGGGCAGCGGCACCATCGACGCCTGGAGGCTCCTGATGCAGATAGAAGGGACCCCGGTAATCCCGGTGCAGGCCGGCGTGAGCCAGGAAATAGGGCTTGAGCCATATTTCGGGGGCGGGGCTTCCTCCCTGCTGCTCAACGGCGCGACCGTGTCCGTCTCCGAGGATGACAGGAATGCGATAGGGCTGCAGACCGAGCCTTACATAATGTACGGGAAACTGTATATCCGCCCGACCCGGACAGGGGCCGCCAAGCTCACCGTAACTGCATTGGTGGGCGGGGATTCGGAAAATTCGTCCGACACGCCTTCGGGACAGGTCGTCACCAGGGAGATATCTGTCATATCCCGCAGTGTCGTTTCCGGCAACGGAGGATGGCTCTGATAAGGACAGGGCATGGAAACCATGAAACAAATGTATGGAAATGAATAAAATAACCGGTTCAATGAAAAATATCGTTCTGAAACTTTTCCCGGCCCTGCTCGCGTTCTTCGCTGCAGTGTCCTGCTCAAAAGGCCTCGATGACAGCAGTTCCCTGCTGGAAGGCGAGTGGAAGCTGGCTTCGGTAGGAGGTGTCCAGGCATCGGACCTTCTCCAGGACAGATACGGGGCTCTCGATGTGTATATCGCTTTCTACGGCAACGGCTCTTTCGAGACCTTCCAGAGGCTTGTGGACAGCGGCAGGTATGTCAGGTACGGAGGTACGTTCACCCTTTCCGGGGACACGGCCGCCGGGACCTACGACGACGGAGTCTCCTGGGGAGCCCCCTACACTGTAAGGCTTGAGGACGGGGATGCGAGACTGGTGATGTCCGCCAACGGGGAAGACTGCGTCTATACCAGGACCGCAATACCCGAAGATGTCCGCACCAACGCCGTGGCTCCTGTCCGGTCAAGGTCGGAGGAAGAAAGTACCCTGGCAGTGCCTCCAAGATTCCTTTAGCCAGGGGTATTCAGGACAAAACGAGCATGAAAACCCGGGCAGTGAGGCTGCCCGGCCTATACCATAAGAATGTTTATGAAGAAAAGTAAGATATATTCCTGCCTGTATGCCCTTGCCGTGTGCGCGGGGCTTACGGCGGTGCTGTCCGGCTGCAGCCGGGAGGACCTGGATTCTTCGGCCGGAAAGGACAGCACGGTATTCAGCGTCTCGCCGGAATTCCCTACCCAGAAGGGAGCCACGATGACCATAACCCACAACGGTCCGGACGACTGCAGGTACACCGGCTGCGTATACAGCGGCAGCACCACGATGCAGCAGGCCATGGACGCACGCATTGCCCAGATGAAGGAATCTGCGGAGGATTTCAGGGACCTGACTTTTTCCGGCCGGGAATACAGCACTGTAGTGACAGGGCTCCAGGCCAACAGGGAATACTCCTACGTCGTCTTCGGGGTGAACGAGGACTTCACGGTCTACGGGACCCCGGGCTCATGTACTTTCACCACCCAGACCGGTGCCGGACTGTTCACGGTCTACGATGTCACCCAGGGGTCAGAGGAGGAGTCCGCCATAATACAGGTGATGCCGAGAAGCGGCTATGAGGACAGGACCTATTTCGTGTTCTGGACAGCTGATGTCACTACCCCGGCCGAGGACCTTATAAAGATGAAGATAGAGTCCATGGCGGGGGAGGATTTCGCCTCTGTTGTCAGGTCCGGTGACCAGGACTTCAACATCCCCGGGGAGATCCCGTCCCTGAAAGAGGGGGAGACCCTCAGCAAGGGAGGCAAGTACAGGGCGATAGCTGTAGGGATGTATCCCGACGGCGTCACTTACGGGATTCCTTCCGAAACCGTGTTCAAGACGAACAGGGGGGACCTCCCGTATTACAGCCATCAGGCATGGACGGTCACCTATGACGGCAAGGGCATATACAACAACAGTGTCATGGGCGTGATGGCCTGCGAGAACATCCGGGTCACCTCGACCGACACCGAGAGGTTCTTCATCTCCGCGGTGGAAGGCTCCCGCCTGTCCTCCTTCCTCGACGGCAGCAGTACCGAGGAGCAGAAGCAGGCCCAGCTCCGGACGGTGATAGAGGAGGAGACGGAGCTCCTGCGGGTCCAGATAGAGGATGACCCGTACAACACGGGGGCGTCATGGGCCGACTATACGTACACGGGGACTGTCCAGGAGCCTTTCCCGAACATCGAGGACGATTCCTGGTGGTTCGGCCTCGCGATAGGTGTGGATGTGGACGGCATCGTCACCGGGGAATACAGTATTTCCGCCCCGTTCCAGGCCGAGGTGCCGACAGTTACTGAAGAATACAGCAAGTGGGTAGGCAGCTGGACCGTGACAGGAACATACCAGGACGAGAACGGTGCGTCGGTGGACATCACCTTCGACATCGAGATAGACGATATAGTGCCGGGTGTCGGATACACCGTGAGCGGCTTCGGGGAAGTCCCGGGCATCATGGACGAGGCCATCACTGTGCCTCTGGTCACAGTCCTGTACGACAGTGAGACCGGCCGCCTCCAGTGGATAGGCTCCTTCCTCGGGCCTGTCACCATAGACGAGGCCTCGCAGCTGTCCGCATATCTCTATTTTGCCGCGGTGAACGGATACGATGTCATTACCGGGGACAATTTCGTCATGGCGGAGACTGCCCTGGAGGAAGACGGCCATGCCGTGTTCTCCGCCCGTCCTTTCGAGCTTTCCGACGGTACCACCTTCACCCCGGAATCAATGGGCTATGTCGCCGATGTCCCGTATGCCGGCTATCTGCTGGTTTCCGTGAACCCTGACATAGAGTCCCTGACGATGGTCCGCAAGACTGACGTGCCGGAGACAGGCGGCGGGACCGTACAGGAGGCCTCTGCACCGGGAATGGGAGGCGGACGCCTTCCTGCCGGGATGTCCCTGTCTGAAGTGAAACTTGCAAACCACTCAATATTATGATGAATAACAGCTTATGGAAAAAGGCGGTGCTGGCGGCCTTGTCTGTGCCGGCCCTGCTGGTGTCCTGCACCGGGAATGACCCTGACGACACGGTCCAGGGGGCTCCGGCCGTGTCCATAGAGGAAGTCAGCGTGGACTCGGATGCGATTACGTTTACCCTTACCGCCTCGGACGCCGACGAGGTGGTCTATATGGTCCGTTCCACAGGGGGTACCCTTACCGTGGAGGACCTCCTGGCCGACGGGGAAAGCTTGCTCTATCTCGAACCGATAACCAGACGTTACACACAGCTCTCCCCTGGAAGATCCTATACGGTGTATGCCGTGGCCTTGCGCAACGGGGAGCACGGGGAGATGGCTTCCCTGGAGATGACTACCCGGGAACTGCCTCCTCTTGAATATGACGAGGAACTCACGGCAAGGGCTGCAAGGCTTACTTGGTGGGGCCCGTCCGGCACGTCCGGTGTCGACGAGTTCACCCTCTCGCTCTCGGACGCGACTGACGGCATCGATCCTGACGGTTCCTTTACCCACGCCCCGGGCAGTGTAAATGCCAGGATAGTCCTGTGGACTGCCACGGCGGATCCGCAGTCCCCTGGACTCACCGACGGGGTGTATCTCTACAATGCCACCAGTGTCCCGGCCAGGGAGACCATTGACGGCGGGGCTTCGGCCGTCATCCTCTACGATGCCACCGGGGAGCAGTCCACCATGAGCAGCTTCCTCGCGGAGAATTCATTCGTGGAGGTAAGGACCGACGGTGACAATTATGAGATAAGCGCGTCCATAGTCTTCGGTTCGGCCACGGATGACCCTCAGGTCTACAAACTGGACTGGTACGGTACCATAGAGACTGTGACCGGGGATTCGGACGAGTCCGTGGTCCTGGACAGGGACGTGACTGGCAAGCAGTTCGTAGACGCTTCCGCAATATATCAGGGCCAGGCTGGCGGCTATGACCTGGTACGCCTCGAGTTCACGGACATCGAGGACGCGTTCAACTCTTCGACCATTCCTGACCTGACCTTCCTGAGCCTCGACGTGTACACCACTGTCGCGGATGACAGGATACAGGGGACCGCATTCAATGTAGCCCCAGGCGCAGGCCAGGATGTGGTAAGGCAGGGCAGCTTCGACGGCACCGCCCAGTCCCTCGCCCGCTCCTATATAGTCCTTACCGGCAGTGACGGGGTCATCAGCGACGCGGACGGCATCAAGTCCGGCACCATGACGAAGACTGTCTCCCAGGACGGGACTGAAACCTGGGCATTCGACTTTGTAACGACCCATGACCACAGGGTCACCGGAACGTACGAGGGGACAGTGCAGGTCCTCGGCTACGAGCAGACATTCCAGTCCAACCTTACGGGAGACTATGAATTCGACTGGGGGAGCACCCCTTATTACGCTTATGCCAACAACGGCGGGGATGATGCCGGCACCGGCAACACCAAGTGGCAGCTTGTCCTCTGGCTCGAGAGCGGGGACGGCACCATGGACTGCTTCTATGCCGACCTGTATTCCGAAGGCACGGCCGCTGAAGCTCTCCCTGCCGGCACCTACACTGCGGCAACATCCGTAGGGGCGGCCTGGACCTTCACCCCGGGAACCTACGAGGGCTACGGTTCATATACCTACTGGTACCGCACGGCCGCTGACGGCTATACGGAACAGCTCTGGGCACCGTTCGTCGGAGGGACCATAGAGGTTTCCGTCGGCGCGGACGGGGACTATGATTTCAAGTTCGACCTCCTGGACGATGCCGAAAACAAGGTTACGGGCTCATGGTCCGGCCCCCTGGAGTAACCGGTCCTGAATGTGAACTTTAAAAACGAATACAATGAAAAACACGATATCAAGATTTGCAATGACGATTCTCCTCCCTGCATCGCTGGCCTTCGCCGCCTGCACGGAGCAGACTCCCGAGACCGCTCCTGTAAAACTTGAGGCACCTGTAGTCACTGTACGGTCGGTGACCCAGACATCCGTCACATTCGGATGGGATGCCGTCGAGGGTGCTTCCGGCTACAGCTGTGTGGCAGGTTCCGCGGATGCGGAGAGCACCAGGGAGACCACATTCACCATGGAGAACCTCGAGGCCGGGACAGAGTACTCCATCAGGGTGAAGGCCGTGTCTCCGGACGGCAGGGACTACGATTCGGACTGGTCCCTGTGTTCGGGCACCACTTCCACTCTTCCCGCCCCGACATTCCAGGAGATAGAGATCGTGAACTCTCTCCCTACCTCACTGACATTCAGGGTGACCCCTGATAACGGGCAGACTTCCTGGTACTACGACGTCATAACCGAAAATGTCTGGAAAGTCGACTATGCCAAGGCCGACGGGACCTTCGATGAAAGCCGCCTGCCCGACATACAGCAGGCCGACAAGGAGATGGTAGACTGGTACATCAGCATGTCCGCCGACCCGCAGGCCTTTATGAGGGACCTGCTCAGGACCGGGACACAGGAGGTCACCTACGACAATTCCATAGAGCCGGGCACGACCAATATAGTCTATGCCTATGCCATGGACTTCTCCGGCAACATCCTCTCGCCGGCCATATATGCGGAGGTGAAGGCCCCTGAAATATCCGAGTCCTCCTCGTCCGTGACTATAGAGGCAAGGACAGGGGATGCCTCGCAGGGAGAGAAGCCGGACAGGGACATATTCATCAATTATACTCCGGGGACGGACATCGCGAGGTACTATACGACTTTCGCATATACTTCCAGCGTCAATGCCTCTCTCGGATGCAGCATTGAGGATGCCTTGAAGGAGGATGCTTCCCAGGAGGCGAAAGCCGC
>JADIMQ010000121.1 GCA_017694655.1 Candidatus Cryptobacteroides merdigallinarum
AGAAGAGCATTCGAAAAAGAATCTTCAGTGCTGCCCTATCTCAGCATTATCTCTTCGATGTGTTGTTGAATGCTAAAATTTGATGCGGTTGCCCTGGATTTTTATCGGGAACAGCCCTTCAGAATTTCGGCTTCATTATCTCCGGATAGATGACAAGGTTCCTCTTGTCTATGACAAACCTGCGGGACGGAGTGTCCTCCACGGCAGGTCGGGAAGACTTTCTCCGTTCTTCCAGGATATCTTTCACAGACTTGTAGCCACCGTCCAGGAGGTCCTGCGGGACGGAAAAGGCCGCGGCTTCCCGGGCCACCGGCTCCGGCTGTACCGTCCGCGGATCCTGCTGAACCGTCCAGGGACCTTCAGGGGGCAAGCCCCGCCCGTGAACCGGCTCCGCCGGAGTCTCCCGGAAGTCCGGGTCATCCCCGCTGCCGGGACAGGATGAATCACCGGTACCTCCGTTATATGTTTTCTTCCTGATGTCGCCGGCAGCTTTCTTCAGCAGCCTGTTTACCGCCGACAGTGCCAGGTACAGCACGAGAAAGAGTATTGTCAGAATTGTCCCTGTATCCATATCCTACCGAATCATTGATTTGCAATAAAACTTGTCTCTCGCGAGCTGGGCCTTCAGCTGCGTGAAGGAGGCGAAACGGATCTCGTCCCTTATCTTCCGGAGGAAAGTCACCTCTATGTCGAGACCGTAGATATCCTCGTCGAAATCGAAGATATTGGTCTCAATGGTCCTTGAGTTGCCTTCCCTTACAGTCGGCCGGTTACCTATGTTGCACATCCCGTAGAATTCCTTCCCCACAGTCT
Organism: Candidatus Cryptobacteroides merdigallinarum; assembly: GCA_017694655.1. Classification (GTDB taxonomy): domain Bacteria; phylum Bacteroidota; class Bacteroidia; order Bacteroidales; family UBA932; genus Cryptobacteroides; species Cryptobacteroides merdigallinarum. The sequence continues at coordinate 814 of JADIMQ010000121.1, forward strand.
TCACCTTCACGAAATACACGCCGTTGGCCGGTATCACCTTCAGGGGTTCATAGAGCTCCATGTTCGCGGTCGGGAAGCCCAGCACCCTCTTTCCTATCCTTTCCCCGGACACCACCACACCGAAAAGGGAATAGTCGTACCCGAGCATGGCCGCGGCTCCGGAGACATTGCCCCGGCCGAGTTCCGCACGGATCTTGGTCGAGCTCACATCCAGCCCGGAAGCGGACATCACCTTGTCCGTCACAATGACCTCCAGGCCGAGGCTCTCTGCGGCAGAGCGGACCGCGGCGGTGTCGCCGGCATCGCTCCCCATACGGTTGTCGTACCCGAGGACTATGGTGTCCGCCCCGTACCTGTCCATGAGGTACTCCTTCAGATACTCCCTGGTAGTGAGGGCCCCGAACTCCCTTGTAAACCTTATCACCTCCACCCTGTCGACCCCCAGGCCTTTCAGCAGGGCTTCCTTCTCCGGCATCGAGGTGAGCAGCCTGAGCGTCCTCGCCTCCTGCTGTAAAACATTACGGGGATGAGGCCAGAATGTCACCACCATACTCTCATCCCCTTTACTGTGCGCAGCCTTCACGAGCTGCTCTATGACAAGACGGTGCCCGACATGGACACCGTCGAAGAATCCGGTCGCTACAACCATCTTACCAGCTCGAAGTCCTGTCTGTGAGGCAGCAGCTCGTTCTTTGCGTAGATTCTCGCCGCCACCTGGTACAGGCCTGCGATTTCAGGGGTCATGACGGCCTGGTACTTGGCCACCCCGTCACTGCACTCCACTGGAGTGTACTCTGAAATGGAGCTTATATGGAGCTTGCCCTTGTTGTCCGTAGTGGCGAACAGGAGCTCCACGCCGATTTCCTCTGGCTTGAGGTCGCCGATATTGAGCACGACCTCGGACTTGAACTCCTTGCCGAGGGAGACATCCTCATACGAGCTGTCCGGCTTGACGATGGACACCAGGCTCACGTTCTGCCATTCCCTGCGGAGATGGCGTTTCCAGTCAGCGATCTCCCTCGCCTTCGCGAAGTCGTCGGCGAGAAGGGACTCGAACCTCCTGGACTGCGGCTCGTAATACTGGTTGATGTAGTCGGTAAGCATCCTGTTCGTGGTGAAGTTGCATGCCACCTGGGCTATCGTGTTCTTGATATACTCCAGCCAGTCGGTAGAACGTCCCGTGGACCTGCTTATGTTGTAGAAGGTAGGTGCGATGTCGTTTTCAAGTATGGTGTAGATGGTGGCGGCATCGAGCTCGTCCTGGTAGTTCTGGTCCTGGTAGGTCCTCTCCATAGGGAGAGCCCAGCCTGCACCCGGCCTGTAGCCTTCCACCCACCAGCCGTCAAGCACGGAGAAGTGCATGACGCCGTTCATCGCAGCCTTCTCGCCGGAAGTCCCGGAAGCCTCGAGAGGACGTGTAGGGTTGTTCATCCAGACGTCAACCCCCTGTACGAGGAGCTTGGCCAGGGTGATGTCATAGTTAGGGACGAAGACAATCTTCCCTATGAACTGCTCCATCTTGGAGATGTCCACTATGGTCTTTATGAGGTCCTGTCCGGCCTTGTCCGCAGGATGCGCCTTTCCGGCGAATATGAACTGCACCGGCCTTGAAGGATTGTTGACTATCTCGTTGAGCCTGTCCAGGTCACGGAAGAGCAGGTGAGCCCTCTTGTAGGTGGCGAACCTTCTCGCGAACCCTATGGTGAGCACGTCATCCCGCAGGGTGTCCTTTATGGTTACAATCTGGCGAGGGGAATAGTGGTTCGTCATCGTAGGGTCTGAAAGTCTCTCCTTTATGTCGGCTATGAGTTTCTTCCTCAACGCGGTACGCACATTCCAGATATCAGCGTCCGAAACCTTGTAGATGCCCTCGAAGCAGGCCTTGTCGTAGTGGTGGGTCTTGAATTCCTCCCCGAAGACCCTGGAATGTATCTCTTTCCATTCCGGGGCAGTCCAGGTTGGATAGTGCACACCGTTGGTGACATAGCTGACATGGAGCTCCTCCGGAAGGTATCCAGGCCACATGTTGGCGAATATGTCACGGCTGACCTCCCCGTGGAGCCATGAAACCCCGTTCACCTCCTGGGATATGTTGGCCGCGAGGATACTCATGGAGAATTTCTCGTTCACGTCGCTGCCATTTATCTTTCCGAGCCCCATCATTGTCTCCCAGTCGATCTTGAGCCTCTGCGGATAGTGACCTATGTACTTCCGGAGGAGGCCTTCGTCGAAGGCATCATGTCCGGCAGGGACAGGGGTATGGGTCGTGAACAGGGAAGACGCCCTCACGAGCTCGAGTGCCTCCGGATAGTCGAGATTGTCGTTCTGTATGTACTCGCGGAGCCTCTCCAGTCCGGTGAAGGCCGCATGTCCCTCGTTGCAGTGATATACCTGCGTGTCAATACCGAGTTTCCTCAGGGCCCTGATACCGCCCACGCCGAGGAGGAGCTCCTGCTTGAGCCTGTTCTCCCAGTCGCCTCCGTAGAGATGGTGTGTGACGGACCTGTCCTCCGGAAGATTCTCCTCGTAGTCGGTGTCCATCAGGTAAAGCTCGGTCCTTCCGACATCCACCCTCCACAGTCTCGCGTTGATGTTTCTTCCCGGGAAGGCCACGCTCACCGTCATCCAGTTCCCGTCAGCGTCCCTGACAGGGGTGGCAGGAATCTTCATGAAATCCTGGGCGTCATACTTGGACACCTGGTCCCCCTGGGCGGAAAGCATCTGGGTGAAGTACCCGTACCTGTACAGCAGGCCGACAGCCACGAGGTTCACGTTCATGTCGCTCGTCTCCTTCAGGTAGTCCCCGGCAAGGATGCCGAGACCTCCGGAATATATCTTCAGGGAAGTGTCCAGGCCGTATTCCATACAGAAATACGCTATCGAAGGGGTTTTCCTCTCCGATTTCTGGGCCATGTAGGAATTGAATTCAGTCATCACCAGGTTCAGCTCGCCCATGAATTCGGAATTCTTCTCGAGCTCCTGGAACCTCTTGTAGCTCACCTTGTCGAGCATGGCGATAGGGTTCTCCCCCGTCTCCTCCCATGCTTTCGGGTCCACTCTCCTGAAAAGATTCTTCGCGGACTCGTTCCAGCACCACCACAGGTTCCTGGAAAGGGTCTCCAGATCTTTCAGCCCGTCCGGGAGATGCCTTGTTATCAGGACACTGTTCCACGACGGCTTGTTCACGTCTATTTTCTTGTACTGCATCGGTTTATCGTTCTTATATCGAGGGAATGCCCCCTTATCTGTTATAACTTTCATGAGGGCTTCCGAGTAAGCCTCCTTATAATAGATTATATTGTTCTCCCAGAGAGCTATCTCGGATACGTCCCTGGCATTGTCCATGTATCTCTTCCTGTCATCCTTGGTGAGCCCGGCAATCTCCTTCACGCGCTCCACCACCCCGTCCACGACTTCAGGATAGTTGGAATCGTTCCTTTCCAGGACGGTTATGCCCGGATGGTCCTTGAGATAATGCTTCTGCACCCACAGGCCGAATCCCGCGAGAGTGGTCGTGAGGGTCGGTACCCTGAAAGCCAGGCTCTCGAGCGGGGTATAGCCCCACGGCTCATAGTACGAAGGGAAAAGGGCAAGGTCGAGGCCGACGATAAGGTCGTAATACTTCATGTTGAAGACCCCGTCGTTGCCGTTCAGGTAGGACGGGATGAAGTATACCTTCACCTTGTCGCCGATGGCGTTGTTGAAATTGAGCTCGTCGAGCCTGCGTGAGATAATGTCGTATTCCTTGTTCATCAGGTAGTGGGAAGTCCTCGTGACATACCCGGACTCCTTTCCACCGAGTTTCGCCACAAGTTCCCTGTCCGGCCCGTTATGGCCCGACGGTATCATGATGAAGGCCTGGATGCTCTTCCCCTTGAAATCCGACTTGTTCAGTTTGTCGAGGGCGTCGATGAAGACATCTATGCCCTTGTTCTTGTATTCATACCGGCCTCCTATGCCGATGAATATGGAATTTTCCGGGACAACCTCGCCCGACATGGCCGTAGCCACCTGGACCAGGCGGTCCCTGGCGGTCGACCTGACCATGGAGTAATCTTCTTCCGACGGAGTGAAGCTGTTCTCGAATCCGTTCGGGGTCACTATATCCACCTTCCTGCCGAGAAACTGACGGCATTCATCGGCAGTTATCTCGCTCACAGTAGTGAATATGTCCGCATTCTGGGCCGAATGCTTCTCGAGGGAATGCCTCGCGATCACATTGAACTCCCTTGCCTTCTCGTCCCCGTCGTAGATATTCATGGAATCATAGAGAGGAAGGTTGTTCCCGGCCACACAGCGGCCCACCACTGTGGCATGGGTAGTGAATACAGTGGCTATAGGCAGCCCCGACTGCTTCACATAGAGCAGACCGGCGCCGGTCAGCCATTCGTGGAACTGGGCCACCACCTTGTCGGAGGGGGAAAGATTGTACTTGTAGAAACTCTCTATGACCTTTCCCGACGCGTAGCCGAACAGGGCCGACTCCACATAGTCCCAGTTTCCTGTCAGAGAGTCTACACCGAAATGGAGCCAGTATTCCGTAAGGATTTCTGACTTCCTGGTAAGGAACTGTTTAAAGTCAACGAGGATAGCTACCGGAGACCCGGGAATATTCCATTTCCCGATCCTGACCCTCAGGCCCTCGGATTCGGCCTGTGCCTTCCAGTCCCGGTAAAGGCCCGGATCCTCAAGGAAATCCGGGTTGCTTTCCGTATTCATCCATACGTCGGGACCGATCAGGATATGATGCCTCTTTAATTCCGTTTTAAGGTAGAGGGCCTTGGTAGCTATTACCGTATATATGCCCCCTACCTTATTGCAGACCTCCCAGCTTACCTCAAAAAGATAGTCCGGTCTGATCAATTCATTGCTCATCTACTTCTATTTCTTTGTTTTAGCCGTTTTCCTGGAAGACGGTTTCTTTGCTGCAGCTTCCGGCTCGGCCTTCACGGACTTTTTCGCAACTGTCTTCTTCACAGTCTTTTTCACAGTCCCTGTCTTCTCTGCCTTGGCCGGTACCGCCTTCTTTTCGGCTGCAAATTTAGCATCAGAAACGGAAATTGCATCATCTACCCGCAAAATAAAATCGCTGAGGACGTTCATATAATTTATAAATGCCTCATACGGAGTATCATACGGGTTGAAATATTTATGCACCGCACCGTCCGAGAAGAATTTGGTACACATATAATAGAAGTGGTCGCTTTCCTGGAGATGCCCGAAATCGGACCAGAGCTGGTCGTTCTCGTCGATGAGGGCTATCTTCTCGGAAACGCTGTAAAGCTTCTGGAAGGCGTCGCTCTGGAGCTCGTTCCCGAGCCATGCAGTCACATCCCTCTCCTCGTCTGCCCAGGAAATAGGGTCCGGCACGTCAAGCGGAGCCACTGCCTTGTGTTTCCTGCCGGCCTGCTCCGGGGTAACGAACTCGAATTCCCCGTCCTTGACAACGACCTCAGGGAAATACCTCATGAACTCGAATATGCCGCTCTGGGCCTTCTGGTGCTCCCCGAAAGTCTCGTAGTCCATGAACAGGTTAACAATCTCGTCGTTCTTCGCCGCGGACTTTATCCACCCGAGGAACTTGTCACCGGTGAGAGGCCAGTCCTGCCATCCCCTGTCGGAGAACCTGAAGGCGATGTCGTCGCTGAGGGTGTAGTTCCTGAGCAGGAGCTTGAGTTTCGGGGCAAGCGCCCCGGAATATACATAGTTCGGGCTCTTCCATCCCAGCACGTGCTTTGCGCCCTCGGTGAGCATGGTCTTGAAGCCCATGTCATAGACCATCGAGCCTATTTCGTCCGAGTATACGAGCTCAGTATTCCTGAAAGACTTGGGTGTCACCCCGAAGTAGTGCTCTATGACAGCCTTGTGCTTCAGCACCTGATGCCTGAATTCAGACGGGGAAGCCAGGGACGCGAGAGAGTGGTAGTAGGTCTCGGCGAGGAATTCCACGCAGCCTGTCTCGGCAAGCCTGCGGAAACTGTCTATCACTTCCGGGGCATACCTGTCGAACTGCTCGATGACTGAACCCGAAATGGAGAAAGCCACCTTGAACTGCCCCTTGTAGTTCTTTATGAGCTCGAGGAGAAGCTCGTTTGCCGGAAGATAGCATCTCTGGGCGACTCTCCTGAGTATCGTCCTGTTGGCGAAATCGTCGTAATAGTGCGAATCCTTCCCGATATCGAAGAATCTGTACAATCTCAATCTGTTGGGCTGGTGAACCTGAAAATACAGGCAGATACTTTTTTTCATATCCGTAAAAATTTAAGCTTAGACTATTTGTTAATTACTGACTCGTATACTTTCTTTATCTTGTAGGCGGCATTGTTCCACTTGAGCGCATCCACCTCGTCACGTCCGCACCTCGCGGCCATATCCGCCATCGCCGGATAGTTCAGGAGGCCGTACATGGCGTCTGCCATGGCATCCACATCCCAGAAATCCACCTTTATGGCATATTTCAGGACCTCGGCCACGCCGGACTGCTTGGAAATGATGGACGGGACATTGGTCTGCATGGCCTCAAGAGGCGAGATGCCGAAAGGTTCCGACACCGAAGGCATCACATAGACGTCCGACAGGGCGAACATCTTCTGCACGTCCGCACCGCGGAGGAAGCCCGTGAAGTGGAACCTGTCGGAAATGCCCAGCCTGGCGACATGGCGGATACACCTGTTCAGCATATCCCCGCTTCCGGCCATGACGAACCTGACGTGGCTGCACCTCTTGAGGACCTTGGCGGCCGCCTCGATGAAGTACTCCGGCCCCTTCTGGAAGGTGATTCTCCCGAGGAAGGTCACCACCTTGTCCTTGACGCCCCTTTCCACATAAAGGTTCTCCCTGCCGCTGAAGTCCACGGCATTGTGCACGGCCACCACCTTGTCAGGGGATATGCCGTACTTGTTTATCACGATGTTCCTGGTAAGCTCGCTCACGGCTATGACCTTGTCGGCGGCCTCCATGCCCTTCCTCTCGAGATCATATACTCTCGTGTCTATCTTGTCGTCGCTGCTCCTGTCAAAGGACGTGGCGTGCACATGGACCACGAGCGGCTTGCCAGTCAGCTGCTTTGCCGCAATGCCTGCAAGATAGGTCAGCCAGTCATGGGCGTGGATGACATCGAACTCGTCCTCATGCTGCAGGGCTATGGTAGCCCCCACCATGGCGTAGCGCGCCACCTCCTCCATGAGGTT
>JADIMQ010000122.1 GCA_017694655.1 Candidatus Cryptobacteroides merdigallinarum
ATATCAGGGAACCGTCCCGCATGTTCATGGGGATGATGCACTTCTGTCCCTCGCAGGCGGAGATGGCGCCCTTGCGGATGATATTGTCGTCACCGATGTAGTTGTGGACGCTCTCGAAGCGTTCGGGGAGCAGAGTCTCCGGAGCGGCGGTGATATTGCCCTGAGTCCGCAGATGGCCGGTCAGTAGGTCTATGATGATGCTGCGGTTGATCCGGGCCCATTCCTGACACAGGCGCATGTCGTGCAGATAGTCTTCCCTGGGCTGACCTTCGAGCCAGCACAGCTCGTCTGGAACCGGCGGCCGCTGCATCCTGAAGGAGCAGTGCAGTTGACGGATGGCCTCCTGAAGTTCCGAGCGGCGTCCTGCTGCCTTGTATTCCTCAATCATCCGAGCCTGCTGATCCATCAGTCTGTCCCAGCCGGACATGTTTTTTACCGCCAGTTTCTGGTAGATTTCGGCCACCTGCTTGCCTAGATTGCGGCTGCCGGTGTGTACCACGATGTACATCCTGCCGCTGTCATCATGGTCCAGCTCGATGAAGTGATTGCCGCCGCCCAGCGTACCGGCGGCCTTGTACAGCCGCTTGCTGTCCTTCAGGTCGCGGAAGCAGCGCAGGGCCTTGATCAGTTCCCTGGCTTCCCCGTACCTTCCCATATAAGGCTGGGGCAGCACCAGTTCCGCCTTGTCCCGGATGCCCCTGCCTGAAGGAATATTGTTCAGAATGAATTCGTTCAGGGCGCGAAAGTCAATTTCTCCGCTGCAGGCGAACGGCTGGACGAGCATGCCGCAGCCGATGTCCACTCCGACAATATTAGGAATGACCTTGTCGCCAAGGTCGCCGGTGAAGCCTATGACACAGCCGGCCCCTGCGTGCACATCCGGCATGATGCGGACCTTGCATCCGCTGAATGTGCCGATGGACATCAGCCTGCCGATCTGTTCCAGAGCTGTGTTCTCGATGTTGTCAGTGAAGATTTTCACGTCGTGTCCTTCAATCGTTTTCATAATTATTACATTTTATGGGTGACATTTTATGGGTGCAAATATAGTGCGTACATGTGCCGCATGGAGGAGCAGGTTGTGTTTGCAAGATGAAATATATTATTTTTGCAGGCAAAGTTGAAGGACAATGGAACAGCTGTCAGTAAAAAGTCCCCGTATAGAGGTTGTGGACGCTCTCCGCGGCTTCGCGGTAATGGCAATTATTCTGGTCCACAATGTGGAGCATTTCATATTTCCGGTCTATCCGGAGAATCCTCCCGCATGGCTCAATGTCTTGGACCATGGGGTGCTCAATGTCGTGTTCAGTCTTTTCGCGGGAAAGGCGTATGCCATTTTCGCCCTGCTGTTCGGATTTACATTCTACATTCAGAGCAGCAACCGGCGCAGGCAGGGAAAGGATTTCGGATACCGGTTTCTGTGGCGGCTGGTCCTGCTGGCGGGATTCGCCACTCTGAATGCGGCCTTTTCCCGGCAGGAGATGTCCTGCTACTTTTCGTGGTGACCGGTCTGGTGCTGTTCATCGTCCGTAACTGGAGCGATAAGGCTGTATTCATAGCGGCGATGCTGTTCCTGCTGCAGCCTGTGGAGTGGTATCATTATGTTGCGGGTCTGATCAATCCCTCCCATCAACTGCCTGACCTGAAGGTGGGTGAGATGTACGCCGAAGTGGCAGAGTACACGAAGGCCGGAGAGTTCTGGCCCTTTATCTGGGAAAATATTACCTTAGGCCAGAAGGCCAGCCTCCTGTGGGCGGTCAATGCCGGGCGTTTCTTTCAGACGGCCGGGACTGCCTTCGACATGTGGCAGAAGCTGGCGTTTACTATGGTGCTGGTCGCCTCTTTCGTACTTCTTTATCGGAACAGGAAGTTCAGTAAGGCTGTAGGAAACCTGCGCTTTTACGGCAGGATGAGCCTGACGAACTACATCTCCCAGTCCGTCATAGGAGCCCCCTTATTTATTTCCCTATCGGTCTTTACCTCGCGCCCCGGTGCGGGTACACCTTGAGCCTGCTTATCGGCATACTTTCTTTCATGCTGCAGGTGATTCTATGCAGGTGGTGGCTGGGCAGGCACAGCCAAGGGCCGCTAGAGTACGTGTGGCATAGATGGACTTGGATGGGATGGAGGTGAGCCGGAGGCGGATGCATGGAAATGTCCCCGAATTTCCCTATCTTTACCGCCCGAAAAAACAGACATAATATGAGCAGAAACGAGATGTCATCGAGGGAGGCCAAGCTGGAGGCTTTCGGCCGCCTTCTGGATATAATGGACGAGCTCAGGGAGAAATGCCCCTGGGATCACAAGCAGACCACCGAGTCGCTGCGTCCTCAGACGATAGAGGAGACTTACGAGCTGAGCGACGCCATCCTCCGGGGGGAAGGCAGGGAGGTCTCCAAGGAACTGGGCGACGTGCTCCTGCACATCGTCTTCTATGCCAAGATTGCCTCAGAGAAGGGCGAATACGATATCGTGGACGTGATTAACCGTCTGTGTGACAAACTGATCTACCGCCATCCGCACGTTTTCGGCGAGGTCCATGTGGACGGGGCCGACCAGGTGGTGCAGAACTGGGAGGAACTCAAGACTAAGGAAAAGGACGGGAACAAGCGGGTGCTCTCGGGAGTGCCTATCTCCCTGCCGCCGCTGCTCAAGGCCTACCGCATGCAGGACAAGGCCCGCGCCGTGGGCTTCGACTGGGAGGAGCGTTCCCAGGTCTGGGACAAGGTGGCTGAGGAGTTCGGGGAGTTCCGCGAGGAACTGGGCCGGATGGACAAGTCGGACCCTGAGTCGGTGAAAAGGGCAGAGGGCGAGCTCGGTGATTTCCTCTTCTCTATAGTGAATGCTGCCCGTCTGTACGACCTGAATCCCGACACGGCACTGGAGATGACCTGCGCCAAGTTCCGCCGTCGCTTCACTTATCTCGAGGAGCACACCATCCGTCAGGGCAAGTCTCTGAAGGACATGACGCTGGCGGAGA
>JADIMQ010000123.1 GCA_017694655.1 Candidatus Cryptobacteroides merdigallinarum
GGGCAGATGGCCATCAGTTCCGACAACGGGGAGACACAGTGCCTGGCCATGGGGAAAAGCCTGATCTCATACGGCACGGTCCTCTCCGACGAATGCACGAAGGCGAAAATAGAGGCTGTCGGGGCCGGAGAGATAATGGAAGCGGCCCGGGAGATATTCGATGAAAACAGTCTCTGCAGACTGACATTCCTATAATCTGTCCGCTGGCCGGGATGCCGGCCCCATGTCAGCGGAAGAAATACGGCAGGACTATGGATAGCTTATACAAATATCTGGAAAGTCATTCCACTCCCCAGACAGAAGCCCTGGAGTGGATTGAAAGGCAGACACATATCCGGACTAACCATGCGAGGATGCTCACCGGTGCCGTACAGGGCAGGTTCCTGAAAATGCTCGCCGAAGCCCTTTCCCCGAAAAGGATACTCGAGATAGGGACCTTCACGGGATATTCCGCGGTATGCCTCGCAATGGCATTGCCGGAAGACGGGCACCTGGACACCCTCGAAGTGAATGACGAGCTGGAAGACCTTATCCGCGAAGGATTTGCCAGGGCCGGGCTTGAAGGCAGGATAAGCCTCGCTATCGGGGATGCAAAAGAGACCCTGGCCAGGTTCCGGAAAGAGATGTCGGAGGGAAAGAGGGAGAAATACGACCTTGTCTACATAGACGCGAACAAGAGGGAATATCCTGAATATTACAGGCTCGTCTTCGGCATGGTCCGGGACGGGGGATATATCCTTGCGGACAATGTGCTCTGGGACGGGAAAGTCTTCCAGGATCCCCTGCCGCAGGACAGGCAGACCCTCGGGATTGCCGGGTTCAACGATACCGTGGCACAGGACCCGAGGGTGGAGTCGGTCATAATCCCGGTAAGGGACGGGCTGAACCTGATAAAGGTACTCACGCATGACGAAGGATGCCGCTGACCTTCAGGACGACGGGCAGGGGTTTCCACCGGCACCGTGACACGGAGGACGGGACCTATCCTCTCGAGATATGGGCCCCGAGAGCATTCAGGCGCAGGTCTATGTCCTCGTACCCGCGGTCTATCTGCTCGATATTGCCTATTACGCTGGTCCCTTTCGCAGACATGGCGGCTATCAGGAGGGCTATGCCGGCACGGATGTCCGGGGAAAGCATGTTGTTGGCCCTCAACTGGAACTTGTGGTCATGCCCTATCACTACGGCCCTGTGCGGGTCGCACAGCAGGATCTGGGCCCCCATGTCTATCAGATGGTCCACGAAGAAAAGCCTGCTCTCGAACATCTTCTGGTGTATGAGCACGCTTCCGCGGCACTGGGTCGCCACTACGAGCATCACGCTCAGCAGGTCCGGGGTAAGTCCCGGCCACGGGGCGTCGGCAATGGTCATTATGGAGCCGTCCAGGAAGGACTCTATCACATAACTCTCCTGTTCCGGCACGAAAATGTCATCCCCGCGCTGCTCCAGGTTCACACCGAGCCTGCGGAAGGACTCCGGGATGATGCCGAGGTTGTCATAAGATACATCCCTGATGGTTATCTGGCTCCTGTTCATAGCGGCCATGCCTATGAAGCTGCCTACCTCTATCATGTCCGGAAGTATGGTATGCTCCGCACCTCCAAGAGAATCCACCCCGGTGACCGTCAGGAGATTGGACCCGATACCGTCTATCTTCGCACCCATACTCACAAGCAGCTTGCTGAGCTGCTGGATGTAAGGCTCGCAAGCGGCATTGTATATCACTGTCTTTCCTTCGGCCAGCACCGAGGCCATCAGAATATTCGCGGTCCCCGTGACAGAGGCCTCATCCAGAAGCATCCTGGAACCCTTGAGCCGGGTTCCTGCAGGGATGTGCAGGAAATATGCCTTCTTCTGCTGGTCGTAATGGAGCTGGGCCCCGAGGCTGAGCATACCGGAAATATGGGTGTCGACCCTGCGGCGTCCTATCTTGTCACCTCCCGGCTTGGGGAAATAGGAATGCCCGAGACGGGCCAGCAGCGGCCCGGCAATCATCACAGAGCCCCGGAGCGCAGCACACTTGCGCACGAATTCGGCACTCTCCACATAGGAAGTGTCTATCTCGTCCGCCTTGAAGGAGTATTTCCCCTTGTCAAGCCTCTTCACTTTCACACCCATACCCTCGAGCAGAAGGATAAGGTTCCTGACATCGAGTATCTCCGGCACGTTGGATATTACCACCTCCTCCTTTGTGAGGAGGACTGCACATATCACTTCAAGCGCCTCGTTCTTGGCTCCCTGCGGCCTTATGGTCCCGGAAAGCCGGTATCCGCCTTCTATGATGAAAGAACTCATATTCTATAGTATGACCAGTTGATACAAGGTAATGACAATTCAGACATACTCGACCTCCGGGACAAGCGTTATCCCGAAGATATCCTGGACGGAAGCTGTAATCTTCCTTTCCAGGGCGATGATCTCTCCCGGGGAAGCCTTTCCCGTCACGTTGACCAGGACAAGGGGCTGCTTCCCGTATACCCCGGCATTGCCTTCGCGGTAACCTTTCCATCCGCACTGCTCTATGAGCCAGGCCGCCGGGATCTTGACAAATCCGGAGCCCGCATCGAAATGCGGCACCCTGTAGTCCGGCCCGTACTTCGAGAGGGCATAATTCGCCACTTTCTCGTAGAACGGCCGCGGCACGACCGGATTCTTGAAGAAGCTGCCGGCATTGCCGGTCTCCGACGGATCCGGGAGCTTGGAACCACGTATATCGAGAATCACGGACCTCACGATACGCGGAGTGAGGGGAGCTCCGGGAATCCCTTCCATAACCTTCCGCACCTCGGCTTCCACCTGCCCGTACCCCAGCTCCGGGCCGGCCTCCCTGGAAAACTCCAGGACGACGGAAGTTACAATATACCGGCCCTTGGCGGACTGCTTGAAGGCAGAATCCCGGTATCCATAGCGGCAGTCAGCCTTCCTTATGGGCCTTACCGAACAGGTGACGGCATCAAAACAGCGGATCTCGGAGACGACATCCTTGAACTCGGCGCCGTAGGCACCTATGTTCTGGACAGCCGCGGCCCCGGTCTCCCCGGGAATCCCGGACAGGTTCTCTATCCCCCACAGCCCGTGCACAGCACACCATTCGCAGACCTCGTCCCAAACGGTACCGGCCCCGACCTCGATACGGACCATCCCGTCCTTTTCCGGAAGTTCACGGATGAAACGTATCCCGGAATGGAAGACTGTCCCCGGGAAATCCCCGGTGAAAAGCAGGTTGCTTCCGCCGCCGATATGCAGGAAGGGCCGCGGCAGGCTGTACTGCCCGCCCCCCGCAAAGAACTCCACGAGTTCCTCCGCGCTTGAATAGGAGGCGAAGCACGCGCAGGATACATCCATCCCGAATGTATTGTGCCGCTTGAGGCTGTAGTGAGACTTCAGATCCATGTCAACCTATTTCTGAACCGTTGCAGAGCGTCTCTTCAGGGGTGATGAAACGCATCTTCCCGTCCGGCTGGCGGGCCATCAGTATCATGCCCTTGGACTCGATGCCGCGTATCTTGCGCGGGAGGAGGTTGGCAAGGATGCATATCTGTTTCCCGACCATCTGTTCCGGAGTGTAGTATTCCGCTATCCCGGAAACTATTGTCCGCCTGTCCATGCCGGTATCTATTGTAAGTTTCAGCAGCTTGTCCGTCTTGGGCACCCGCTCGGCCTCGAGGACAGTAGCTGTCCTGATGTCCATCTTCTCGAAATCCCCGAAGGTGCATTCCGCCTTCTGTGGAGCCGCTGCCGGCTGTGCGGAGGCTGCCGCGGCCTGCCTGGCGGCCTTCTTCTCCTCGAGCTTCCTGACCTGGGCCTCCACTACGCTGTCGTCTATCTTGCTGAAGAGCAGGACAGGCTCCCCGAGCTGATGGCCTTCCGGAAGAATATCCGTGCGGCCGAGATCGTCCCATACGAGGACGAGGCCACGGTCACCTGCAGACGTGGCGGAAGCTTCCTGCCGCGGACCGGCATGACGGGTATGGAGGGCTGCAGCCTCACCTTCCCTGAAGAGATTCTCCCCTGAACTTCCGGGCTCCCCTGCCCTGTAGTCCTGCCCGGCATCTATCCCGGCATTCAGGATATCCCTGAGCCTGCCGGCGGAAAACGGGAGGAAAGGCTCGAAGACTATGGCAAGGTCCGCACATATCTGCAGGGCGACATTCAGGATTGAAGCCGTCCTGTCCATATCCGTCTTGGCCACCTTCCACGGTTCAGTGTCCGTCAGGTACTTGTTCCCGAGCCGGGCTATGTTCATGGCCTCCTTCAGGGCTTCGCGGAACTTGTAGCACCCGATGTTCTCTTCCACGGACTTCTTCAGGGCCGGTATCTGGCCGAGGGTCCAGGCATCTATCGCATCCGGTTTCGGATTGCCAGGCACCTTACCGCCGAAATACTTGTGGGTCAGGACCACGGCCCGGTTGACGAAATTACCGAGTATAGCCACCAGCTCACTGTTGTTGCGGGACTGGAAATCCTTCCAGGTGAAGTCATTGTCCTTGGTCTCTGGAGCGTTCGCGCAGAGCACGTAACGGAGCACATCCTCCTGCCCCGGGAATTCCTCCAGATATTCGTTGAGCCATACCGCCCAGTCCTGGGATGTGGATATCTTGTCCCCCTCGAGGTTCAGGAACTCGTTGGCAGGCACGTTGTCGGGCAGTATGTATCCCCCATAGGCCTTCAGCATGGACGGGAAGACGATGCAGTGGAAGACGATATTGTCCTTGCCTATAAAATGCACCAGCTTGGTATCCTGCGACTTCCACCATTTTTCCCAGCTTTCCGGAAGAAGTTCCATCGTATTGGAGATATAGCCGATAGGAGCGTCGAACCAGACATAGAGCACCTTACCGGCAGCTCCCTCCACCGGCACGGGCACGCCCCAGTCGAGGTCCCGGCTCACCGCGCGCGGCTGCAGCCCGGCGTCTATCCAGGACCTGCACTGCCCGTAGACATTTGTCTTCCACTCCTTGTGTTCCTCGAGTATCCACTCCTTCAGCCACGGCTCATACTTGTCGAGCGGGAGGTACCAGTGCCTGGTCTTCCTCTTCACGAGCCGGCCTCCGCTCAATGCCGACCTCGGGTTTATGAGCTCATCAGGGCTGAGGGTGCTCCCGCACTTCTCGCACTGGTCGCCGTACGCCCCCTCGTTCCCGCATTTCGGGCAGGTGCCGACGATGTACCTGTCCGCAAGGAAGGTGCCGGCCTCCTCGTCATAATACTGCTCGCTTTCTTTCTCTATGAACTTGCCCTCGTCGTACAGCCTGCGGAAAAACTCCGCAGCGTTCCTGTGGTGCACGGCCGAAGTCGTACGGGAGTAGATGTCGAAATTTATCCCGAGACCGGCAAAGGATTTCCTGATGATACCGTGGTACCTGTCCACTACATCCTGGGGACTGCACCCCTGCTTCCTTGCCTTTATCGTGATCGGCACCCCGTGCTCGTCCGAACCGCAGACAAAGAGCACATCCCCGCCTCTCATCCTCAGGTACCTGACATATATGTCGGCCGGGACATAGACCCCGGCGAGATGTCCGATATGCACCGGCCCGTTGGCATACGGGAGGGCGCAGGTCACCAATGTTCTTCTGTATTCCTTATCCATATCTGTTTTATTGTATCTTCAAGCATAAGCCTGGACAGGATGCGCAGGAAGGTGCGCTAAACCCTGCCCAGCTTGTTGTTTATCACGGCCCTCGCCTTGTTCATGGCGTTCATCTTCTCGAGCATACGCAGCTGTTCCTGCGGGTCGGACGATGAAGCGAGGCTTTCCGATATCTCCCTTGCCATCTTGTCCAGGCGGCGGCTCTGGTAGGCAAGCAGGGATTTCGGCACAAAGATAATCAATTGTGTGGCAACCGAAGTCAGGGAACTGCGATAATTCTCCACTGTCAGCAGGTATTTGTCTACCAGGAGATCCGCAGCTACTGCCGCGATATCCCCGTCCTGGCTGTTCATCAGCCTCGTCTGTATCTGTTCCTGGGTCAGGCCCTGGTCGTACATCTCGAAATAGCTGTCATAGACCTTGCGGTAGGGAAGGTTGGAGAACTGCACGTTGTCCGCGGCCAGTGTGCTGTCTATGAACTCGGCCACCGTGTCCGGCTCCCCGTCCCGGACGAAAAACTCGGAATCCTGGTCGAACTCCAGAGGCGTCCTGCCGTGCTCCACGATGAATCCGAGCAACTCTTTCTCGCAGGGGGCGAGGAACGGGTCCCCGAGCTTCACCTGCGGTGCCGCAGGCTCATCCGGATGGAAGGCCGGCTCCTCCGCAGGCCTGTCGTCAGGTCCGGCCACCGGGGCCAGCTCCTCCCTGCGGCGGCGTATCTCCTGCTGCTTTCTCTCGTTTTCCAGCATGTCTATGCGGGTAGACTTTATCC
>JADIMQ010000124.1 GCA_017694655.1 Candidatus Cryptobacteroides merdigallinarum
CCTGTAAGGGTACCTGTGAACTCGTTGCGCAGACGCTTGTACTGCCCGAACATGAAGCCGACTTCACGGCCTCCTACTCCGATGTCGCCTGCCGGGACGTCGGTGTCCTGCCCGATATGTCTCTGGAGTTCGGTCATGAAGCTCTGGCAGAACCTCATCACCTCGTTGTCCGACTTGCCTTTCGGGTTGAAGTCAGAGCCACCTTTCGCCCCTCCCATTGGAAGAGTGGTGAGGCTGTTCTTGAAAGTCTGTTCGAAGGCAAGGAACTTCATAATGCTCAGATTCACGCTCGGATGGAAACGGATTCCTCCTTTGTACGGGCCGATGGCACTGTTCATCTGTACCCTGTAGCCGCGGTTAATCTCAACTTCTCCCTCGTCGTTAATCCACGGTACCCTGAACATGATGACGCGTTCCGGCTCGGCTATGCGTTCCAGGACTTTCATGTCCATGAGATAAGGGTGTTCCACAATGTAAGGCGCGAGGCTTTCCACTACTTCCCTTACGGCCTGGTGAAACTCCTTTTCTCCCGGATTCCGGGCGATGAGCCCGGCCATGAATTCATCTACATACTTCTGTGCAAAATGTTCCATAATATTATAAGATTATAATTGAATTTCGGGCTTGAAAGGACTGGAATCCAGTTCTTTCGTGACGGATCTTTCCTTACAAAATAAAGAAATCAAATCCATAAATGCAAGAGCCGGAACTTCCCGGCACGAGCTGTCTCCGGAACAAATCGTGAGGCCTTGGGCGGAATCACTTTTCCTATTTCCGCTTCCGGGGAAAAATGCTTACAATTTGAAAGCTGCCGGAAAAATTGTGGCGGAATTTTTAAATATTGAAAAATTTATAAAATTTTTCGGTACGGGTGCGGGGCCCGGGGCAATTGACCCTGCGGGTTTTCTTCCTTTTCATTTCAGGAATGTCCGCACAGGTCCGGTATCATGTTGGGGCTGGCGTCGGATTTCGCACCTGGCGGTGCGGTCCCTTCGGGACTTCATTTGCTCTGCTCTCGGCTTCTGCGTATATTCGGACTTCGTCCGCATATCACTCCGCGTCCTTTACGTCGCTCTTCCTCCCGGGCAGCTGCCTGATGAAGTACGGATTCACCAACTTCATCCTGAAGTGTCCCTCCAGAACATTCCATACCGGTATCCAGTACACGCTCGTGCTTTCCATGCAAACGTCTGTCGTTCCATGCTCCTGAAGATAAACTCTCATCTGTTCCAGTTCCGGGGTCAGGACTCCGAATCGCTCCCGAAAAATTTCCCCTTCTTCTGTAATTATGCACACAAATACACTATCTTTGTGTACGTCAAGGCCGCAAGCTCGCATATTTTCTAATTTTATTTTTATTTGCCCCTAAGTTAACACTTCAGGTCGCATTTGAGTCTCGGCCTTGACTTTTTTATTATCCGGTGTAGAAATCCGGAATTTATATGTAAGTTTGCAGGGGTAACAAAAAAATCTGACGATGAAATTCGGAAAATGGCTTGGAGGTGGCCTGGGCTGGGCCTTCGGAGGCCCGATAGGGGCCCTGGCAGGATTTGTCATAGGTGCGATTATAGACGGTAGCGACAACCGTGACGGAGCCGCTCATTCCACAGGCCGGACCTACGCCGGGGACTTCAAGATCAGCCTCCTTGTCCTCATAGCCTGTGTCGTGAAGGCGGACGGGGTAAGGAAGGCCGAGGAGATGGGGATTGTCAGGAAAATCCTTGTCGCGAATTTCGGGGAAGGGGAGGCCGATGAAGCCATCCAGATACTGAACAGGCTCCTGCAGCAGGATATAGACGAGACACAGGTCGCCTGGCAGATAAGCCGGAACATGAACTACTCGTCGAAACTGGAGCTTCTCCACCTCCTTTTCGAGGTAGCCTTCGCCGACGGGGAAGTATGCACGGCTGAAATGGACCTCCTGCAGAGGCTGTCCGGAATCTTCGGCATTTCCGCCGTGGATTTCAATGCCCTGAAAGCCCCGTACATGAGGTCAGCCGATGCGGACTGGGCCTATACCGCCCTCGGTATCGGCAGGTCTGCAACCGACGGGGAAGTCAAGACTGCATACCGGAAAATGGCCATGAAATACCATCCGGACAAGCTGACCGGTCTTGGCGAGGATGTCCGGAAGGCCGGTACGGAGAAATTCCGCGCCGTGCAGGAGGCCTACGAGCATATAAAGAAAGAGCGCGGGATGAAATGACCTTATTTTATCCGGTACGGCTGGATGTCGTACAGGGTGAACTTCCTGGCCTTCCTTATCCATTTCTGCTCCTCGACCTTGATATGTTCACGGGCTTCGTCCCACTCTATGGCCCCGTCCACGTAGGACGCGAGCACATCGTCCGAAAGTCTCCTGTAGAATTCCCCGGAAAGCTCGAAGGCTGAATACGTGTCCCTGAAATGCCTCATCAGCTGGAGGCTGTGCATGAGAGAATGGTATTCCGCTCCCGGTTCCAGGATTATCTGGTATCCGCGGCATACCTGTCCGGCGTATTTACCCCACACCGGGGTGAATGTGCACGGGCGCATCTTCACCTGCGGCGGAACCGGGAGCACGTTCCCGGGACTGTGCCTGATGAACGGCGCCCCGAAGTATTCATACGGTCTCACGGTCCCGATTCCGGGAGTGACACTAGTCCCCGCCCACAGGCCTCCGCCGCTGTACATCTCGCAGGTGAACAGTCCCGGAATATCGCTTGCCGGGGCTATTGTCCACGGCATCATGCTTTTATTCGATCCGTTCGCGTCGGCGGATATTATGTGCAGGGGAAATCTTGCCCCGAGTTCCTGGTAGTACAGGTTGGCCAGTTCCCCCAGGGTAAGGCCGTGCCTGTGGGCTACCTTGGGCGTGCCGGGCTCGCACCTGGATGACGGCATTGTACCTTCAACTATGCGACCGGCCGGATTTATATGGTCCACGATGTACAGTGCCGGGCCTTCCTCCATTTCCGAAAGCATCTTCATCAGCCGGAACACATCCCTTGTGTAGGGGAAGTACCTTGAGCCGGTGTCCTGTATCTCCACGACTATGGCGTTCAGCCCCTGTATCTGCTCCGGCGCCACCTCTATGCGGCAGTCTTGCGGGGACAGTTCAGTATCTCCGGGGGAGAAGACCTGCCTGAGGTTGCCTCTCTCCCGGAAAATGTCGTACATGTATCTTCCGCTCCCGGGGTCCCAGCAGTTCTGTGTGCAGAAACACCCGACCTCCCCGTCAGTCAGGGCCTTGTCGAGCTGGTCCACTAGCGGTGTAGTCCTGAATGAAAACATCTGAACCTCGTTGACTGTGGCTATCCGGCGATGATCTTCTCCGCTATGGCTTTGATGCCGGAGGCGAGCTTCTCCGCAGCCTCCTTGTCGGCGGCTTCGGCATAGATCCTTATTATAGGCTCGGTATTGGACTTGCGCAGGTGAACCCATTCCTTCCTTGCCTCGAAGGATATCTTAACCCCGTCGATGTCGTTTATGTCCTCGGAGGCATAGATCTTCTTCATTTCCGACAATATCTTGTCAATCAGGGACTTGTCCGAAAGGTCGATGCGGTTTTTCGTTATATGGTACTGCGGGTATGTCTTCTGGAGCTCCGATACCTTCATCTTCTTGTATGCAAGGTTCGTGAGGAAGAGGGCAGCGCCCACTATGGCGTCACGTCCGTAATGGAGGGCCGGATATATGACCCCTCCGTTTCCTTCCCCGCCTATGATAGCCCCGCATTCCTTCATCTTCGTGGTGACGTTCACTTCGCCGACGGCTGCAGACCAGTATTTTCCGCCGTAGCTTTCGGTGACGTCCCTGAGGGCCCTCGAGGAGGAGAGGTTGGATACGGTGGACAGTCCGGTGCCTTTCCCTTTCTCACGGGACAGTATATAGTCGGCGACGCTTACAAGGGTGTATTCTTCCCCGAATGGCTGCCCGTTCTCGCATATCAGGGCGAGCCTGTCCACATCCGGGTCCACGGATACGCCGAGGTCAGCCTTTTCCTTTACCACGGTGTCGCAAAGCTCTGTGAGGTTGGCCGGGAGAGGCTCTGGGTTGTGGGCGAAATGTCCGTCAGGCCTGCAGTTTACTTCGATGCACTCCACCCCGAGCCTTTTGAAGAGCTTAGGCATGATGATGCCTCCGACGGAGTTCACCGCGTCGAGGGCCACCTTGAAGCCGGCTTTCCTGACAGCTTCCACATCCACTGCCTCGAGTGCGAGCACAGCATCTATGTGTGCATCTGTGAAGTCCTTTTCAGTGACAGTGCCGAGGGAGTCCACGTCCGCGAAGTCAAAATCCTCGCTGTCCGCGCATTCCAGTATGGCGGCGCCTTCTGCGGCGTTGAGGAATTCACCTTTCTCGTTCAGCAGTTTCAGTGCGTTCCACTGTTTCGGGTTGTGAGAGGCTGTGAGAATGATTCCTCCGTCGGCCTTCTCGAATATTACGGCCATTTCCGTGGTAGGCGTGGAGGCGTATCCTGCCTTTATCACATCCACTCCGCAGGCGATCAGAGAGCCGCAGACGAGCTGCTCCACCATCTCCCCGGAGATCCTGGCATCCTTCCCCACGACAACGCGGTAGCGTTCACCTGCCGGCTTCGGCAGACGCTCCTTGAGCTTGACGCAGTATGCATAGACGAATTTCACGATATCTACCGGGGTCAGGGCCTCTCCCGGAGCGCCTCCTATAGTGCCGCGGATTCCGGAAATTGATTTTATGAGAGTCATGGTATTTGTGTTTTTGTTTACTATATCCTTACAAAATTAATTAAAATGGTGTCAATTTCAAAACAGTTTCTTACATTTGCGCCCCGTAAAAAAAATCAAGGACCAGACAATGAAAGCTCTGTATACTGTACTGCTGCTGATAACTTCCAATGTCTTCATGACCATAGCCTGGTACGGCCACCTCAAGCTCCAGGAGATGAAGGTGACGACCGGCTGGCCGCTCATCGGTGTGATCCTCCTTTCCTGGGGTATCGCCTTTTTCGAGTACTGCGCCCAGGTTCCGGCGAACAGGATCGGGTTTGCCGAGAACGGCGGACCGTTCAGCCTTATCCAGCTCAAGGTCATACAGGAGGTCGTCTCCCTTACGGTTTTCACCCTCATAGTCACCCTGATGTTCAAGAACCAGGCTCTCCAGTGGAACCATTTCGTGGCTTTCTTTCTCCTGATAATGGCGGTTTTCTTCGTATTCCTGAAATAGTCCCGACGCCCGGTGGAGCATGACTTTTGTGCGTCCGTCCGGTGGAAATCCGGATTTATTGCGTATTTTTGTGCCCGATAGACTATAACCGGAAATCATGAAAAAATTTTTGACAGGAATCCTGGCTTCCATCGCGGTGCTCCTGGCTCCCGCCACGGCTTCCGCCTTGAGTGAAACCGTCAGGATGGGAATAGGTGAAACCCGTACCCTCGCCCCTGCGGAACTTCCTTCCAAGGTCCTGGCCGGACAGCCGGCGTGGACATCTTCAAGACCTGGTGACGTCCAGGTCGTCTCGAGTGACATGTATACCTGCACGATAAAGGCTTTGAAGTCCTTTTCAGGCTATGCCCTGGTCCAGTGCCGCTATTATTACCGGGAGCTTGACCCGGTTTCCGGACAGTACATTTACCAGAGGCAGGGCTATGTAAATTATAATGTATTCGTGGAGGGCTCCGAGCCCCGGTCCATAACGATATACCCGACAAGTGTGACCATGGATATAGGAGACATCCTTACCATGCAGGTGACCGTCCTGCCCGCGGATGCCGACCAGACAGTGACATGGACCACCACGGATTTTTCTGTCGCCAATGTCAATACCGCAGGAATCCTCGGGGCGAGTAACAACGGGACCGCGACCGTGACCGCCACGACCGTCAACGGGCTCAGGGCCTCCTGTGTAGTCACTGTCGGTTCTTCGCTGGCACCGGTTTCTGTCTCACTGCAGCAGGCCTTGACCATAACAGAAGGCGGCAGCGCAACCCTCACACCTGTGGTTTCCCCGGCAGGGGCTGTAACTGGCTATACCTGGAAATCCGGGAATACGGCAGTGGCCACCGTGGACTCCAGGGGGAAGGTGACGGGGGTTGCCCCAGGAATGACTTCGGTGACGGTAACTACCTCGAACGGCAGGCAGACTTCCTGTACTGTGACAGTGAAGGAGCGTC
Source organism: Candidatus Cryptobacteroides merdigallinarum (assembly GCA_017694655.1). Taxonomy (GTDB): domain Bacteria; phylum Bacteroidota; class Bacteroidia; order Bacteroidales; family UBA932; genus Cryptobacteroides; species Cryptobacteroides merdigallinarum. The sequence continues at coordinate 6,135 of JADIMQ010000124.1, forward strand.
CAGGCCAGCCCGGGTCTGTCTCCCTGCCGGCAAGGATCTCGCTCCTTCAGGGTTTCAGCAGGACTCTGTCTCCTGTGCTGCTGCCGTCCGGCTCGGAAACCGGATATACCTGGACTTCCAGCGACCCTTCCGTAGCCTCGGTAAACGCGTCCGGCAAGGTGACGGCTGTCTCGGCAGGGGAGTGTACGGTTTCCGTTAAAACTTCCAACGGGCTTTCCGCCGGATGCCTTGTCAACGTGCAGGAGCCGGATCCGGACCTGTCTTCCGGAATGGTCATGGATGCCCTGGCACGGATACGTGAACTTGAAGAAAAGACCAAGGAACAATTCTGAAATTATGGATAGATTCAATGCATATCGCCTTACGTGGCTCCTTTTGCCGGCCGTGCTGCTTCTCATGGCTGTATCATGTTCCAAGACTGCCGTCGGGGGCAGTGCCAGGCATATCCCCTGTATCGAGTGGGGAGCGGATTTGGAAACCGTAAAGGAATACATGTCCGCATACGTCCTGGTGAGTGAGGGCCCGGATTTCCTTTACTACAAAGGAAAGGGGCAGGAAAAGAGCATTTCCTATCATTTCATTGACGGGCAGCTCTGTGCTTCCCTGAACATGTACCTTGAGGACTCGGTCGACAAGTCTTATCTGGAGTCGATGTGGGGCGGTTATGAGAGTCTCGGGGAGCTGGACGGCGCCAGTATATACGTCAACGAAGGCCTCAATGCCATTGCCGCGGTGGAGCCTGTCGTGTCCGGGTCCGAACGCTATTATGCTGTCGGCTGGACCAGGAAAAACATGGAATAGTCTCCCGTCCGAAATGACGTCAAGACGTGCTTCTGCAGATAGCCGGCTTAAAATTTTTCAGTTTTTTGAAAATAAATTTGGAGATATGAAATTATAGTCATACCTTTGCAATCCCAAAAATGAGATATGCTCGGCTCGTATAACGGTTAGTACTCAAGATTCTCAATCTTGCAATCGGAGTTCGATTCTCCGGCCGAGTACAAAGAAGAGAGGGCGGGTCAAAAGTCAGACTCGCCCTCTCTTTATTAGTACTCCAAGATGGAGTCTGGTTCCAGATATTCAATTCTCAAAGAGGAAAAAATCCTTTTGTATTCACCCTCTTTAATTTTTATCGAGGTGTGCTATTCTCCGAAATACCCGAATATCTGCAATGCTTTACGGTGTTTCTCATTGACTTTGGCAAGGCGTTCCGCCTTTTCAGCATCATTCAGTTCTTTTGCCATTTTGTATGACTTCCTGCCGCGGTCAAAATTGTGCTTCAAATCGTTGATTTTCGTATGGATAGCAGTATAATTGCCGGAATGGGCTATCTTATGCACATACTCGAAATAGTCCGTTTTCTTGTCATGGGTCAGCAGTTCCAATGCTGCAAGCACTTCCTCATCCACGCCTTTCTGACGCAAATCGTCAATCGTCAAATCAGAGTCCTCCACGACATCGTGCAGAAAGCCAGCCTTGATTTCAGTATCATTGCTGCCCATGATGCCGACTGCAATCGGGTGCAAGACAGCAGGCTTGCCGCCTAAATCCTTTTGTCCCTTGTGCGCATCGAGCGCAATCTGCAATGTTTCTTCTACTGTCATAACTTAATTAACCGCAATAGATATATCAGTATCCCATAATTGGTTTGTAACGTAAAATTAATAAGTCGTTGTGCTAAACTGCAGCACAAACATGATTTTTTAGAATCTTTTTCTCCCTTGCAGCCGGACAATGTTTGCTCACCCTCATTTTTTTCTTACTTTTGCGCAGCAAAAAAACAAGACGAAATGGGAGGCTTTTTCGGAACAATCTCTAAGGAGAAATGTGTCAACGACCTTTTCTACGGCACTGACTATAATTCGCACATGGGGACCAAGAGAGGCGGTATGGCGACATACAGCAGCCGGGACGGCTTCATGCGCTCCATCCATAACCTTGAAAGCTCGTATTTCCGGAGCAAGTTCGAGGACGACCTCGACAAGTTCACCGGCAATTCCGGGATAGGTGTCATAAGCGACACCGACCCCCAGCCTATAATCATCAATTCCCACCTCGGGCGGTTCGCCATTGTCACCGTGGCCAAGATAGCGAACATGGCGGAGCTCGAGAAAGAGATGCTGGACAGGAACATGCACTTTGCCGAACTGAGTTCCGGAAAGACCAACCAGACTGAACTGATAGCCCTGCTCATTATCCAGGGCCGGGATTTCAAGGAGGGGATAGAGAATGTCTTCTCCAGGATAAAGGGCTCCTGCTCCATGCTTATCCTTACTGAAGAATGTATCATTGCTGCCAGGGACAGGTTCGGGCGCACACCAATTATAATAGGGAAGAAGGACGGGGCATACGCGGCCACGAGCGAGTCCTGCAGTTTCCCCAACCTCGGCTATGAGATTGACAGGTACGTCGGCCCCGGAGAGATACTGAAACTCTTTCCTGACCGCGTGGAGCAGATCCGGGAGCCGGAGAAGGATATGCAGATATGTTCTTTCCTGTGGGTCTACTACGGGTTCCCTACCTCAAGCTACGAGGGCAGGAATGTGGAGCAGGTCCGTTTCAGTAGCGGTTACAACATGGGGAAGGCGGATACTTCCGAGGCGGATTTCGTATGCGGCATCCCTGACTCCGGGATAGGACAGGGCCTCGGGTATGCCGAAGGTAAAGGCATTCCATATCACCGTGCCATAACCAAGTACACCCCTACCTGGCCGAGGAGCTTCACCCCGAGCAACCAGGAACGGCGCTCCCTTGTCGCCAAGATGAAGCTCATACCAAACAGGGCCATGCTCGAGGGCAAGAAGATAATTTTCTGCGATGACTCTATCGTGAGGGGTACCCAGCTGAAAGATAATGTGAAAGTACTTTTCGACTACGGCGCCAAGGAAGTGCACATGCGCATAGGCTGTCCTCCTCTTGTCTACGGCTGTCCTTTCCTCGGCTTTTCCGCAAGCAAGACTGACATGGAGCTCATCACCAGAAGGATAATAAAAGATTTTCAAGGTGACGATACTTCCAATCTGGAAAAATATTCCGATCCTTCTACACCCGAATATCGCAGAATGGTTGACAAGATAGCGGAGACCCTCGGATTGACTACTTTGAAATTCAATACTATAGATACGTTGGTGGAGGCGATTGGGTTGCCGAAGTGCAGGATTTGTACTCATTGTTTCGACGGTTCCGGGTGCGGTGTGTGAAAACGGGCGGCTTGCTGCGTTGCTGCTCGGACTCGAATCTCCTCACATACTTCACTATGCTACGGGATCATTGCACGCGCGCCGCGGGCGGGAATGCTACGGGAGTAGAGGTTCTGTCACCAGGAGGAGGTTTTCGGGTGCGGGACCGCAGAGGCACTGGAGGCCGAAGAAGTGGAGGTTCCCGCCCGGGGCTATCCCGAGCCTGCTGCGTAAAGTCTCCGAATCCATCTTCAGGTTCCTTGCCGTGACTTCACCTTTCCCGTATTTCCTACCTGCTTCCCTCATACTCCTCTTGTTCAGGGGCAGCACCTCCTTGACAAGGAAGAATTTTCCATTGTCCGCAAGCTCCTCCGGCAGTCTGCCTGACACTTCCCCCGCACTGTCGCACAGGTAATAATGGGTGAACCTCCCGAGCTTCCGTATATGGAAGAGTGGACACAGGAGATTGAACGCCCCGGCCTTCATGAGGGCCTTCCCTGGCTCGTACAGGACGGAGCCCTCCCGTATCTCCTCCCTGTTCCTGACGTATTCCGGGACAGCATCCGCTATACCGGACATGGGGAATACCAGGGACGCGCCCCCTGAATTGACCGTAAAGATGCATTCCCCGCAGAAGTCCCTGTCCATGAGAATGACCACCTCCTTGCATTCTCCGGAGGCCGCCAGGATGTGCACTTCCCGGCATCCTGTCCCGAGCCGCTTCAGTAGCAGGCTGATATCCGCCATCGGGGACATCTTCAGCAGGATATATCTGCTCTGCCGGAAGAGTTCGCCCGACAGCTGCAGGACATCCGGGCTGCAGTCCTCCGGAAGGAAGACTTTCCTGCCTCCCTCACCCCTCCTGGCCGGGTCCAGGAAGATGACGTCCGGGCGGAAGTCCCCGAGTATCTCCCGGACGCTCCCACGGACAGTCTCCCGTTCTCCCGTGCCGCCGGCAAGGCCAGGGTCTTTGACTGTCACGTCTTCATTTTCCGGGACCAGCTCCATGGAGACCACGGAGATGTTCTCCCTGCCCAATGCCCTGAAATTCTTTTCCGCGGCACGGGCCAGGCCCCTGTCCATCTCGTTGTAAAGTACGGCTGAACCCACCCCTGCAAAGGCCCATGTGTCCACTCCGAGACCCCCTGTCAGGTCCGCAATCCTCGCTTTTCCTCCCGGGAAGAGTCCTGACAAAATCCCGGCCTTGTACAAGGCTGTCTGTTCCGAGCTGCACTGTTCTGCAGACAGTCCGGAAGGGAAGGCGAGCTCCGGGACCGAATACCAGGACGGTACCTTCTTCCGTATCTTCCTGCGGACCTCTATTG
>JADIMQ010000125.1 GCA_017694655.1 Candidatus Cryptobacteroides merdigallinarum
CCTTGGGAGCAGGGAAAAAAACAAGAAACGGCGAAAAATTTCCAATATTAAATAGAGGCATTGGCACGGATTTTTCATGTTATGCCGCCGATTCTAAAAATAACAGACAATGCCAGGATTGACAGGACATATTTCGCAAGTTATAGGACCGGTCGTCGACGTGCATTTCGACGTATCCGGAGAGGATGTGGCAAAAGAGCTGCCTCGTATTCACGACGCATTGACAATCAAGAGAGAAAACGGGAAGACCCTGGTACTCGAAGTACAGCAGCATATCGGTGAAGACACCGTCCGTACAGTGGCTATGGACAGTACCGACGGACTGCGCAGGGGTATGGAGGTGACAAACACGTTCGCCCCCATAACCATGCCGGTCGGGGCCCAGATCAGAGGAAGGGTGATGAACGTGACCGGGGACAGCGTGGACGGTATGGCGGAGCTCGACAGGGAAGGCGCCCTCCCTATACACAGGGAGCCTCCTAAATTCGAGGACCTGACCACATCCCAGGAAGTCCTCTTCACGGGAATCAAGGTCATAGACCTCCTCGAGCCGTACCTGAAAGGAGGGAAGATAGGGCTTTTCGGAGGAGCCGGGGTGGGCAAGACTGTCCTGATCAAGGAGCTGATAAACAATATCGCGAAAAAGCACAACGGATTCTCGGTATTCGCCGGCGTGGGGGAACGTACCAGGGAAGGCAACGACCTGCTCCGGGAAATGATAGAGTCCGGGGTGATAAAATACGGTGACGAATTCCTGAAAAGCATGGAGGAAGGACACTGGGATCTCTCCAAGGTAGACCTCAAGGAACTTCCGAAATCCCAGGTGGCCATGGTCTTCGGACAGATGAACGAACCGCCGGGAGCACGTTCCTCCGTGGCCCTTTCCGGGCTGACCCTCGCCGAGTCGTTCAGGGACAGCGCGGGGACGGACGGGCCGAAGGACATACTTTTCTTCATCGACAACATATTCCGTTTCACACAGGCAGGTTCAGAAGTGTCCGCCCTCCTGGGGCGTATGCCTTCAGCCGTGGGCTACCAGCCTACCCTCGCCACTGAAATGGGGCAGATGCAGGAAAGGATCACCTCCACGAAGAACGGCTCCATAACATCCGTACAGGCGGTCTACGTGCCTGCGGACGACCTCTCGGACCCGGCCCCGGCCACCACGTTCACCCACCTCGACGCCACCACGGTGCTCAGCAGGAAAATAACCGAGCTGGGGATATACCCTGCGGTGGACCCCCTGGAATCCACCTCGAGGATCCTCGACCCGAACATTGTCGGCAAGGAGCACTACGAGACGGCCCAGAGGGTAAAGCAGATACTGCAGAGGAACAAGGAGCTTCAGGACATCATCTCCATCCTCGGCATGGACGAACTCTCCGACGAGGACAAGCTGACGGTGAACAGGGCCCGCAGGGTGCAGAGGTTCCTTTCCCAGCCGTTCGCCGTGGCAGAACAGTTCACTGGGGTCCCTGGGGTGATGGTATCCATCGAGGACACCGTCAAAGGTTTCAACATGATCCTCGACGGGGAGGTGGACTACCTGCCGGAACAGGCTTTCCTGAATGTGGGCACCATAGAGGAAGCCATAAAGAAAGGAGAAGCCCTGCTCGCGGCGGCAAGGAAGAGCTGACAGGCTTGAGGAGGCATGGCTATGAAGCACAAAGGTGGAATATTACTCAGCATATCGTCCCCGGAATCGCAGGTGGCAGGACACATGGTCAGCCTGGTGAAACTTCCAGGCAAGTCCGGTGAATTTACAGTTCTCGAAGGCCATGCCCCGCTCATTTCCGAGCTTTCGGAAGGCGATATCGAATATGTCGAAGGCGGAGAGAGGAAGACGGTGCATATCCGTTCGGGATTCGTCGAGGTAGTGGACGATTCCGTATCCGCCTGCGTGGAAATTTAGGAGAATCTGGGAATGAAAAGAACCGTAAGATACATAATACCGGTACTGACCCTCCTGATGCTGTGGGCTCCGGCATTCGCGGCCGGATCCGGGGACGGAGGGAAGGACATCGACATCAAATCAATGCTTTTCGGGCATATAGGCGACTCTTACGGATGGCACGTCACAAAGATAGGGGACAAGGAAATCACCATACCCCTGCCTGTGATAGTGAAAAGCAGCACCGGATGGCACTGTTTCCTGTCCTCGAGGCTCGAGGAAGGTCCGGTCGACGGGCTGTATGTCGCCGAAGGAGGGAAACATGACGGGAAGATAGTAGAGAAGGATGCAGCCGGGAACGAGGTACGCCCTATCGACATTTCAATCACCAAGAATGTCGCCGGGCTGATGATAAACAGCATCATTGTCGTGCTCCTCATCCTCGGATGTTCCCGCTGGTACCGGAAGCACGACGTGCTGAAGGAGGCCCCCACAGGGATAGCCGCAGTAATCGAGCCGGTGGTCTCGTTCATAAACGACGACGTCATAAAAGGCTCCATACCTGCCGAGCACAGCGCGAAATACGCCCCGTACCTGCTTACGGCCTTCTTCTTCATTCTGGTGAACAACCTCATGGGCATAGTCCCGGTATTCCCGGGCGGAGCAAACACCACCGGAAACATAGCGGTAACATTGACATTGGCACTGCTCACCTTTCTAATAGTCAACATATTCGCGAACAGGCACTATTGGAAAGATATATTCTGGCCTGATGTGCCGTGGTGGCTGAAAGCTCCTGTACCGCTGATACCGCTCACCGAGCTCCTGGGGATATTCACAAAGCCGTTTGCACTGATGATAAGGCTGTTCGCCAATATCATGGCAGGACACGCAGTCATCTTGAGCTTTGTATCCATAATCTTCCTGACGGTCAAGATGGGACCCGCTGTAAACGGGACAATGAGCTTTGTGGCCGTCCTTTTCGGGATATTCATGGATTTCCTCGAACTCCTCGTGGCGTTCATCCAGGCCTATGTGTTCACCATGCTTTCAGCGGTATTCATCGGCCTTGCACACGTCAAGGCTGAACCGAAGGATACCGGTCAGCATGATGCAGACGACGAAAATAGAGAAACAGGAATTATATTGTAATCATCTAAAATCAAAAATTATGTTACTTTCAACTTTATTGCTCCAGGCAGCCGGAGCTGCCTCTCTCGGAAAAATCGGTGCAGCGATAGGCGCCGGTCTCGTGGCGATAGGCGCCGGTCTCGGCATAGGCAAGATCGGGGCTTCAGCAATGGAATCCATGGCACGCCAACCGGAAATGGCGGGGAACCTCAGGACGAATATGCTTATAATAGCGGCCCTTATCGAGGGTGTCGCGATGTTCGCCGTGATTGTCTGCTTCATTGCAGCCGTATAGGATGAAAGGAGGTAGAGATGTCATTGTTAATGCCTGACAGCGGCCTCCTTTTCTGGATGCTCGTCATATTCGTCGTCGTGCTCGCGGTACTCGCCAAATGGGGGTTCCCGGTGATCACCTCGATGGTGGACAAGCGCAAGAAGTATATCGACGAATCTCTCCAGCTTGCCAGGAAGGCAGATGAGAAGATGGCCGGCATGATGAGGGAGCAGGCCAGGATAATAAGCGAGGCCCGCGAGGAACAGAACAGGATCCTGAAGGAAGCTGCCGAGGCCAGGAACAACATCATAAGGCAGGCTCAGGAGCAGGCCAGGGACGAAGCTTCCAAGATAATTGCCGAGGCGAGGACCCAGATAGAGGCCGAGAAGGAAAGCGCCATAGGCCAGATAAGGAGCCAGGTGGCACTGCTGTCCGTCAATGTGGCGGAAAAGGTCATCAGGAAGACCCTGTCGGAAGACAAGGAACAGGAAGAACTCATTGACAAGATGGTGGAAGAGTCCCTCAAGATAGACCCCGATACCGTCAGGAACTGAAAAAAGGAAGGGCAATGGACACAGGGATAATTTCATCAAGATATGCCACGGCACTGCTTAAATACGCCGTGGAGACAGGGAACGAGGAAAAGGTCTACAGACAGGTACTGGCCATAGACAGGAACCTCCATGCCCTGCCGCAGCTCCGCAGCCTCATCGACAACCCGATGAGCGTGACAGACGGGCAGAAGTTCACCCTGCTGGTTTCAGCCCTCGACGGGGAGGAGATGGCAGACGAGCTGCAGAGGTTCATCCGGCTGGTCATGAGGAAACGCAGGATGAAGATGTTCAGGCTCATGCTGCTGTCCTTCATCTCCCAGTACCGGGAGACCCACGGCATCAAGATGAGCCGCCTTATAACGGCGGTTCCGGCTCCTGACCTCGAGAACAGGATTTCGAGTATAGTCAAGGAGCGGAAGGGGGACTCGGTATTGTTCGAGCACAGGATTGATCCTGCGATAATAGGAGGGTTCATCTTCGAGATTGACGGGCTCAGGCTCGATGCAAGCACTGCTTCCCAGCTGCAGTCGGTCAGGAGGCAGTTCATCGAGAAAAACAGGAGGATAGTATAAATAAGGTATTTTTATGTCTCAGAATATAAAGCCAAGCGAAATTTCAGACGTACTGCTGCGGCAGCTGAAGGAAATAAGTACAGACCTCCGCTTCGAGGAAGTAGGTGAAGTCCTGCAGGTGAGCGACGGGGTTGTACGTATATACGGGATAGAGAACGCGGAAGCCAACGAGCTTCTCGAGTTCGAGAACGGGATCAGGGCCGTGGTCATGAACCTTGAGGAAGACAATGTCGGAGCCGTCCTGCTCGGTCCTACGGACCAGATAAAGGAGGGCATGACAGTCCGCAGGACAGGACACATCGCTTCCATAAACGTCGGGGACGGGATGCTGGGCCGTGTAGTGGACCCGCTTGGCGACCCGCTCGACGGAAGGGGGCGGATAAGCGGAGAACTGACGGAAATGCCCCTGGAAAGGAAGGCCCCGGGAGTGATTTTCCGTCAGCCGGTGACCGAGCCGCTGCAGACCGGGCTGAAAGCCATAGATGCCATGATTCCAATAGGAAGGGGGCAGAGGGAGCTCATCATCGGGGACAGGCAGACAGGGAAGACGTCGATAGCCATAGACACCATAATCAACCAGCGGGACAACTACCTCGCAGGCAAGCCGGTGTACTGCATCTACGTAGCCATCGGGCAGAAAGGCTCCACCATAGCCAATATTGTGAACACCCTCCGGGAAAAAGGGGCGATGGACTACACCATAGTGGTCGCCGCCACGGCTGCCGACCCTGCCGCCCTCCAGTATTTCGCCGCATTTGCAGGTGCTGCCATCGGGGAATACTTCAGGGACACTGGACGCCATGCCCTTGTGGTGTACGACGACCTGTCGAAACAGGCCGTGGCCTACAGGGAGGTCTCGCTGATCCTGCGCCGTCCGTCAGGGCGTGAGGCATATCCGGGGGACATATTCTACCTCCACTCCAGACTGCTGGAAAGGGCTGCCAAGATAATCGGCCAGCAGGAAGTGGCGGAGCAGATGAACGATCTGCCGGCCAGCATGAAAGGCAAGGTGAAATGCGGCGGGTCGCTGACTGCCCTGCCTATCATCGAGACCCAGGACGGGGACGTCTCGGCATATATCCCGACCAACGTGATCTCCATCACGGACGGGCAGATATTCCTCGAGACAGACCTCTTCAACCAGGGCTTCCGGCCGGCAATCAACGTCGGCATATCGGTGTCCAGGGTCGGCGGGAGCGCCCAGATAAAGAGCATGAAGAAGGTCGCCGGCACCCTGAAGATAGACCAGGCCCAGTACAGGGAGCTGGAGTCTTTCTCGAAGTTCAGCAGCGACATGGACCCAGTGACGGCAATGGCCATCGACAAGGGAAGGAAGAACAACCGGCTCCTCGTGCAGCCGCAGTACTCCCCTATGCCGGTCGGGGACCAGGTAGCGATACTCTACTGCGGCACCCACGGCCTCATGAAGGACATCCCTCTCGACAAGGTCCAGGATTTCCAGTCGTCGTTCCTGGACAGGATGCATGCCGCGCACGAGGCTGACGTGCTTGCGCCTCTTGCAGACGGGAAGATAGACAGCGGCATCGAATCCATAATAGAGAAGGAAGCCGCCGCCACGGCACTGCAGTTCAGGAAATGAAGGTGTGACGACAAGTAAGAAAAGGACGTAAGATGGCTTCACTGAAAGAAATTAAGGACAGGATAAATTCGGTAAACGGTACGCTGAAGATAACTTCGGCGATGAAGATGGTGGCGACGTCCAAGCTGCGCAAGGCCCAGGCTGCCATAGGGAACCTGCTTCCGTACGAAAGGCAGATGCACCGGATCCTCGCAGACCTCATCGGGAACAGCTCCACCGACGCCGGGGAACTGTACAGGGTGTCCAGGCCTCTCCGGAAAGCCGCGATAGTGGCATTCGCATCGAACTCCTCCCTGTGCGGGGCCTTCAACTCGAATGCCGTCCGCCATTTTTCAGAAGCAGTCGAAAGGTACAGGAAACAGGGGCTTGCGGACAAGGACATCATGGTCTTCCCCGTGGGGAGAAAGATGGAGGACGCTGTCAGGAAAATGGGCTTCACCCCGGAAGGTGACTATTCCCGCCTTGCCGACAAGCCTTCCTACAGCGATGCCGCCGCCCTTGCCGGGAAGCTCATGGACCTGTTCGCCGCCGGGAAGACCGACAAGGTTGAACTGGTCTACACCCACTGCAAGTCCACAGCCACCCAGGTTCCCGTGAACGAGACCTACCTCCCGGTATCCCTGGATTCCTCCCTTTACGGGGACGAGGATGAAAGGCAGGAGAAAAAGGCTTACGACTTCATAGTGGAGCCGGACGCGTCAAGCGTTCTTGAGACCATGCTGCCGAAGGTCCTCTACCTGAAGATATATGCCGTGCTCCTGGATGCGAACGCGGCGGAACATGCGGCGAGGATGATGGCCATGCAGCTTGCCACCGACAACGGCAACGAGCTTCTCGACGAGATCAGGATACAGTACAACAAGCAGCGCCAGCAGGAGATTACCAATGAGCTGCAGGACATAATAGGCGGCACTCTCGGCGCGTCATAACCTGCACCCTGCCCGGGGCTGGCCAGCCGGGCGGGTCAGTCCCGGGTCCTGGGCCGGTCGGCAGGGTCGATGCTCTTCAGGGACGGGAGGCTGATGCGGAAATGGACGGAGAGTACGCGGATGAGGATGACCGAGATGGCGGAGACCACCTGCGTGGCGATGGTATGGAGACCAATCCAGAGGCATATATAATAGACTATTCCGCCCGCAAGGCAGGCCATGGCATATATCTCCTTCCTGAAAATCAGCGGCACCTCATTGATGAAGATATCCCTGAACATGCCCCCGGCAGCTCCGGTTATCGTCCCCATGATGACATTCACCCACACCGGGAAGCCTGCGGCAATGCTCTTCTCCACGCCGACAACCGTAAACAGGGCTATGCCCACGGCATCGAATATGAAGAAGGTGTTGTCCAGCCGCACGACGTATTTCCTGAAAATCAGCACGAAGACAAGGGCCAGGCCGGTGATCACGATATATGAAGGCTGCTCCATCCAGAACGGGGTCAGGTCCAGCATGACATCCCGGAGGGTCCCTCCCCCGACAGCTGTCACGAAGCCTACGACATAGGCCCCGAACCAGTCGAAATTCTTCGCCGCAGCCAGCCTTATCCCGCTTATGGCGAAGGCGAATGTCCCTATATAGTCGATGATGTTGATAAATTCCATTTCCTTCAGAGATTCCGATACAGTCTTCGGGGCGCAAAGATAAGCAAACTCGCCGGAATACGGATGGAATTCGCACGGGCAAGCAAAATTATGTCGAATTATTCCTACCTTTGCAGACCAGCCAGACACTATATGAAAACTGCCATAGTCATACTCAACTGGAACGGTAGGAAATTCCTGGAAAGATTCCTTCCCGGGCTGCTGGGCACTACCGGTCCGGACGCTGAGGTCATAGTAGCCGACAACGCCTCTTCCGACGGATCGGTAGAACTTCTCAAAGACAGCTTCCCGATGGTCAGGACCATGATATTCAGCAGGAACCACGGATTCACCGGAGGATACAACAGGGCCCTGATGGAACTCCAGGCCGAGTATTTCATACTCCTGAACTCCGACATCGAGGTGGAAGGAGACTGGCTCGGGCCGTTGACGGACTGGATGGACTCACACCCAGGGTGCGGGATATGCGCCCCCAAGCTGCATTCCCTCGCCGACAGGAAAATGTTCGAGTATGCCGGGGCGGCAGGAGGCTATATAGACAAATACGGCTACCCCTACTGCAGGGGACGTGTGATGAAAATGGTGGAGGAGGACAGAGGGCAGTACGACACTCCGGAAGACGTGTTCTGGGTAAGCGGGGCCTGTCTCATGATACGCTCGGAGCTCTACCGGAGGCTGGGTGGACTGGACGAGAAGTTTTTCGCCCACATGGAGGAAATCGACCTGTGCTGGAGGGCGCAGCTCCTGGGGTACAGAGTGACTGTGGTGCCGGAGTCCACAGTCTACCACATCGGGGGCGGCAGCCTGCCCAATGACTCCCCCAGGAAGCTCTACCTCAACTACAGGAACAACCTGCTCATGCTGAAGAAGAACCTCGGCAAGACCATTGCCCTCGGCCTGCTGAAGGAAGGGATGGAAGCCGGCCGGTGTGCGGAGAAGGGGGCAAGGATAGCCCGCCGCAGGATATTCACCAGGATGCTGATGGACGGGATGTCGGCGGCCGTCTACCTCCTGACATTCAGGTGGGCGTACTTCAGCTCCGTATTTTCGGCACACAGGGATTTCAGGAAGGTACGCGTCAAGGTAACCGTCCCCGACATAAGGAAATACCTGGAGGAACACGGCTCCGTGGCCATGGTCACAGGGATGTCCCGGCGCTGGATTATCCCGACAGCTGTCCTGTACGGTAAAAGGATTTTTAATTTTATGCAGTATTTTCTATGAAAATAATAATAGCAGGAGCCGGAGACGTTGGTACGCACCTGGCCAAGATGTTGAGCAACAACTCGAACAGCATTACAGTCATAGACGAGAAGAAGGAGCGGCTGATGGCCCTCGCCGAATATACCGACATCATCACGGTTGAAGGCAGCCCGTCCTCGATTGCCGTCCTGAAGGAAGCCGGTGTCGAGGACGCCGACCTCTTCATAGCCGTAAGCCCCAACGACTCGCAGGAAGTCAACATAGTGAGCGCGATCCTCGCGAAGCAGATGGGGGCAAGGAAGGTTACCTCCAGGGTGGACAACGAGGAATACCTCTCCTACGAGAACAAGCTCCTGTTCACACAGATGGGCATAGACCTGATGTTCTACCCGGAAAGGATAGCCGCGAACGAAATCATAGAGCTGCTGAAAAGGACGGCTTCAGCCGAATCCATAGACTTCGCGAGGGGGAAGCTGCAGATGGCGGTGTTCAAGCTCGAGGAGGACTCCCCCATCATAGACATGAAGGTGGCCGAATTCGCGGCGGCGTTTCCTTCCGAGACGCTGACCTTCAGGGTCGTGGCCATCTCCAGGAATAACGAGACCATAATCCCGAAGATGGACACCAGGTTCAAGTACCACGACCTCGTGTTCATAATCGCGAAACGGGAAGGAATGCCGGAGCTGATGAAATTCATCGGCAAGAGCAACATAGAGGTGAACAAGCTGATGATCCTCGGTGGCGGCCCAATCGGGGAGATGGTCGCCAGGCAGCTGAGCAAGCAGATAGACAGCATAAAGATAATCGAGATGAAGAAGGAGCGCTGCATAGAGCTCTCCGAAATCCTTCCGGACAATGTAATGGTCGTCAACGGAGACGGCCGCAACTCCGACACCCTTGCTGAAGAGTCCATAAAGGAATACGATGCGTTCGTGGCCGTCACAAGCAGCACCGAGACCAACATCCTCACCTGTGCCGCCGCCAAGAAGCTCGGGGTAGGCAGGACAATCGCGGAAGTCGAGAACCTCGAGTACATAAAGCTGGCGGAAGGGATGGGTGTGGACGCCGTGATCAACAAGAAGCTCATAACCGCCGGAAGGATATTCAAGTTCACCCTCAGCGACAAGGTCCATTTCGTGAAATACATGAGCGGGACCAACGCGGAAATCCTGGAGTTCGTGGTGGCTCCGGACAGCTGGATAACGAAAGGCAAGCTCAAGGACCTGAGTTTCCCGCAGAACGCCATAATAGGAGGAGTGATAAGGGGGAACGAGTCCTTCATCGCCGTAGGTGACTCGGAGATTGAGGCTTACGACAGGGTGGCCGTGTTCGCCCTGCCGGAAGTCGTGAAGGATGTGGACAAGTTTTTCAGATAACGTCAGGTGCAGCGGAACGTGAGGGCTTCCGGCCGGGGACCGGGGCAT
>JADIMQ010000126.1 GCA_017694655.1 Candidatus Cryptobacteroides merdigallinarum
CATCATCATCCTCTGCTCCAGGATTCCTGAACCGGAGCTCGAGGCGGCGAAGGCAAATCCTGCCAAGTCGAGCGAAAGCACGATGTCCAGTGTCAAGGGTGCGCTTTCCTACCGTCATTTTGTGCTCGGTATCATAGCGATATTCGTATATGTCGGTGTCGAAGTCGGCATTCCTAACATCGCCAACATCTACATGACATCGCACATGGGCATAACCGCCGGTGTCGCAGGTACCGTGGTCGGGATGTACTGGCTGCTCATGCTTGTCGGACGTCTGGTCGGAGGCGCAATAGGCAGCAAGGTATCCAGCCGCACCATGATGATATGCGTGACCTCTGTAGCCATATGCTTCCTCCTCCTGGGGATGTTCCTCCCGGAAAAGATGGTGGAATTCCCTGCATTCAAGGACTTCCGGTTCACCCTTGAGGAAATTCCTCTCGGAGTGGTATTCTTCGTGCTCTGCGGTCTCTGCACCTCTGTGATGTGGGGCAGCATTTTCAACCTTGCGGTCGAGGGGCTCGGCAAATACACCTCCATTGCTTCCGGGCTGTTCATGGTGATGGTCTGCGGCGGCGGTATCATCCCTTGGATACAGGGTGCCGTGGCCGATGCCTTCGGGTACATAGAGAGCTACTGGGTGCTTGTAGTGGCAGTGGCCTACATGCTGTTCTTCGCCCTCTGGGGCTCGAAGCCGTCAAAGAAGGCCGAGATATAGGAACTGCCTGC
Organism: Candidatus Cryptobacteroides merdigallinarum; assembly: GCA_017694655.1. GTDB lineage: Bacteria > Bacteroidota > Bacteroidia > Bacteroidales > UBA932 > Cryptobacteroides > Cryptobacteroides merdigallinarum. The sequence continues at coordinate 727 of JADIMQ010000126.1, forward strand.
TGTTCGGTAACAAACGTAAATCATCCAGGAAATTATGATTGATACAAACATGATAGACAAGCCCTACGTAGTGGGCATCGACATAGGGGGACAGACTACCAAGATGGGGATTGTGGACATGCGCGGGCAGGTCCTGACACAGACTGTCATACGTACGGACACGCATACGGAGGTGGAGCCATACGTGGACGATGTGGCCGAGGCCCTGGACAAGATAATCAAGGAGTCCGGCTCGGAAGGGAAGATCCGCGGGATAGGCATAGGCGCGCCTAATGCGAACTATTATACCGGAACCATCGAGAATGCCGTGAACATATCCTGGGGAGGGAGCAAGTCCATACCGTTTGCCGATCTGCTCAGTGCAAGGACCGGCGGAATGAAGGTGGCGCTGACCAACGATGCCAATGCCGCTGCCGTGGGCGAAATGACCTACGGGGCCGCCAGGGGAATGAAGAATTTCATCATGATAACCCTCGGTACCGGTGTGGGTAGCGGTATAGTCATCAACGGGGAAGTGGTCTACGGCCACGACGGCTTTGCCGGCGAGCTCGGCCACACCTGCGCAGTGAGGAACAACGGGCGTCTGTGCAACTGCGGCAAGACAGGGTGTCTCGAGACCTACTGTTCTGCCACCGGAGTTGCCCGCACTGCCCGTGAATGGCTTACGTTGAGCGACGAGCCTTCCATGCTGAGGAGCCTTGACAACATCACTTCCAAGGATGTCTTCGAGGCCGCGAAGGAAGGGGACCGGCTCGCATTGAAGATTTTCGAGTTCACAGGGAAGATGCTCGGACAGTCCTTTGCCGACTTCGTGGCATTCAGGGCACCGGAGGCCATTGTCCTCTTCGGCGGCCTTGCCCGTGCAAAGGAGTATCTGTACCAGCCCATCCTCGGCTCGATGAATGCCAATGTGCTTCCTCTGTGGCGAGGTAAGATAAAGATAGTATTTTCCCAGCTGAAGGAATCGGATGCCGCGATCCTCGGGGCCTCCGCACTTGCCTGGGAGCTCTGACGCCGTTCTCCTGGTTTGCACCAGAACATGGCAGATGAGGGTGACCCAAAAGTCCCGTAGGGACCGCACCGGGTAGGTGCGAGATCCCCCTAACAGGGGGTGCAGGGGGTTAGGATGGGGCCCGTCTTTCGAAGAAAGACGTTTGAGGGTGACTCAAAATCTCTTTTTGAGTCACCCTCATATTGAAAAGCTTTCTTGCCGGGATCAATGCAATCAAATTACAACGCCTTCATTTTTGATGCGGGATTCAATGTCAGACCATGGACGCTCAAGATGACTGACTGTCTCCTCAAACATTTTCCACACCACATCCTTGTCTATTTCCTTCCACTCCGTCTTCCTCATCGCCTTTCTTAAAATATAGATCTGGTCAATCCTGGAGTAGGCGGGATCAACGGTATAGCTGACATCATAACGTTCAGCTACAGCAATAAACCTTGTATGCGGGTTCCCGCTTTTAATCTTTTCTGCAGTTGCAATTATCGAGTCAAGCATGGTTTTGTCAATATAGGTCTTCGCCTCTATTGCCAGTGCCGGGATGCGTATCTCAAGGGGAGCAGACTTGTTGATGGATATCTCGAATGTCCGGAAGATAGCGTAATCCTGATCCTTCTCATTTACCCCAATTTCGGGGGATTTGATGAAGTCGCTGAAATTCTTTGCCTTGAAGTAAAGATTGGAGTAAGCCTTCACTGCTCCGCTGCCAAGTACGCCTTTTTTGTCATATCTCCGTTTGACAGAATCGACATAATCCTTGAACAGCAAGTACAGGAACTCCTCAAGAATGGTCGGCCTGAACTTTCCCTGCGATGAAAAGGCGCGGTCCAGCTGATTGTAGTGCATGAAGTTGTAGTATTCATTCAGATAGTCGACCTTTTCCTGGATTGAGGCTTTGTCAAATCCGGATATGCCCAACATTTCCCTGAGGTAGTCAGCATACTGCGGGATTAGCAGGTCAAGGGCAGACTTCTCTTTCGCTGTCAGGTTGCCTGTAATTTTGGTAATGATATTGGAAGCATGGCTTAATTGTGGATAACGGGTTCTTGCTCCACATATGAATCTGAAATCTTGGCTATTCTCCATGGTTATTTTCAGTTAAGATATTTGATACGCACTGGCCAATGGCTTTTGCCATAAGGACAGGGACCGCATTCCCGATCTGCTGATACTGGCTCAGGCCTTTTTCCCAGCTCATCTTTGTCCTCATGCCTTCAAAAATGAAATCGTCCGGGAATGACTGCAGACGGGCTCCTTCCCTTGCCGTGAAGTTTCGGTTCAGGTGAGGATGTATGAAGTTTGACTGGAAAGATGCGGCAATGGTAGGGGAAGGCATGTCCCCATGCAGCCTCTGGTTGTTCTGTCCAAATTTTACATCGGACTTTTCCCCGGGCGCCCCTCTCTTGACAGAGCCGTGGGTCTCCCAGACATCTACAAGGGACTGGCCAGGCTGTATTGCCTGGAACCTCGCTATCAGACGCCGTGTATGCCTCATGGCAATATGATTTGTTACATACTGCATGTTCCCTCTCATAAGCTCCTGGTATTCATTCTGGGGTGCTGTTGCATAATTCATTACTTCAGCACCTTGGCAGGCTTCAATCTGGGGCAGGTCCGATATGGCTTCATCGACTGTCACTTTATGGTCCGTCTGCAGTGGCTCCGGAAATCTTGGCTGGAGCCCCAGGTCGTGGCGGGTCCCGATAATGATTACCCTCTCACGGTTCTGCGGGACACCATAGTCGGACGCCAGCAATACTTTGTATGCGACATCATACCCGCCATACCCGCCGGCATGCCTGAAAGCATCGAGGATTGTCTCCAATACCTCCCCGTCTTTCATTGAAAGCAATCCTTTTACATTCTCCATGACGAATGCTCTCGGGGAATACCAGTCGATGAATTTGACGAACCCGTAAAACAGCCTGTTGCGGGGATCGTCCGCCACCTGGTTCCTGCGTTTGTTCGCAAGGCTGAATCCCTGGCAAGGCGGTCCTCCGATTATTATGTCGGGGACGGCATTGCCGATGATGGCGTCAACCTCTTCTTTTGTAACCTGTGTTATGTCCTTACACAGAAAAGGGACATCCGGAAAATTCGTATTAAATGTCTTTTCACAGTTCTCGTCGATGTCAGATGCGAAAACCGAGCGGATTCCCGCCATGGAAAAACCCTTGGTCAATCCACCGCATCCTGAAAACAAGTCAATTGAAGTCAGCGCATTGCCGGCATAATTAATTCTCCGGTCAATGCCGTTTTTTACATCCTGGAGGCTCGGGACATTATTGCCTGGAATGCCTGTATCCCGGTTTTCCCGTGCCGTCCTTCTTGTTTTCGGCCGCTCTGCCGAAATAATTTCCTTGCCTGTCAGGAAAATAGGTTTACCGTCTACCCAGTTGGTATGTTCCCTGTAATTGGAAATGACCTTCTTGATATCCACCCCGGCAATTTTCACTTCTTTGGTTAACTTATATACAAGGTAGTCACCTTCAGGGGAATCGTAGCCGCATCCGGGCATTTCTGCTTCCGTATATACGGAACTGCCGTTTATCTCAAAGGAATATGTGTCCTCCTCATTGCCGAATTCATAAAGGATTGCATAGTCCGGGCTGGCAATCTTGGGATTGTTTTTATTGATCCAGCCGTTATGCCCTTTCCCGAGGCGCACATTGTATTTTCCGCGTGTCCCTGCCCCGGCGCTTTTGAGTATCCTGTCAATCTGCTCCTTCTGCTCCTTGCGGAAACATCCTATGAGGAAAATATCCTCCTTTTTTTTGTCTATATCAATAATTGTTTCTTTATCATGGGGTTCTATGTCGAACTCAAAAAATAAATCTTGCTGCTGTTCTACAATACTCGCCATAATGCTGCATTAAAACCTTTCGATAAAATTTCGTGTAAATATATCTAATTTCAGTGAAAGTAAAAAAACGGGAACCTGGACAAAAATCGGATAATTGCCGAGACAGGGGCCGGGCAGCACGGAGTGGCCGCCGCGACCGTATGCGCGCTTCTCGGGATGGAGTGCGTGGTCTACATGGGCAGTACGGATGTAAGGCGACAGCACGTCAATGTGGAGCGCATGAAGATGCTCGGGGCGGAGGTCGTCCCGGTGACTTCCGGGAACATGACCCTGAAGGATGCCACGAACGAAGCCATAAGGGACTGGTGCTGCCATCCTTCCGACACCCACTATATAATAGGTTCCGCCCTCGGGCAGCATCCCTATCCGGATATGGTGGCACGCCTGCAGTCCGTTATAAGCGAGGAGATAAAGGCGCAGCTCCTGGAGCATGAAGGCCGGGAATATCCGGACTGGCTGGTAGTCTGTGTCGGAGGGGGAAGCAACGCATCCGGGACTGTCTACCATTATCTTGACGACAGCAGGGTGAAGATAGTCCTTGCGGAGGCCGGCGGCAAGGGCGTGGACAGCGGGATGACGGCCGCTACGATCTACATGGTCTCCTCCGCTTCCGTGACCGGGGGCCGGAAGGATTTCGCCGGGGACAGGCTTGAATATTTCCGCAGGATAGCCGGGATGGGCCTCCGTAACCCGAGGATGATAGGCTTCAGGATATCCAGTCAACGGACCTGGCAGGCGGCTGCGGAGAATGCGTCCGGCGGAATAGTAGGAAGCCTCTTCGTGCAACTGCTCGAAGAGGCTTCCGGTGACGCTGACAAGGCTGTCAGGAGATTGAAGACGCTGCTTTACGGCCCGTCCGCTTTTCCGGACGGCTACATGTTGTAGACTGAGCCCTCGAGCGAGAGACTGTCGGGAAGGGAGGCGTTCCAGAGGTCCGGGATGGCTCCGTGTCCCCGGCAGTTGCGTGGCATCCTGCTGTACGGGAGGGCAGTCCCGCTATGTATGTCATACAGGACCTTGGCTGTCTCCGCCATGGCTTCAACCTGCTCCTTGTACGGCCGGTCTGTCACATCCACGAGCCCGCAGTTGTAGTTCTCCCCGTCGAAACGGCCGGATATGTCCTGGTCCGCCCACTGGAAGTAGCCTGTCCCTATCAGGGACGGATGGGCGTATGCATGTTCAGTATAGTATCTGTATGCTACGCCTCTCTGTTCCTGGCTTTCCACCTGCCACAGGGACTGGGCATATCCCCTGTCGACTGTCCCGAAATGGTATTCACCTATTATCAGGGGCCTGTCTATCAGGTCCTTTACCTTGTCCATCATCTCTGTGCGCGGCAGCAGGTCGTAGCAGTTGAAGCTGAACACGTCGAAGACATCGCAGGCAGAAAGCACCTCGTCCGGAAGGGTAAGAGGGTCCCCGAACCTTATGCCGAGGTTGAGGTGGTCAGGGTCATATTTCCTGATGATATCGTCCGTGAGGACCAGGTATTCCCTGAATGTCTTGTAGATGAATTCCTTGCGGGAGTCCGGGCTGTCCCCGTTCTCCTTCAGGTACTTCTCCAGGGCAGTCTTGACAGGCCGTTCTTCCCCTTCGAGGATGAGGCTGCAGAGCCTTTCCTCCTGGTTTATCCAGGCCGGTTCGTTCCCTATGAAATAGCCTATCAGCCAAGGGTTTCCCACATACTTCCCGGTTTGCCTGCTGATGGATTCCTCGAGCTTCTCCCGGATGTCAGGGGCATAGATGTCACACAGCCCCATGAGTTCGGGCGAGAGCCCCATCCCGTACAGCTGGTGCAGGAAGGCCTTGCGCCCGGAATCCTTGACTATGTCCGAAGACCAGTTGGCTATGGTGTTCAGTCCCCATCTGTCCATCCTCCTTATCACCATGTCAAGGGCCTTCTCCCTGTAGTCCTCCCCGTATCTCCTGTACAGGTTCCAGAGACCGAATGACGCCCCGCTGTCCCCGTGCCGGTCCGTGAGCCCCATTTTACTGGCCAGGTCGGCAGGCGGCAGTTCCGCGAACATCCCGGGCCTCTTGTCGTATGCCCTTATGGAGCCTCCGCACGATATATCCACGCAGTCCACCCCTACGGACAGGAAAAGATAGCCTTCCGGGTCTATGAACCACCATCTGCCGTCTATCTTCCCGGTACGGAAATAGCCGGTTCCCTCCACCTGTTTCTGCCTGTAACCCCCGTATTTCGAGTAGTTGCAGGCCCCGGTACCGGCCGGCTCGGCTTCTTCCGCTCTCCAGCAGGCTTCCAGTTCTTCCAGGCTGTGCACCTTTTCAGGGTAATCCACCAGGTTGCTCTGCCCGAACTTGTCCACGGCAGGCTTCCTGCAGAGGTAGGCGTCCCCCGGATCATCCTTGCTCAAGGTGATGTCCCTGATTTCCAGGACGGCATCCCCGATGGCCCGTCTCATCCGGAACCCTACGGAATCCACCCCGTGCATAGGCCCTCTCCTGCCCCCGAGGTTTATCCATCCGGTGTAGCGGGCGTGGTTGTTCGTGGCCGCGAGGTCGGCTGCGGGGGCCGGCGGCAGCGTGAAGTATTCCATAGGGATGGCTATCCTGTTCCAGGCGTTCGGGACGTAGCACATTACCCGGAGCTCATTGTACCCGTTGTCGGTGGTGAAGCCCACCTGGAAGCGCTGGGCGGTGTTTATCCTGTACTCCAGGACCACGAACCCGTACCCGTCCCAGTTTTCAGGAAGGTCCGGGTTTATGTCCTTGAGGGCGAACTTCTCCCCGGAAACCTCCAGGGAGCCGTCGAAATGTACGGTATGTACATCCCGCCCGCACCCGTAAAGCACGAGAGCGGCGGAGAAAAGCAGGGGAAAAAGAATCCTTCTCATGGCAGGAGCATTGAATCTACGTAGTCATCCAGGGTATGGCACTTCTCGAACCTTATGTTTTCGGTGAACTCGCACATGGCCTTCCAGGCGGCTTCCTGGTCTGGACGGGCAGCCCGTATCGCAGCAAAGTCCTTCCTGTCGGATTCGGCGAACCTGACTACAAGCTCATCCCAGCCTTCCGGCACGTCGAAGGCCCTCATGCATTCGATATCCCTTTTCTTGTATGGCCAGAATGTATAGCCTATGTTGTTCTCCTGCATGACCCGGCTGTATGTCTCCTGCCATTCATAGGTGTTGTGCCCTATTTCGCCCATATACATCGGGAGCCCGGTACTGTCCCTGAACTCTATATATTCGCGGATGCCTTCCTCCCCGGCCTCTCCTCCGTACCGGTGGCAGGTAAGCATCATCTTGTCATCGAACTGCCAGTCGGTCACGGGCTTGAAGTTGGTGTTCCACTGCGGGGCGCCGAGGATGATGATATGGTTGGTGTCGACCTGCCGTATGCGCGCCACCGCTTCCCTGCATACCGGGAGGAACCTGGAGTTGAGGTCGTCCATATTCTCGAAATACGGGGCGACGGGCTCGTTCATCAGCTCGTACCCGAGGATTGCCGTCTCGTCCTTGTAGTGGCTGGCAATCCTGACCCAGATGTCATAGAAGAGCTCCTGGCTTGCGGTACTTTCGAAAAGCCACGGGTAGCCGTAGCTGTCATCTATGTTGTCACCGGTCTGTCCGCCGGGTGCGTCGTGCATGTCGAGTATTACCTTCAGCCCGGCCTCGCGGCACCATACGACAGCGGAGTCTATCCTTTCAAACCCGTCCTGGCCCGAAGTCAGGCCCATGTAGTCCTCATCTGTGAACAGCCTGTAGTTGAACGGAATACGGATGGTGTTGGCACCGCAGGAGGCGATGAAGTCGATGTCGGCCCTGGTTACATAGTTGTCCTTGAACCTTTTCCAGAATTCGGCCGTCCTGTCCGGTCCCACGAGCTCGCAGAACATGGTGTTGATGAGCCTGGCGGAGCTTGCACGTCCGAACCCGAACATGTAGCCTTCCGGATTCAGCCAGCAGCCGAGGTTTGTGCCCTTGATGAAGAACTTGCTCCCGTCAGTCGCTACCAGGTCTTTCCCGCTTACGCGGATGAAGTCATTTTCAGATGGGGTCCCGGTATTTCCCGTGCAGGCGGCCATACCCAGGACCAATGCGATTAAGCCTATGATTCTTTTCATGACTGTATCGTCTCATTTTATTTGTTCAAGTTAGGGTTGAGCAAAGTCTCGCTGGCAGGCAGCGGGAAAGTGTACCTTTCCTTGACCTGGACGGTCTGGTCGTACTGCGGGTCCTTGGAGGCATTGGTGTCGTCCACCATCTCCAGCCTCAGGAGGTCGAACCACCGGACGTTTTCTCCGGCAAGCTCCCATGCCCTCTCGTTGACGCAGGCGGTGATGAATTCTTCCGTAGTAAGCCCTGACAGAGGTGTCAGCCCAGCCCTGGTCCTGATCTGGTTGATCCAGTTGTATGCCGCCTCGTCAGGCCCTTCGGACCTTGCCTTGGCCTCGGCGTATGTGAGGGCCGTCTGGGAAAGCCTCAGCAGGTGTGCCGGTATAGTGCTCGAGCTGCTTCCCTTTACCCCGCTCTGCGGATATTTCATGAGCTTCAGGATACCCGGATGCCTCATCTTCCAGTTTTCCCAGCTGACCGTCTTGCCGGAGTCGTCGGTATATTCGGTATAGAAGGTATTGTCTTTCCTTATGCCGTCAGGGAAGTTGTTCATGAACCCTACCTCGGCGAATACAATGTCCCAGCCTCCTATCTCCGACGGCTCGCTCCAGGCCCCGTAGAACACGATGTTGTCTGTGGTGCTCGCCGGGATTATGAACAGGTCCTCGGACGTGATGCAGTCCTTGCTGTCATCGTTGATGAACAGGTCGGTGAAGTTCTCCTCGAGGATGAAGCCGCGCGAGGCGCTTTCATCCAGGACCGCCTTCGCCTCTTCAGCCGCCTTGGCATAGTAGCCTTCCTTCTTCAGCGGCCAGCCGGCTTCGGTCAGGTAGATTTCGGCGCGTAGAGCCCGGGCGACAATCCTGCTCGGTCTGCCCGCTTCCCCGTTCCTCCTTTCGTCCTCGAGCATCAACACGGCATTGTCTATATCCTTTTCAATCTGCACATAGATGTCCGCTTCCGATGAAGACTGCATGGAAGTCTCTTCCGGGTCGTACGAGGTGGAAAGGATGAGCGGTATCTCGCCCCACAGTCTCACGAGCATGAAATAGGCGTATGCACGGAGGAAGTAGGCTTCCCCGGCCATCACCTTTATGGTGGCGGCGTCTCCGGAGCAGGACTCATAGTTGTCTATGACGTTGTTCGCCCCTATTATCACTTTGTAGAGCCCGTTCCACGTGCTCGCGAAGGAGCCGTTGGAGTCCGTGACACCGCAGATGTCGAACTGGTTCCCGTTGGTGTCGGAAGTAGGGCAGTATATGTCGTCCGCACCGGCCATGAACTGCTGGAACGTTCCGTTGCAGATACCTATCGACCAAGGGACATTGAGCCCCTTGTATGCCCCTGTCAGGGCAGATTCAAGGCCTTTCTGTGAAGAAAGGACATTGTCGAATACTTTTCCGTCTGTCTCTTCCGTCAGGAATCCGCTGCATCCGGATGAGAGCGCGGCGCTGCAGATGACCGCCGCTATGAATGGAAATATCTTTGACATAAATTCAGTTGTACTTGTCGGTTATTATCTTCTATATGGTATCCCGGGCATCTTGTCAGAACCTTATGGTGAGCCCGAGGGTTATTGACTTTGAGTTAGGATAGGCTCCGTAGCCCAGCCCCTGCTGTATGTCCGAAGTCCCTCCGCCTACGTTGCTGGCTTCAGGGTCGATTCCCTTGTAGCTGGTGATGGTGAACAGGTTTGTCGCGTTGAGCGATACCGTGAAGTCCCCGACCTTCCTTACGCTGAAGTCGTATGCCACGCTGATGTTCTTGAGCCGGAAATAGCTCCCGTTCTCCAGCCAGAGGCTCGATACAGGATACCAGGTGCTCGTCTCGCTCCATGCAGGGAGGTATGCGTCTTCGTTGACTCCCGGGATGTACCTGTCGAGGACTTCCGAGAATGTGGCCCCTCTGATGTCACGGGCCGCCATCATGAACACGCACCTGTTGTAGTTGAGCTTGTCAACCCCGAAGACCCCCTGCCAGAACATGTTCACGGACAGGTTCCTGTAGCGGAAGTTGGTGTTCCATCCCAGGGTGTACTGCGGCATGCCGTGCCCGATTATCTGGTAGTCGGAGCTGTCGTAGGTATAGCTCCCGTCAAGGTCCTCGTAACGGGCGTCACCAGGGACGCAGCCGTACTTGGCTGCAAGCTCCTCCTCTCCTTTCTGCCATGGGCCGAGGTATTTCAGGCCGTAGAGGGTACCGAGTGGCTCGCCTACCTTGTAGATGAAGTCGTATGCGCCGTCGTTTATCCCGGTAAGGTTGGAGGCCACATATACTACCTCGTCATCCCCGAGGTCCATGACCTTGTTCCGGAGGATAGAGAAGTTGACGGAGGACTCGAGCGAGAAGTCCTTCTTCTCGAGTATCCTGCCCGAAAGGGTGAAGTCGAACCCGCTGTTGCGGATGCTTCCGATGTTGCTGACTATGGTGCCGCCGCCCTGGTATGCCGGTACATTCTTGTTGAGCAGCAGGCTGTAGGTGTCTTTCAGGTACCAGTCAGCCTCGAGGGTGAGCCTGTCGTCGAAGAGCCCGAGGTCTATGCCGACATTGGTCTGTGCCGTGGTCTCCCACCTCAGGTCAGGATTGGCCGGATTGCCTATCTGGATACCGCTGGTGGCGCCTCCCATCTTGAACGGGTATGTGATATCGCTGAAGGCGGACTTGGTCGCGTAAGGCTCTATCGCCTGGCTTCCCGTGAGTCCCCAGCTGGCCCTGATCTTGAGGTTGCTTATGGCGGTGGCATTCCTCATGAAGTTCTCTTTCCCTATGTTCCAGGCAATGGCTGCGGCAGGGAAGGTGCTGAACTTGTTGCCTTCGGAGAACTTTGACGAACCGTCACTTCTGACCGACACGGAGGCCATGTATTTCCCGCCGTACGAGTAGTTCAGCCTCACGAGGTAGGAAACCAGGGCCCACATGGAATAGTCGCTCGCCGTCTCGTAGGATGCCGCCTGGGAGAGATTGTCGTATTTGAGTTCCGGGAAAGTTAGGTCGGTGGCCGTCGCCGTGGCAGAACGGTATTTGTAGGACTGTGTCTCGACTGCGGCCACGGCGTTCACCGTGTGTTTACCGAAATCCCTGTTGTATGAGAGCTGGGTCGTGGTCTGTATCGTCCGGCCGCTCCCGCTCACTACGCTTGCGTTGGATGTGCTGGCCGAACCTGCGGCGGTCTCGCCGGTCCAGGAGCTGGTCTTGTCGAAAAGCTGGTCCATGGCTGCCTGGAAATCGAGCGTGAGCCCTGGTATGAACTGGTAGCTGGCACCTGCGAGCGTGGTGACGAATGTCTTATCCGAAAGGTTCTCGGCATCGTACAGGAGGGCGAGAGGG
>JADIMQ010000127.1 GCA_017694655.1 Candidatus Cryptobacteroides merdigallinarum
CCTTTATCGAGAGTGTCTCCCCGTAGACGGATTCCGTGTTTTCACCCAGGGCTGTCCTTATACGGATGTAGAGAGGGGTCAGCACTCCTGCCTCAAAGCCGAGGCGGGAAAGGATGCTGTTCAGCTGCGACCCTGTGAGCTGCAGCGAGTACTGTCCTGCAGAGATGGCTGTCTCTATGGAAGTGGAAAAATCCGCGTCGGCAGAGAACTGTACGGCATTTATTACCGCATCGCTGCTGACCTGCGCGTCCGGATTGTTCAGGACGATGGTGCCCGCCTCGTCCCAGTAGAGGGTGAGAGCGAGGGCGTCGGCGTAGTCTATGCTAAGGACGATGTCCCCGTCCGGGGTCATTATCCCCGTACCGGACTCCTGCCCGAGGGAGGCAATGAGCATCTCTCCGTCTTTCATGCAGGATACTGACAGGAGGCCTGCCAGGACCAGTGGTATGTATTTGATTATCTTCATCTTTCTGTCGTTTTTGCTTTTCATGTACAATGTCAGAAGCCTATCTCGTTGTTGACTGTCTGCATTTCAGGGTTTACGGAGTATTCCGCCTCGGGCACAGGCAGGAACCGGAATTTCGCATCCACATCGGTGCCTTCGGCGACATTGCCCTTCCACTGCCAGTTGTAGGTGGAGGTATATTTCCCGAACCTGATGAGGTCGGTGCGGCGTATGCACTCCATGTACATCTCTCGAAGCCTTTCGTCGCAGAGGAAGTCCAGGTCTATGGAGCTGACATTGTGGCTGTCCGAGCCGAAGGCCCTTTCCCTGACGTCATTCACATAGCCCACGGCCTCGGCCATGGTCGCTCCTGTGCCTCCGCGTACCACGGCTTCCGCCAGCATCAGGTACACGTCCGCGAGCCTGAACACCGGGAAGTCGGTATTCGCACCCCCGCCTTCCCCGCAGAAGCTCGCCGGCTCTCCTGCATCGTCGAGGTTGGTCCACTTGTATATCCTGTAGCCGGTCGTGGCATCGTCATGTGCCGTGATGCTCTTGCTGCGGGCCGTCTCGGTATATGAGACCGTGTTCCCCTGGTTATCCTTCACGGCTGTCCTGTCGTGGTCTATGAATCTTGCGCGGGTGTCCCCGGTCTCGAATATGTCCACGAGCTGCGGGCGTGCCCGGAGATTGTTCCAGGCCCCGGCGCCTTCCGTACCCCAGACGGCCTCATAGTCTTCGTAGTTCGCGAGGACTTCCCCGCAGGTGATGAAGGTGGTTGCGTCCCAGGTGGTGGTGCTGGTGCCGTCGCAGGCGAGGGTGAAGATTATCTCGTTGGTCCGGAGGTGGTTGTCCCCGTTGAAGAGTTTGCCGTAGTCAGACTCGAGGCTGTAGCCGTCGGCCATCACGCTCCTGCAGGCCGCGATGCATTCGTCATAGTACGGGGTCCCGGTCCATGTCTCCCCGTTGAGGTAGAGCCTGGCGAGCAGGGCGTATGCGGCGCCCCTGTTGGCATGGCCGTAGTTCGTCACCTCGAGCAGAGGGGCAATCTCCTCAAGTTCCCCGGTCACGTATGCGAACATCCGGGCCCTGTCGTAAATCTGTGGGATGTAGGTGCCGACGCCGTCTTCCTCGGTGACGAAAGGCATCCTGTTGTAGAAGTCGATGGCATGGGTGTAGGCATACGCCCGGAGGAATCTGGCCTCGTTCCTGTATTCCTCTATCTGTGCTCGTTCCTGTTCGTTGAAACGCGAGAGCAGCTCTTCATCGGAGGCGTTCCTGATGAGTTCGTTGGCCATGGCCACTATATTGTATATATGGTAATACATCGCGGAGCACCAAGGGTCCCCGGCATTCCAGGAAAGCCCGTTTATGTCGGTAAGGCTTTCTCCCGCAAGCCATATCGCGTCGCAGGCGTCCGTGGAGCAGTCCTGGAACATCATCAGTGTCCTTATGTAGTTCTGGCTCCTGGCTTCGGTGGAGACGTTGCTGATACGCTGTATCATGGCTGCATATATGCCTCCGAGGGTCATCTGGTAGCCTTCCACCGAGGTGTAGACATCGTTGGATGTAGTGCTCGTGTGCGGGTACTGGTCGAGGGAGCCTACGCATGACGGGCTTCCTGCCAGCACTGCCGCCGCCAATATCGTGTATATGATTCTTTTCATCTTTTCCTGTGTTTTTTAGAATGTAAGGCCTATCCCGAGGGAATATATCCTCGGCCTCGGGTAAAAGTTCTGGTCCACCCCGAGATATATTTCAGGGTCCACCCCGGAATACTTCGTGATGGTGAACACGTTCTGCACCATGAAGGAGAGGTTTATCCCGATGATGTCCTTTATCCTCCCGAAGTCGTAGTTGAGGATGAGGTTGTCCATCTTCAGGAAGGAGGCGTTCTCTACATAATGGTCGGAGTATATCTGGCGGGTCCTGAACCCGGTCTCGAGATAGCTCGTGGAGAGGTTGTAGAGGGCGTCGTCAGCATATTTCAGTGTCTCCAGGGCACCGTTGTTGGCGGCTGTGGCGTTGTAGGCGTAGTTCCCTATGTTGGCGCGCAGGGCGGTGCTGAGGGTAAGGTTCCTCCACCTTACCGACGTGCTGAAGCCGAGCATGAAGTCAGGGGACGGGGAGTGATAGAAATACCGGTCGTCGATGTTTATCTGGCCGTCTCCGTTGAGGTCTGCGTAGAGCCCCTCTACCGGTTTCCCGCTCTCGTCATAGACCTGCTTGTAGACATAGTATGCGTACGGGGTCTGTCCCACGGCGAAGGCCTGCACCTGGCGGGCGTCGATTGTGGCACCGACAAGCGTGGGGGCGACATCGGTGTTTTCTATGAGCGAGAGGTTGGTGATGCGGACCTTCTGCCATGTCATGTTGGCTGAAAGGCTCCAGGTCCAGTCCCTCGTGTCTATAGGGGTGGCATTTATGTTCAATTCCACACCTTCGCTGTCCACGTTGCCGACATTGGTGGTGACTGTGCGGGCGAAGTTTGTCCCGGCTGCGGCAGGCACCGTGGCGAGCAGGTCCCTGGTCTTCCTTGTATAGTAGTCTATGCTTCCGGAAATCCTGTCTTCAAGGAAGCCGAAATCGAGCCCGAAGTTCCAGGATGAGGTGGTCTCCCAGGTGAGGTCATCGACGTATGCGCCAGGCTGGTAGTACAGGCCGTAGTTCCCGTACCCGTCCGTGATGTACTGGGAATTGGTGCCGGATATGTAGTAGACAGGCAGGTAGCCGTAGTTCCCGATACCGTCCTGCTGTCCGGTGATCCCGTAGGAAGCCCTGAACTTTAGGTTGTTAAGTATGCCGTTGCCGCGCAGGAACTCCTCCTCGGCCATGTTCCATGCGAGGGCCACGGAAGGGAAGGTGCCCCACCTCTGGTCCGGTGCGAAGCGTGACGAGCCGTCCCGGCGTATGGTCGCCGTCAGCAGGTAGCGTCCGTCGAAGGACCAGTTGAGACGGGCATAGTATGAAAGGAGGACATGCCTCTGGTCGTTCGCGGTCCATGCGGCGTTCAGGCTGGTCACCCTGTCGGCGGCGTAGCTGTCTCCTGCCGACACGTAGGATCTCCAGTATTGCCAGTCATACCCGGCGGTGACATCTATCCGGGACTTGATTGCTGCAATCTCCTTGCTGTAGTTCAGGTAGGCGGTGAAAAGCCTGTTCTCCGCCGAGTTCGGGCCCGCCGGGGTATAGACACCTCCCTGGCGCCAGTACTGCGCGGCCGTGGCAGGTACGAAGACCTCGCTCGTGGCCGAGGCGTAGTCGTAGCCTCCGGTGAGGTGGAGCTTGAGTTCAGGCAGGAAGTGCATGCTGTAGTCGATGTCGAGGTTGGCGATTACCCTTTTCATGTCTTCACGGCTGTCGTACTGTTCGAGCAGTCCCAGTGGATTCAGTGTGGACCCGCCGGATACGGCTTCGCCGTTCATCAGTATCTCGCTGTACCCGCCGTATGCGTCGTTTCCGGAGTAGACCGGCCTTGTAGGGTCACCGGTGGTTGCATTGTAGATGGCGGACCCGGACTGGGCGTACCTGTTCCTGTTGATGGCACCTTTCGCGCTGAGGGTGACCTTCAGGTGGTCGTCGAAGAAGGACGGGTTCAGGTTTATGTTCCCGGTGTACCTTGTGGCGTTGTCGGTCTTTACTATACCGTCCTGGTTGTAGTAGCCTACGGACACCCTGAACGGGAAGTTCCGGGTGAACCTGCCGGCGACGCTCAGGTTGTTGTCCGTCCCGAAGGCCGTCTGGTATATCTGGTCGTTCCAGTCCGTGAAGCCGTTCGTCTGCCAGTCTCCGAGCAGGGAGGCATAGCCGGCACCGGTGGCTACCTGTACGAATTGTTCAGGGGAGAGCATCTCGGCCGTCCTTGTCTTGTTCTGCAGGGAGAGGGTGGTGTTGAAGCTGATGTCCAGCTTGTCGCCGCGCCCCTTCTTGGTGGTG
Source organism: Candidatus Cryptobacteroides merdigallinarum (assembly GCA_017694655.1). Lineage (GTDB taxonomy): Bacteria > Bacteroidota > Bacteroidia > Bacteroidales > UBA932 > Cryptobacteroides > Cryptobacteroides merdigallinarum. Next base: position 4,382 of record JADIMQ010000127.1, read on the forward strand.
ATGATGACAACTCCGTTCGAGGCACGTGAGCCATAGATGGCGGTGGAGGAGGCGTCCTTCAGGACTGTCATGGACTCTATGTCGGCCGGGTTCACAAGGGAGAGGAAGTTCGTCCCCATCCCGCTGACCCCTCCGTTCTCGAGAGGTACCCCGTCCAGGACAATCAGAGGGTCGTTGGAGGCGTTAAGTGAGGCTCCTCCACGGATACGTATCGTGCTTCCGCTTGTCGGGGAACCGCCGGAGGAGGTTATCTGGACTCCGGAGACCTTTCCGTTTATGAGCTGCTCCGGTGAGGATATGAGTCCGGTGTTGAAGTCGTCGCTGTTCACGGCCGAGATCGAGCCGGTCATGTCCCGGCGGGTGGTGGTACCGTAGCCAATGACCACGGCGTCGGCCAGGACCTCCGTGTCCGGGAAAAGCTGGATGTCTATCACGGCCCTGCCGCCCACAGGTATCTCCTGTGTCCTGTAGCCGAGATACGAGAATACAAGGACGGCATCCTCCGGGACTTCGATGGTGTAGTGCCCGTCCAGGTCCGTGAGTGTGCCGTTGTCTGTGCCGGAGACGTAGACTGTAAGTCCGGCGAGTGGAAGTCCTGTCTCGTCCGTGACCGTGCCCGAGACCGTGATGTCCACGGCGGCCGCGAAGGCCGGACCGGATACAGCCGCCGATGCCGCGAGCATGCAGACGAGTGAGACTGTTGTCAAAATCAGATTCTTCATCATATATTAGTTTAGTGTAAATCCAGATATATGGTCTGGCCCCTCCGCTGCCATGCGGGAGCCCTCCTGCGAGCCTGTAACAAAGGTATCCGTTAAACAGTATGCATATTACCACAATTTGGACATACTCTAATCCGAATCGGACAAATGATAATTTTTTTATAATTTTACATCCATACATATAACGGAAACTGATGAAAACTTTCCTTTGCCGCGCCATGCCGGCAGTCATACTCATGCTCTTGGCTACTGTTGCCGGACAGGACGCCATGGCCGGACGCCTGTACGGCTTTTACCGCCCTGCCGGGATGGAGAAACTCACCGATGCCGCATATACGGCCCTCCAGGACACTTCGGGCTATGTGTGGGTAGGTACCAGGTCCGGTCTCCTCAAGTACGACGGGAGCCATGTCTACCGCTACCAGTTCAGCCGGGATGACGTCCATTCCCTGTGCAACAACCATGTCAGTTCCCTGCTGTACTGCCCGGATTTCGGGAAGATGGTGGTGGGGACGGATACCGGCGTCTCCGTATATGATTTCTGCAAGGACAGCTTTTCCACCCTCGAGGCCTGCGGATACCTCCAGGTGAAGGCCCTGCTGCGGGACGCCGGCATGCTATACGTATGTACCGCCGGGGGCCTGCTGCGCTTCTCCATGGGTGAGGAGGGCCCGCACGGCGGAATGGTCCCGGATGAAGGGTTTTCCATAGATGACCACATAGCCTGTGCAAGGAAGATAGGGGACAGGCTCTATTTCGGGGGCTACGACTGTTTCTATTCCTATACCCCGGCTGAAGGCACAAGGCGATTCAGCACGGGGACCGTCAGGAAGCTGGTCCTGGACATAACCGCGGACGGGGAGGACCCTTCCGTGCTCTGGCTCGGCACCGAGCAGGGACTGATACGGTATTCCCTGGAGGATTCCTCCATGGAGACCTACCTGGATAATGTCCCTGTGAAATATTTTTTCAGGTACAGCGATTCCGTCCTGTTCATAGCTACGGACAACGGCCTGTTCGTGAAGGAAGGGGAGGCCATGACGCATTATGTGCACGAGGCGGGGAACGGGAACAGCCTTCCGGACAACGTGATATGGTCCCTTGCCCGTGGTGCCGGGGACAACATATTCATCTGTACGGACTACGGCATGGCCATGCCCAGGCTTTCTTCCCACAGCGTATTCACGTCCATAGCCTCGGTTACCGGGAGCAAGGGTGGCCTGAATGTGCGCGTGATGGCCTCCGACCCCAGGGGCCGGCTCTACATGGGAGGCATGGACGGTCTCGTGGTCCGGGATGTGGACGGGAGGGCCCGCTGGTACAGGTCCGACTCAGGTGCCCCGGGCAGGCGGCTTTCCCACAACAAGGTGCGAGACCTTCTCGACGACGGGACAGGGATGTTCATAGTCTCGGACGGGGGCCTCGACCGCCTCGACTACTCCACCGGGGACATCCGGCACCTGGATATCATGGACCCTTCCGGGAAATATTATTCCACATGGATGTACAGCCTGGCTGAAGACGCTTCCGGAAGGCTCTGGATAGGGACCTACAACGGGCTCCTGCTCGTGGCGGACAAGGCCGGGCTGCTGTCCGGGGCATCCGGCCCGTATATCGCCGACGCGCAGTACGGCCAGAATACCGTGCCCTCCATCTCGGGTGACGCCGTAATGGACGTGGCCATGGCTGACAGCTTCGGGGCGGCTGTGTCTAACGGGATGGTGGACTTCATCGGCTGCAGCCGGGCAGGGGACGGGCGGGATCCGGAGATATCCTTCGTCGGCCTCCCGGAGGACCGGTATGCCACAGCCCTGGCTGCGGACGGGGATACGGTATGGATTGGCACAAGCCGGGGGCTTTTCCGTCTGGGACAGGACGCGATGGCGGAGCCGGTGGAGGGCCTGGACATGATGATAGATGCGGTGGCCGTGGACAGTGACGGAAGGAAACTTTTTGCCGTTTCGGGCACAAGCCTTTATATCCAGGACATGGCAGGAGGGCCCTGGACGCATTGCCCGTTCGGGGATATCCCGCTTTTCTGCGGCCTTTCTTCTTCCGGAGGCACGATGCTTTTCGGTTCCGCCGACGGCTGGTTCGAGATGGACCCGGATTATGTCCCGGCTACGGAAGGCCCTGCGGATGTGGCGGTGACGGCCTTCATCCTCGACAACGAGAATGTGGAGGTCGGACGCGAATACGACGGCAATGTCATCCTCCCGGACAGCCGGGCCCTGGACACAGGGATAACCCTCAGGCATGACCAGAACACCTTCGCCATGGAGTATTCGGCCTTCGATTTCTCCGGGAGGACGGGACGGTTCGCCTACAGGATGGCCGGGCTGGACGACGGATGGCAGGTGACGTCGGATACCAGGGCCGTTTTCATAAATGTCCCTTCGGGGAAATACCGTTTCGAGGTGGCCATTGCCTCGGCCGACGGCAGGGTGCCTGCGGCCTCTCTCTCCCTGCCGGTGACTGTGCGTACGGTCTGGTATGCCACAGCCTTCGCCTATGTCCTGTATTTCCTGGTGTTTGCCGGGTTGTGTGCCTGGGTCTTCTATTACATGAGGATGAGGCAGCAGCTGCGGACAGAGCACGAGGAGAGGGTCCGTGCGCTGGAGGCCGTGGAGATGAAGACCGAATTCCTGTCCAATGTCTCCCATGAGTTCAAGAGTCCACTCAGCATAATCCTCGGGTTCGTGGGGCGGATGATAGCCTCGGAGTCGGATGCCCTGCGGACGAGGGAGCTCGATACGGTACGGCAGAATGCGGAGAAGATACATCTCCTGCTCGACCGGATGGTGCGTTTCAACGAGGACAGCAGCACTTCCACTCTCTTCATCCCTTCCGCAACCTCGCTCGGCGACTTTGCAAGGACGGTATATGACAGGTATGCAGGGGCTTTCGGGGAGAAGAACATAAGTTCCCGCTTCGAGGCCGACGAGATAGGCTATATCTTCATGGTGGACAAGGTGAAGATGGAATCCGCCCTGTCCAACCTGCTTTCCAACGCCCTGAAGTTCACGGCCCCGGGAGGCAGTGTTGTCATGAGCGTGAAGACAGGGGAGGAGACGGAGGAGATGGTGTACGCCGATATCTCTGTGTCTGATACCGGCTGCGGCATTGCTCCGGAGGATCTCCCGATGATATTCCGGCGTTATTACCGGGCTCCGGGCAGCGCCTCGGCGGATCCCGGAGGTTCCGGCATAGGCCTGGCCCTCGTGAAGGAGACGGTGGACCTGCACAAGGGGAAGCTGTCCGTCACTTCCGAGCAGGGGAAGGGCTCGACCTTCACTATCCGGCTCTCCACCATGAAGGCGGACTCGTTCGTGCTTCGGAAGGATCCCGGGGAGCATTATTCTCTCCATAGCCTTTCCAACGTCTGGCAGCACGAGCGCAAGCCTATCATCCTCATAGTGGAGGACAATTCCGACATCAGGGACTTCATCGCCGCCTCCCTCGGCAAGGACTATAGCTTCCTGACCGCGGAGGACGGGAAGAGGGGGCTCGAGCTGCTCTCGACGGAAAAGACGGACCTTGTCATCACGGATATTTCCATGCCCGGGATGGACGGCCTCGAGATGTGCAGGGAGATAAGGTCTTCCATAAAGACCGCCTTCCTTCCCATCATAGTGCTTACCGGGAAAAATGACGTGAAGACGGAGACACGCTCATACGAATACGCGGACGCGTTCATAGCCAAGCCTTTCGACCTGGACTACCTGAACAACCGCATCATCCAGCTCCTGATACGGCACGAGAACTGGCTCTCCAAGACAAGGGAGCAGAAGATGCTCGAGCCCGGGGCCGTGGAGGAGGGCCGGTCTTTCGACGAGGAACTCCTCCAGAATGTGGTGGACATTGTTACCCGCCACCTCGAGGACCCGTCCTTCTCGGCATCGGTGCTGTGCAGCGAGAGCCGCTACGGAAGCAAGCAGATCTACCGCAGGATAAAGCAGCTCACAGGGCTGGGCATTGTGGAGTTCATCAGGGACATACGCCTGCGCAAGGCAGCCCTTTATCTTTCGCAGGGAAAATTCACCGTCTCCGAGGTGATGTATAAGGTGGGCTTTACCACAGCCTCGTACTTCTCCAAGTGCTTCAAGGAGAAATACGGGGTGTCACCGTCCGAGTACAGGGGAAAGTAGCCTGGAGTCCGGCCCTGTCATTCTCCGGCCTTCTTCCCGTCTTCTGTTCCCGGCTGTCCCTTGCCGGGCTCCTCCTTCCGGCTGTACTTGAAGCGGCGGATCTTCTGGGTGGCGGTCTTTTCGAAAGGTTCCTTGACAACCTCCACATCGTTGATTTTCGAGGACTTGTTCACGTGGCGGTTCACATAGTTCATTATGGCTTCCTTCCGTGCCTGCAGCTTCTCGAAGAACTGGTCCTCGCCTTCCTGGTTCCAGTTGATGATGTTGTCGTTGAACTGGACAAGGGCCACCAGGCGTCCGTCACGCTCGAGGACTATGGACTCGTTGACCTCCTCCATGTTGTTTATGACATTCTCGATTTCCTCCGGATAGATATTCTCCCCTGAAGGCCCGAGGATCATGTTGCTCAGGCGGCCTTTTATGTAGTAGCGTCCCTTCTCGTCGACCGTGGCGAGGTCGTTGGTCCTGAACCAGCCGTCATCAGTGAACACGGACCGGGTGCGGGCCGGGTCCTTGTAGTAGCCGAGCATCACGTTGTCCCCCTTGCAGACGATTTCCCCTTCCCCGGTTTCCGGGTTGACATCTATCAGCTTGACGGACACACCGTATGCGGCGACCCCGGTAGAGCCTGGCTTGGTGTGCTTCACGCCGGCATGGCAGATCAGCGGGGCTGTCTCGGTAAGCCCGTAGCCTATGGCATACGGGAACTTCGCCTTTTTCAGGAATTCCTCCACCGTGAGGTCCAGTTTCGAGCCGCCTATGCCGAAGAATTTCAGCCTGCCACCGAAAGTTGCCTTCAGCTTCATTCCGATGAGCCTGCAGAGCAGGGTAGGCGTGTGTCTCTTCATCCACTTCAGGACACGGCTGCGGCGGATGGTCGGGACAACGCTGTTCTTGTATATCTTCTCTATTATCAGCGGTACCGAGAGCATTACCGTCGGCCGCACGGCCTTCATCGCGGAGAGCAGCACGGTAGGGGTAGGCGGTTTCTGGATATAGTAGACACAGGCCCCGACGAAAAGAGGGTAGAGGACTCCTATGCTCAGCTCGTAGGTGTGGGCCATCGGCAGTATGGACAGCCAGACGTCCCTTTCGGTGCACTTGTGGGCATGGAGGGACTCAATGATGTTCTGGCACAGGTTCCTGTGGCTCAGCATCACGCCCTTGGCATTGCCGGTGGTCCCGGAGGTGTAGATGATGGTGGCTATGTCGTCCGGCTGCGGCTGTGCAGTCTTGCCGTCACAGGTGAAGGCGTCGTCGTTGCGCCTGATTATCTCGAATGTCTCTATGTCTATGACCAGGTCCATTTTCTCGCTGCATTCCTTGCTGAGCTTCGGCAGAAGCCGCTTCGATATGAAGATGGCCTTGCTCCCGGAGTGGTTCAGGATATTGGTGACCTCGTTTTCAGAGGAGTCCGGCAGTATGGGCACGGATACTCTTCCGAAGGGCACCAGCGAAAACATGGCGACAGTCCAGTTAGGCATGTTCTGCGACAGTATCGCGACCTTGTCCCCGGCGCCTATGCCGTAGCGGGAGAGCCTGTGCGATATCTCGTCGCATTTTTTCCTGAAGCTGCCGTAGGTGTACCTCATGTCCGAGTCCAGCATCACGGAGAGCTTGTTGTTCTCGTAGACCGTGGTCGAGTATTCATATAGCTTGGCGAGGGTGTTGATGTACCTCTCGCGCATTTTCATGAATTTTTTGTATATGAAGTTCATTCCTTTTGATTAACGGGTGATATAATTTTCCGGATATTTGCCGGTCAGGTGCATTGTCTCGTAGATTTCCTGGATGCGCTTCATGTCTGCCTTGGCGTCATCCGTGAGCTCGACCTTCTCTCCGCGCCCCACATGCCTTGTGCCCCAGTCGAAATATCCGAGGTATACTGGCACACCAGTCTCCTTCGCGATGGTATGGAAGCCTGTCTTCCATCTCCTTACCGGTTTCCTTGTCCCTTCAGGAGCAATGGCGAGATGCATCTTCTCTACCTTGTTCATCTCGTGTATAAGGCTGAGCAGCAGCCTTGTAGAGTTTTTCCTGTCGACAGGTACCCCTCCGAGCTTCCTGAGCAGCCATCCGAGCGGGCCGACGAAAAACTCTTTCTTTATCATAACGTATGCCTTGCCCCCTACCGACGTGTAGTAGAGGTAGGATATGGCGAAATCCCAGATGGATGTGTGCGGGACACCGAGTATGAGGCACTTGTCCTCCGGGGCGGGACCGCTGTCTGCCGTCCAGCCGAGGGATTTCAGTACGAATCCGCAAAATTTTCTCCACATAATATATTATATACTTTAAATGAGGAAAGGTATGCGCGGAATATGCCTGCTCCGCGCATACCTTTCAGATGTTGATATCGTCGAGTTCCTCTTCCGACTTCAGGTTCTGCCTGATGAAGTTCTGCCGGTCTATGGTGTTGTCCCCCATGTAGAACTCGAGCAGGTCGGCTATGGACTCCTCGTCGTTGATGCTCACCGTGTCGAGCCGGATGTCCTCCCCGATGAATTCCCTGAACTCGCTGTCGGAGATTTCCCCGAGGCCCTTGAACCGCGTTATCTGCACCCCGCTCTTGAGGGCCTTTACAGCCGCGTCCCTTTCTTCGATGTTGTAGCAGTACCTGACATCCTTCTTGTTCCTGACCCTGAACAGGGGAGTCTGCAGTATGTACACGTGCCCCCTCCTGACCAGTTCCGGATAGTATTTCAGGAAGAATGTGAGCACGAGCATCCGGATGTGCATCCCGTCGTCGTCGGCATCCGTGGCGACAATGATGTTGTTGTACCTCAGGTCCGCCATGTCGTCCTCTACGCCGAGGGCGTTTATCAGGAGGTTCAGCTCCTCGTTCTCCGCCACCTTCTTGCGGCTGACCTTGTAGCAGTTCACCGGTTTTCCCCGGAGGCTGAACACGGCCTGCGTGTTGGCGTTGCGCGCCTTGGTGATGGTCCCGCTCGCGGAGTCTCCCTCGGTTATGAATATGCTGGTCTTCTCCGCAAGCTCCATCCTGGAGGCCGGGAGCTTGTCGTTGTAGTGTATGCTGCAGTCGCGGAGCTTCTTGTTGTAGACGTTGGCCCGCTTGCTGCGCTCCCTGGTCTTCTTCTGGATCCCGGATATCTCCTTCCTCTCCTGCTCTGAAGACGTTATCTTCTCCTGGATGGCCGCGGCGGTGTCCTTGTGTATGTGCAGGTAATTGTCGAGGTTCGTCTTTATGAAGTCGTTGACATAGCTCCTTATTGTCGGCCCGCGCTCAATCACGGTGTTGCCGTCCCCGTCCTTGCGGGACTCCTCCCACATGTAGGTGGACCCGAGCTTTATCTTTGTCTGTGACTCGAAGCGCGGTTCCTGTATGCCTATGCTTATGGCCCCGACGATGCCCTGGCGTATGTCTTCAGGGGCATAGTCCTTCTTGTAGAACTCCTTCAGGGTCTTGACCACGGCTTCCCGGAGGGCTGCGAGATGCGTACCCCCGTCCCGCGTGTTCTGCCCGTTGACGAAGGAGGCAATGTTCTCCCCGTAGCTGTTGCTGTGGGTGATGACTACCTCTATGTCCTCGCCCTCGAGATGGATAGGCGGGTAGAGCGGCTCGTCGGACATGTTCTCGTTCACGAGGTCCAGCAGACCGTTCTTCGAGGAATACTGGGTGCCGTTCAGGGTGAGGGTAAGGCCCCTTTTAAGGTAGGAGTAGTTCTTCAGGGAGGTCTCCACGAACCCGAGGTTGTAGCTGAAGTCCCCGAAAAGCTCCGAGTCCGCGACATATTTTACCAGGGTGCCGTTCTTCTCCTTGGTCTCCCTCTTCCCGGAGGCCGTCAGGTTCCCTCTCGAGTATTCCGCGAACGAGGACTCCCCGTTCCTGAAGGATTCGATATAGAAATATTCCGACAGTGCGTTTACCGCCTTGGTCCCGACCCCGTTCAGCCCCACTGATTTCTTGAAGGCCTTGTTGTCGAACTTTCCCCCGGTGTTCAGGTTGCTGGTGGCCTTTATCACGGAGTCGAGGGGAATGCCACGGCCGAAGTCCCTGACAGTTACAGTCTTGTCCTCGATGGTCACGTTGATGTTCTTTCCGAACCCGGACGAGAATTCGTCAATGGAGTTGTCGATGATTTCTTTCAGGAGGATGTATATCCCGTCACCGGGATTCGCGCCGC